>JBKJPE010000051.1:0-30427 GCA_046595185.1 Nocardioides sp.
CTCCAACGGCATCGTGTTCCTGGCGGTCATGGCCATCGTGCTGATCGTGGCCTTCGACGCCCAGCCGACCCGGCTGATCCAGCTCTACATCGTGGGCGTCTTCGTGTCCTTCAACCTCAGCCAGCTGGGCATGATCCGGCACTGGACCCGCCTGCTGCGCGCCGAGCGCGACCCGGCTGCACGGCGGCGGATGTTCCGCTCCCGGGTGATCAACACCGTCGGGCTCGGCCTCACCGCCGTCGTGCTGGTGATCATCCTGGTCACCAAGTTCCGCGAGGGTGCCTGGATCACGATCCTGGCCATGGGCTTCTTCTTCGCCCTGATGCGCAAGATCCGCGGTCACTACGACAGTGTCGAGAAGGAGCTGGCGGCCGACGAGGGTGACAAGATCCTGCCTACGCGGGTGCACGCCATCGTCCTGGTCTCCAAGCTGCACAAGCCGACGCTGCGCGCACTCGCCTTCGCCAAGGCGACCCGGCCCAACGTGCTCGAGGGTGTCTACGTCTCCAGCGACGCCCGGCAGACCGCGACCCTGCTCCAGCAGTGGGAGCAGCGCAACTTCGGGGTGCCGCTGAAGGTGCTGCACTCGCCGTACCGCGAGCTCGTGAAGCCGATCGTCGAGTACGCCACCGAGATCCGTCGGGCCAACCCCCGCGGGGTGGTCGCGGTCTACATCCCGGAGTACGTCGTGGGTCGCTGGTGGGAGCAGCTGCTGCACAACCAGACGGCGCTCCGCCTCAAGGGACGGCTGCTCTTCGCGCCCGGCGTCATGGTGATCTCGGTGCCCTACCAGCTGCAGTCGTCGCGCATCGCCAGGGAGAAGGTGCTGCGCGAGGGCAAGCGGGTCCGCCCCGGTGACCTGCGGAGCGGCCGGGCCGACGAACCCTCCCGCCGATGAGCGGGCAGGCGGACGGGCCGCGCCGGTCCGGGCGACGTCCCGGCACTCGTACGGGTGCCCGGCACGCACGTGCCCGCACCCCGAAAGGACGGGTCCGGGTGGGGGAGCGGTTCGAGGCGGAGGTCGGCCCGGTCGCCCACGGCGGCCACTGCGTGGCCCGCCTCGACGCCCGCGCCGGCGAGGACGCCGGCCGGGTCGTGTTCGTGCGCCACGCCCTGCCCGGCGAGGAGGTGGTCCTGGTGGTCACCGAGGGCTCCGACGGGGACCGGTTCTGGCGTGGTGACGCCGTCGAGGTGCGTACCGCCTCCTCCGACCGGGTCGCGGCGCCCTGCCCGTACGCCGGTCCGGGCCGCTGCGGAGGCTGCGACCTCCAGCACGTGGCGCTCCCGGCGCAGCGCGAGCTCAAGGCGGCGGTGGTGCGCGAGCAGCTGGCCCGCCTGGCCGGCCTCGACGTCGCGGTCACCGTCGAGGCCGTGCCCGGCGACGACGACGGCCTGCGCTGGCGCACCCGGCACCACTACGTCGACCTGCCCGGCGGACGCCGCGGGATGCGCGTGCACCGCTCGCACGACGTGGTCGACGTGGAGGACTGCCTGCTCGACGCGCACCGTCCTCCTTCGCACGACGTGGGCCCGCACACCTTCGCGGTGGCCGAGGGCGGCTTCTGGCAGGTCCACCCCGGCGCACCCGGGGTGCTCGTCGAGACGGTCCTGGCCGCGCTGGCGCCCCGGCCGGGGGAGCGTGCGCTCGACCTCTACGCCGGCGTAGGGCTCTTCGGCAGGTTCCTGGCCGACGCGGTCGGCGACACGGCCCTGGTGACCATGGTCGAGGCCGACGCCGCGGCGGCCCGGCTGTCGGCGGACAACGTCCCGGGCGCGCAGGTGCACGCCGGGGCGGTCGAGCAGGTGCTCGGGGCCGGGGCGGCGCCCGACGTCGACCTGGTCGTGCTCGACCCGCCGCGCACCGGCGCCCGCCGCGCGGTCGTGGAGCAGGTGGTGGCCCGGGGGCCGCGCGCGGTGGCCTACGTGGCCTGCGACCCCGCCGCCCTGGCCCGCGACGTGGCCACCTTCGCCGGGCTCGGGTGGGAGCTGCGCAGCCTCCGCGCGCTCGACCTCTTCCCGATGACGCACCACGTCGAGTGCGTGGCGCTGCTGGAGCCGGCTGACTGACCGCGATCATCGAGGCCCGGTGGGGTCTCGAGACGGTCGCTGCGCTCCCTCCTCGACCTCCGGGGGTGGCGGTGCGTCGGGGTGCGGGGCCGCCGGCCCGAGCCTCGCGGCCTGGCGAGGGTGGGTCGATGTGTGGTTGGCATCCACCCGGCGCGTGCGATCAGCACATCGACCGGCCGGCGGGGGTCAGCGGCGGGCGGCGTAGACCCGGCGGACGACGTCCTCGACCCGGGGCTCCTCGACCGACAGGTCGAGCACCTCGACGCGGGCCGAGACCTCGGCCAGCACCCGCGCGGCCGTGGTCCGCTGCGCGTCGAAGGCCAGACGCTGGCGCAGGCCGTGGCCCTCGCTGCCGAGGTGGCGGGTGTCGGGCACGTCGTCGAGGTCGGCCGTGGCCTCGGCGAGGTCGACCACCAGCACCCGCTCGGCGCCGACGGTGCGGCCCAGCCCGGCCAGGTCGCCGTCGAAGACGAGCCGGCCGCGGTCCACCAGCACCACCCGGTCGCACAACCGCTCCACGTCACCCATGTCGTGGGTGGTCAGGAGCAGCGTGGTGCCGTGGACGGCCCGCTCCTCGACCAAGAACTCGCGCAGCCGCTGCTTGGACAGGACGTCGAGCCCGATGGTGGGCTCGTCGAGGATCACCAGGCGGGGGCGGTGGAGCAGGGCGGCGGCGACCTCCGCGCGCATCCGCTGGCCCAGGGAGAGCTGGCGTACGGGTGTGCCCAGGATCTCGGCCATCTCCAGCCGCTCGACCAGCTCCTCGGTGCGCGTACGGGCGTCGGCCGGCGGGCGCCGGTGGATCGAGGCCAGGAGCGCGAACGACTCGCGCACGGGCAGGTCCCACCACAGCTGGGACCGCTGACCGAAGACGACGCCGACCTCACCGGCCAGCCGGCGCCGCTCGGGCACCGGTCGCCTCCCGCAGGTGCGCACCACGCCGGAGGTCGGCACCAGGATGCCGGTGAGCATCTTGATCGTGGTTGACTTGCCCGCCCCGTTGGCCCCGATGTAGCCCACGGCCTCGCCGGGGGCGACCCGCAGGGTCAGGTCGTCGACTGCACGGACCGTGCGGCGACGCACCCCGTCGCGCACCCGGAAGTCGCGGGTGAGGCCCTCGGTCTCGATGATCGACCGGTCGGTCGCGTCGCTCATCCGCCTGCTCCTTGGTAGTGCCGCACGCCCCAGCGCCAGCAGGTCAGGGCCACCACCCACGCCCACACCGCGGCCAGCGGGGCGCACCAGCCCAGCCATCCGGGCAGGCCCGGAACGCCGGGCAGGTCGAGCAGGGTGACCACCGGCAGGTAGCCGGTGAAGGCCATCGGGAAGACGAAGCCGAAGACCACGAGGAGCCCCCGCGGCCACACCGACGCCGGCTGGCTGGCGGCGTACCGCCCACCGTAGACGAAGGCGTTGGTCATCTCGGCGCCGTTGACGAGGAAGAACTGCAGCCCGGCCGCGGTGACGAAGAGCGCCGCGAAGGTGGCGGCGCCCGAGAGCACGGCGAGCACCAGCAGCGCCACCGCCGACGGCCCCCACGCCACGTCGTTGAGCACCAGGCCGACCACCAGGGCCCCGCCGCCGACCGATGCGCGGGCCAGGCGCCGCAGCGAGATGTCGCTGGTGACCAGCTGCAGCAGCAGCGGCTGGGGGCGGAGGTAGAACACGTCGAGGGTGCCGGCGCGGATGAAGCGTGGCAGCTCGTCGCAGTGCCCGACGACCATGTCGGCCAGGCTGAAGGTGAGGTCGGCGATCCCGAAGACCAGCACCACCTGGGCCAGGCTCAGGCCGCCGATCCGGTCCACGGCGAGGTAGAGGACCGCCACCTCGGCCAGCTCGACCAGGCCCACCAGCAGGGCGCTGCCCAGGTCGAGCGCGAAGCTGGCGCGGTAGCTGCGCTGGGACCGGACACGCGAGGCCAGGACGGCGCGGTACGGCTCCCAGCGCGTGCGCAGGGTGAGGGTCTCGAGACGCTCGCTGCGCTCGCTCCTCGACCACCGGGGTGGTCGCTCGCTCCTGGACCACGGGGTCGGCTCAGCCACCCTGCACCTCCAACCGGCGCCGGCCCGCGCGGGTCAGCAGCTGCCCCAGCACCGCGACCGCGGCCAGCCAGGCCACCTGCTGCAGCAGCAGCAGCAGCGCCGCGACGCCCTCGACCCGCCCCGAGAGCAGGTCGACGGGGTACATCAGCATCGAGGGGAACGGGGTGGAGACGGCCACGGCGTACAGCCAGTCGGGGAAGAGCCGGATCGGCACGAACAGGCCGGCCAGGAACCCCGAGGCGACCATGTAGAGGATCTGCAGCCCCCGGGTCTCCACGATCCAGAACCCGACCACGGCCAGCAGGTAGACCGATCCGCAGGACAGCACGACGCCGATCACCAGGCTGAGGGACCCCAGGGCGTACGACCACGCCGAGTCGGGCGTGCTCATCCCGACCAGCAGCGCGCCGATCAGCACCGACGGCACCCCGCGCGGGAGCAGGGCGAAGAGCCGCCGGCCCACGTCGGTGGCCACCGTGGCGGCCTGCACGTCGAGCGGACGCAGGAAGTCCACGGCGACGTCACCGTTGCGGACCCGGTCGGCCATCTCGGTGCGGCCGGTGAGGTTGACCGAGCCGAGCAGGCCCTGGGAGATCCAGATGTAGGCGCTCATCTCGGCGGCGTCGTACCCCCGCAGCTCCCCGCCGGCGGCGCGCACCGTGGCCAGCAGGATCGCCACCTTCAGCAGGCCGAAGGTGGCGTTGGCGACCAGGCCGCCGAGCGCGGCGAGCAGGTAGGCCGACTGCTCCCGGAACCCGGCCCGCACCAGGCGGAGGTAGGTCCAGACCGGTGAGCGCACAAGCGCGAGAACCTACTCCGGGGTGACCGGCCGGTCAACGGGGCGCACTAGCGTCGCACCATGGCTGACCACAAGACCTGGTTCATCACCGGCGCGTCCCGCGGCTTCGGCCGCGAGTGGAGCATCGCCGCCCTCGAGCGCGGCGACCGCGTCGCCGCCACCGCCCGCGACACCTCCACCCTCGACGACCTGGTGGACAGGTACGCCGACGCCGTCCTGCCTCTGCGCCTCGACGTGACCGACCGCGACGCCGACCTCGCGGCGGTGGCGCAGGCGCACGACCACTTCGGGCGCCTCGACGTCGTGGTCAACAACGCCGGGTACGGCCAGTTCGGCTTCACCGAGGAGCTCACCGAGGCCGACTTCCGCGACCAGATGGAGACCAACGTCTTCGGGGCGATGTGGGTGACCCAGGCGGCGCTGCCCTACCTGCGCGCGCAGGGCAGCGGCCACCTGCTGCAGGTGTCCTCGATCGGCGGGATCTCGGCGTTCGCCGGCATCGGGGCCTACCACGCCTCGAAGTGGGCGCTCGAGGGGTTCAGCCAGTCGCTGGCCCAGGAGGTCGCCGACTTCGGCATCAAGGTCACGATCATCGAGCCCGGCGGGTTCGCCACGGACTGGGCCGGTCCGTCGGCCCGCCGCGCGGAGCCGCTGCCGGCGTACGACGCCTTCCGCGCCAAGGTCGAGGAGGACCGCAAGGCCCGCTCGACGTCCGGCCCGGGGGACCCGGTGGCCTCCGCAGCCGCCGTGCTGCGGCTGGTCGACGCCGACGAGCCGCCGCTGCGCTGCTTCCTCGGCACCGCCCCGCTGGGCATCGCCCGCGCCGACTACGAGGGCCGACTGGCCACCTGGGAGCAGTGGCAGGACCTGGCCGAGCTCGCCCAGGGCTGACGGGTCCGTACCGGGGTGCTGGTCGCGAGCCCTCGGGTGATGTATCTTGACGTCAAGAGACTTCGTCGTCCCGGGTAGCGAGTGGCAGGGCAGCCCTGCTTCCGCCCGCCCGGGCCAGGGCGGCAGGATGGGCGCGCGGAGACCGCGACGCAGACGTGACTGAGGAGATGACCGGGATGGCCAGCAAGGACAGCTTCGGGGCGAAGAGCCCCCTCGACGTGGACGGGAAGTCCTACGAGATCTTCCGCCTCGACGCGGTGGAGGGCGAGGGCATCGACGTCGAGACCCTCCCCTTCAGCCTCAAGGTGCTGCTGGAGAACCTCCTGCGCACCGAGGACGGCGAGAACATCACCGCCGACGACATCCGGGCGATCGCCGGCTGGGACGCCGACGCCGACCCGAGCCAGGAGATCCAGTTCACCCCGGCGCGCGTCATCATGCAGGACTTCACCGGAGTGCCCTGCGTGGTCGACCTGGCCACGATGCGCGAGGCGATGACCGAGCTCGGCGGTGACGCGTCCAGGATCAACCCGCTGGCGCCGGCCGAGATGGTCATCGACCACTCCGTCATCGCCGACGTCTTCGGCACCCCCGAGGCCTTCGAGCGCAACGTCGAGATCGAGTACGAGCGCAACCGCGAGCGCTACCAGTTCCTGCGGTGGGGCCAGGGCGCCTTCGACGACTTCAAGGTCGTCCCCCCGGGCACCGGCATCGTGCACCAGGTCAACATCGAGCACCTCGCCCGTGTCGTGTTCGCCCGTGAGGAGGCCGACGGCACCACGCTGGCCTACCCCGACACCTGCGTCGGCACCGACTCCCACACCACCATGGTCAACGGCATCGGCGTCGTCGGCTGGGGCGTGGGGGGCATCGAGGCCGAGGCCGCCATGCTGGGCCAACCCGTCTCCATGCTGATCCCGCGCGTCGTCGGCTTCAAGCTCAACGGCGACCTGCCCGAGGGCGCGACCGCCACCGACCTGGTGCTCACCATCACCGAGATGCTCCGCGAGCACGGCGTCGTGGGCAAGTTCGTCGAGTTCTACGGCCCCGGAGTCTCCGCGCTGCCGTTGGCCAACCGGGCCACGATCGGCAACATGAGCCCCGAGTTCGGCTCCACGATCGCGGTCTTCCCGCTCGACGAGGAGACCACCAAGTACCTCGAGCTCACCGGCCGCACGACCGAGGAGGTCGCGCTGGTCGAGGCGTACGCCAAGGCCCAGGGCCTGTGGCACGACCCGTCCGCCGAGCCGCGCTTCTCCGAGCGCCTCGAGCTGGACCTCACCACCGTCGTACCCTCGCTGGCCGGCCCGAAGCGGCCCCAGGACCGGGTGTCGCTCTCGGAGGCCAAGATGGCGTTCCGCGGCGCGCTGACCGACTACGTCGAGCACGAGGAGGAGACCTCCGACAGCGGCGTCGACGAGTCGCTCGAGGAGACCTTCCCGGCCAGCGACGCCCCGTCGAGCAGCTCGGGCAACGGCAGCGGCAGGCCGCGCCACACCGCGGCACCCAAGGACGGCGGCCGCCCGAGCAAGGCCGTGCCGGTACGTCTCGAGGACGGCACCGAGTTCGACCTGGACCACGGCGCCGTGACCATCGCAGCGATCACCTCCTGCACCAACACCTCCAACCCCTCGGTGATGATCGGCGCGGCCCTGCTGGCCAAGAAGGCCGTCGAGAAGGGCCTGGACCGCAAGCCCTGGGTCAAGACCTCGCTCGCGCCCGGCTCCAAGGTGGTCAGCGACTACTACGAGAAAGCCGGCCTCACGCCGTACCTCGACAAGCTCGGCTTCAACCTGGTCGGGTACGGCTGCACCACCTGCATCGGCAACTCCGGCCCGCTCATCCCCGAGGTCAGCCAGGCCGTCCAGGACGCCGACCTCGCCGTGGTCTCGGTGCTCTCCGGCAACCGCAACTTCGAGGGCCGGATCAACCCGGACGTGAAGATGAACTACCTGGCCTCCCCGCCGCTGGTGGTCGCCTACGCCCTGGCCGGCTCGATGGACGTCGACCTGTTCACCGAGCCACTGGGCCAGGACCACGACGGCAACGACGTCTTCATGTCCGACGTCTGGCCGACCTCGGCCGAGGTCGACGAGGTCGTCGCGACCGCGATCACCTCCGACATGTTCACCTCCGACTACGCCGACGTCTTCGCCGGCGACGAGCGCTGGCAGTCGCTGCCGACGCCGGAGGGCGACACCTTCGCGTGGGACGAGGACTCCACCTACGTGCGGCGGCCTCCGTACTTCGACGGGATGCCCGCCGAGCCGGAGCCGGTCACCGACATCGAGGGCGCCCGGGTCCTGCTGAAGCTCGGCGACTCGGTCACCACCGACCACATCTCGCCCGCGGGCGCGATCAAGAAGGACAGCCCGGCCGGCACCTACCTCGCCGACCACGGCGTGGGTCAGCGCGACTTCAACTCCTACGGCTCGCGCCGCGGGAACCACGAAGTCATGATCCGCGGCACCTTCGCCAACATCCGCCTGCGCAACCAGCTGGCCCCCGGCACGGAGGGCGGCTTCACCCGCGACTTCGCCAAGGGCGGTGACGTCACGTCGGTCTACGAGGCCTCCGAGAGCTACGCCGAGGCCGGCACCCCGCTGGTCGTGCTGTCCGGCAAGGAGTACGGCTCCGGGTCCTCGCGAGACTGGGCCGCCAAGGGCACGGCGCTGCTCGGGGTCAAGGCCGTCGTGGCCGAGTCGTACGAGCGCATCCACCGCTCGAACCTGATCGGGATGGGCGTGCTGCCGCTGCAGTATCCCGAGGGCCAGTCGGCCGAGTCGCTCGGACTGACCGGCGAGGAGACCTTCTCGGTCACCGGTGTCACCGAGCTGAACGAGGGCCGGACGCCGAAGACGGTCACGGTCACCGCGGCCAGGGACGGCGGCGAGAGCGTCGAGTTCGACGCGGTCGTCCGCATCGACACCCCCGGTGAGGCGAACTACTACCGCAACGGCGGGATCATGCAGTTCGTGCTCCGCAACCTGCGCAACGGCTGAGCCATCGCTGCGTCGACGGCCGGGACGGTCACGCTCCTCGGGGAGCCGCTGACCGTCCTGGCCGTCGTGCTGTGCGCAGTTCTCGTCGGGGCCGTGGTGCAGAACCTCGTGGGCCTGGGGCTGGGACTGGTCTCGGCACCCGTGATCACCCTGGTCGCGCCCGAGCTGATGCCTGACGTGCTCCTCTGGCTGGCCGCGACACTGCCCCTGGTCACGCTGTGGCGCGACCACGGTGACATCGACTGGCGGGGCCTGGGCTGGACCCTGCCGACGCGCCTGGTCGGCACCGTGGTGGGCGTCGCGGCCGTGGCGACGGTGTCCGCGGCGGCGCTCGGCGTGCTGATCGGGTCGGTCGTCCTGGTCGCGGTGCTGCTGACCTGGCGGGCGGTGACCGTGCCGATGAACCGGGGCACGCTGCTGGGTGCCGGCCTGCTCGGCGGGGTCGCCGGCACCGCCAGCTCCGTGGGCGGTCCGCCCCTGGCGATCCTCTACCAGCACAGCCCGCCCCAACGGATGAGGACCACGCTGGCGGTCTACTTCACCACCGGGGCGGCCCTCAGCCTGCTCGGACTCGGGATCGGCGGTCAGCTCGCTCTGTCGCACTTCTGGGTCGCGCTCGCGGTCCTGCCGGTGCTGTTCGTCGGCACGGTCGTCGGTAGCCGGCTGCGCCCACGCGTACCGGTGGAGCGTGTGCGCCCGGCCGTCCTGGCCGTGTGCGCCGCCTCTGCGGTGGTGCTGCTGGTGCGGAGCGGGCTCGCGCTGGCCTGACGAGGCACAGGCCGGTCCGGTCACCGGGCGCACGGTGCCTCGAGCCGATGGGCAGGGGCTGCTGCGTCCGACTACCGTGGCGCCATGATCGCCGCCTTCAGCATCAGCCCGGCCACCGCCGACGAGGCCGGGGGCGTGGCCGAGGCCGTGGCCGCCGCCGTCCGGGTGGTCCGCGACTCGGGCCTGCCGCACGAGACCAACGCGATGTTCACCAACATCGAGGGCGAGTGGGACGAGGTGATGGCGGTGGTCAAGGCCGCCGTCGACGCGGTCGCCATGGTCTCGCCGCGGGTCTCGCTGGTCCTCAAGGCCGACGTGCGTCCCGGCCGGGACGGCCAGCTGACCGCCAAGGTGGAGCGGCTCGAGCAGGCGCTGGACCAGGCGTGAAGTCGGAGACCAGGACCTACCGCACCGGTGACCGTGACGTGGTCCTGGACCTGACCCGCGACTGCGCGGACTTCCTCGGTGACGTGGCCGGCGGCGGGGACGGGCTCCTGCATCTGTTCGTCCCGCACGCGACCGCCGGGTTGGCCGTGCTGGAGACCGGCGCCGGCAGCGACGACGACCTGCTGACCGCCCTGGGCGACCTGCTGCCGGCGGACGACCGCTGGCACCACCGTCACGGCAGCCCCGGGCACGGTCGCTCGCACGTGATCCCGGCGCTGGTGCCGCCGTACGCCTCCCTGCCGGTCCTCGGCGGGCGGATGGCGCTGGGGACCTGGCAGAGCGTGTGCCTGGTCGACCTCAACGTCGACAACGTCGAGCGTGAGGTGCGGTTCAGCTTCCTGGCCGGCTGAGACCGGCGGACCGGCGACTGGCCTTCGAACACATGTTCGACGTACGCTCGGCCGTATGGGCACCTTCGTCGCACCGCCCGGCTGGCCGGTGGAGGTGCGCCCGCCGGATGCCCCGGAGTGGGTGCGCTCCGCGACCGCGTGGCTGCTCGACCAGTGCCCGCCGGAGTACCGCGGACACCGCGCGGTCCGCGACCATCCGGTCGTGCTGGCCCGATTCACCGTGCACCACGTCGAGGCCAGCCGCGACGCCGTCCACCGGGCGCTCAGCGAGGCCCGCGCCGACCTGCCGAAGGTCGTCGACGCCTCGGTGGTCGAGGGGGCGGTGCAGGCCTGGCTGCACGAGGAGGCCCGCCTGCAGGGGTTGCGGCGGGCGGTGGGGCTGGTCGAGGAGGCCCTGCGCGGGCGCCGCTTCGCCGCCCGCCTGTGATGCCGACCTGCCGGCCCCTGCACGGGGTGAGGAGCGAGCGCAGCGAGCGTCTCGAGACCTGACGACGTGGTGGTTTCGAGGCTCGGGCCCTGGGGGCCCTCGCACCTCAACCACCGGACCTCGTCCCTGGGGCCCTCGCACCTCAACCAACGAGCGGCCTCCGCCCCCGCCATCGGGGGTCGAGGAGCGAGCGCAGCGAGCGTCTCGAGACCCTGACCGCCGAACGGCCGGTGCGCCCTAGGGTCGGGGCCCGACCCCCCCGAGGAGACGTCCGTGCGCCGCTTCGCCAGTGCCCTGCTCGTCGACCCGCGCGGGTGGCTGCTCCTCCAGGAACGCGACGAGCACCCGGTGATCGATCCCGAGCGGTGGAGTCTGCCCGGTGGGCACGTCGAGGAGGGCGAGGACGTCCTGGCCGCGGCGCACCGTGAGCTCGAGGAGGAGACCGGCCTGCGGCTGGCGCCGGGGGCGCTGCGGGCGTGGCGGGAGCTGGCCGTCTTCCACGAGGGGTACGCCAGCACCGACCCGGTGCACGTCCACGTCGCCGCCACGACCGTCACCGACGCCGACGTCGACTGCCGGGAGGGCCGGCGGATCGTGTTCGTCGACCCGGCCGCGCTGCCCGACCTGCCGCTGTCGGCCCTGGCGGAGCAGGCGCTGCCCCTCCTGCTGGTCGACCCGGCGTACGCCGCCCTCGTCGCCGAGGCCCGGCGGCCGGCCTGAACCGGAACGCCGGGGCGGCCGGCGGCGCAGGTCGGGACGGACCCGACGGAGGCCACCGGTGTGTGGCGAGGACGACCCTTCGTGGATGTCCCGGCGCACCGGGGTGAGACGTAAACTCGCCGCCATGGCCCTCCTCGAGTCGATCCAGAGCCCTCGTGACCTGCGGCGGCTCTCCGGCGACGAGCTGACCGAGCTGGCCAGTGAGGTCCGGGACCTGCTGATCGGCACCTGCGCACGGGGCGGGGGGCACCTCGGCCCCAACCTCGGCGTGGTCGAGCTGACCATCGCCATCCACCGGGTGTTCGACTCCCCACGGGACCGGGTCGTCTTCGACACCGGCCACCAGTCCTACGTGCACAAGATGCTCACCGGTCGTGCGGGCGAGTTCGCCGGGCTGCGTCAGGAGGGCGGCCTGTCGGGCTACCCCAGCCGGTCCGAGTCGCCGCACGACGTCGTGGAGAACTCGCACGCCTCCACCGCGCTGTCCTACGCCGACGGCCTGGCCAAGGCGTACGCGATCCGCGGCGAGGACCGCCACGTCGTGGCCGTGATCGGCGACGGCGCGCTGACCGGCGGGATGGCCTGGGAGGCGCTCAACAACATCGCCGTGGCCGGTGACAGCCGCCTGGTGATGGTGGTCAACGACAACGGCCGCTCCTACACCCCGACCGTCGGCGGCCTCGCCACCGCGCTGACGTCGCTGCGCACCGACCCCCGGTACGAGCAGGTGCTCGACCAGGTCAAGAAGCGCCTCACCGCCGTCCCGGGTGTCGGCTCGGCGGCCTACGACGCGCTGCACGCCATGAAGAAGGGGATCAAGGACGCGATCGCACCGCAGGGGCTCTTCGAGGACCTCGGGCTGAAGTACGTCGGTCCCGTGGACGGCCACGACCGGGCCGCGATGGAGCAGGCGCTGACCAAGGCCAAACGGTTCGGCGGGCCCGTCATCGTCCACGCGCTGACCCGCAAGGGGTTCGGCTACGACGCGGCCGAGCGGCACGAGGCCGACCAGTTCCACTCCCCGGGCCCCTTCGACGTCGACACCGGGCTGGAGTCGCCCAAGGCGCGGATCTGGACCGACCACTTCGCCGACGCGATCGTCGACGTCGGACGGCGCCGCCCCGACGTCGTGGCGATGACCGCAGCGATGATGCACCCGGTCGGGCTGGACAAGTTCCAGGCCCGCTTCCCCGAACGGACCTTCGACGTCGGCATCGCCGAGCAGCACGCCGCCACCTCGGCCGCAGGCCTGGCCATGGGGGGGCTGCACCCGGTGTTCGCCGTCTACGCCACCTTCTTGAACCGGGCCTTCGACCAGGTCCTGATGGACGTCGCGCTGCACCGCTGCGGCGTCACGTTCGTCCTCGACCGCTCCGGCGTGACGGGTGACGACGGGGCGAGCCACAACGGGATGTGGGACATGTCGGTCCTCCAGGTCGTCCCGGGGCTGCGCCTGGCGGCCCCGCGCGACGCCGCCCGGCTGCGCGAGCTGCTGGACGAGGCCGTCGAGGTCGACGACGCCCCCACCGTGCTGCGCTACCCCAAGGGCCCGCCGCCCGAGGACCTCGAGGCGGTCGCCAAGGCCGGCGGCGCCGACGTGCTCGTCCGCGAGGGCGCCCGTGACGTGCTGATCGTGGGGGTGGGGTCGATGGCCACCACCGCCGTCGGGGTCGCCCGGCGTCTGGTCGACCAGGGGATCGGCGCCACCGTCGTGGACCCGCGCTGGGTCAAGCCCGTCGATCCCGCGATCGTCGAGCTGGCCCGCCAGCACCGCCTCGTGGTCAGCATCGAGGACAACGGCTTGGTCGGCGGGTGCGGTTCCGTGCTGCTCCAGACCCTCAACGCCGCCGGCGTCACGACCCCGGTGCAGCTGCACGGCGTGCCGCAGGAGTTCCTCGGCCACGCCAAACGCGGCGTCATCCTCGAGCGCCTCGGGCTCACTCCGCAGGTGCTCGCCCTCGGCATCGTCGAGAGCATCTCGGCCCTCGACGGCGAGACCGCCGTGGGGGACAGGGTCGAGCCCGGCGCCTGATCGTCGCTCCCGGCGGAGGCGGACGCAGGCGGGAGGGCCCCGGGAACTATCGTGGGACCGGTGAGCTCCCCACGACTGGTCCACATCGTCGACGACGTCCCCGCGCTCGAGGGCGTCTCGGACCTGACGCTGGTCCTCGTCCTCGACGGCTTCCTGGACGCCGGCAACGCCGCGGCCCTGGCCGCGCGCCACCTCGTCGCCGTCGACGAGGCCGGTGTGACCGCGATGCCGGTCGCCGAGACGGGCGCCGACACCGCCAGCACGGCCGACAGCGGGCCGCTGGACGGGCCCGCGGCCCTCGACGCCGACCCCGCGGTCGGTCCGGTCGTGGCCACCTTCGACGTCGACGAGCTGCACGACTACCGGGCCCGCCGACCGCCCATGTCGTTCGTCCAGGACCACTACGCCGGTTACGAGGCGCCGCGCCTGCTCGTCCGGCTGCTGCGCGACAGCGGCGGCACGCCGTACCTTCTCCTCCACGGCCCGGAGCCCGACACCCGCTGGGAGGCCTTCGCCCGGGCGGTGCGCGAGGTGGTCGAGAGGTTCGACGTGACCCGCGTGGTCGGCATGGGCTCGGTGCCGATGGCGGTGCCGCACACCCGGCCGATCACGGTCACCCACCACGCCAACCGGCCCGAGCTCGTCACCGGCCACAGCCCGTGGCGGGGCGAGCTGCGCATCCCGGGCAGTGCGCAGGCGCTGCTCGAGGTGCGGCTGGGCGAGTGGGGCCACGACGCGCTCGGCTTCGTCGCGCACGTCCCGCACTACCTCGCCCAGCTCGACTACCCGCAGGCCGCGGTCACCCTGCTGGAGCAGGTCGAGAAGTCGGGGCGTCTCACGGTCTCCCTGGAGGCGCTGCGCTCGCAGGCCGAGCAGAGCGAGAGCGAGATCCACCACTACCTGACCCAGAACGAGGAGGTCGGCGAGGTGGTCGCGGCGCTCGAGCGCCAGTACGACGCCTTCGAGCGGGCCGAGGAGAGCGGCTCGAACCTGCTCGCCCCAGACCGCCCGCTGCCGACCGGCGAGGAGATCGGTCAGGAGTTCGAGCGGTTCCTGGCCGGCCTGGAGGACCCGGAGGGCGAGCGGTGAGCGGGAGCACGCACTCCGACGGCGTCGACCGCACCGCGGAGCTGGTGCGGCTGCTCGACATCGAGGCCCTCGACGTCGACCTGCACCGCGGGAGCCAGCCGGTCACGAGCCGCAAGCGGGTCTACGGGGGGCAGGTGGCGGCGCAGGCGCTGATCGCGGCGCTGCGCTCGGTCGAGGAGAGCTACCGGGTGCACTCGCTGCACTCCTACTTCCTGCTGGCCGGCGACTACGGCGTGCCGATCGTGTACGCCGTGCAGCGCATCCGCGACGGCCGGTCGTTCCTGACCCGCCGCGTGGAGGCGCGCCAGCACGGCCGTGTCATCTACTATCAGACCGTCAGCTTCCACCGGGACGAGGACGGCTTCGACCACCAGGACCAGATGCCGTCGACCCCCGGGCCCGAGGCCGGCGCCGACATGATGGACCTGATGCGCAGGGCCGGGCACACCGAGGTCGACTCCCTCGACAACGAGTGGGGCGCGATGGAGATGCGCTTCCTCGGCAGCTCCGAGCACGGACTCGAGCGCGACCCCGCCCACCCCGCGCAGTCCCGGATGTGGATGCGGGTGCGCGGGGAGCTGCCGGCGGACCCGACGGTGCACCTGGCGATGTTCACCTTCGCCAGCGACGTCAGCCTGCTCGGCGCATCCCTGGCCGCCCACCCGGTGCGGCCCACCGAGGTGATGATGGCCTCGCTGGACCACACCATCTGGTTCCACCGGCCGTTCAAGGTCGACGAGTGGTGGCTCTACGACCAGTGGTCGCCCTCGGCGCAGGGCGGCCGCGGGCTGTCGATCGGCCGGGTCTTCACCCCGGACGGCGTCCTCGTGGCCACGGTCGCCCAGGAGGGCATCATCCGGCCGCGTCGGGACCGTTGAGGTCGCCCCGCCGGTGACGGTCCCGCAGCGGGTCGTCGGGGGCCACGGCGTACGTCCGGCCCCACGTGACCAGGGAGTCGACCACCGGGGCCAGCGCGAGCCCGGCGCGGGTGAGCAGGTACTCCTCGCGCGGTGGCGAGTCCTGGTAACGGCGTCGCTCGACCAGGCCGGCCGCCTCCAGCGAGCGCAGCCGCGCGGTGACGCGGTCGCGGGGGGCGCCGGTGCCACGCAGCACGTCGGTGAAGCGGCGCGAGCCGAGCAGCAGCTCACGGACCACCAGCAGCGACCACCGCTCACCGACCAGCTCGAGCGCCGCGGCCGCAGGGCACGGCCGACCGGGGAGGTCGGCCAGCGGCACGTGGCGTGGGGTGCTCGGGGCGCTCACGCCTGCTAGCCTCGCCCGGGTGAGTTCGAAAGTCAAACCCACCTCGGCCGTCGACGGTGACCGCACGCTGACCTGGGTCGCGGTGGGCACCGCGCTGGTCCTGGTGACCTACGTGACCCCCATCGCCACCCTCGCGCGCAGCGCACCCGACCTCGGGGCCGGGCCGGCGGCGCGCGCCTGGATCCTCAGCTCGATGAGCGTCGGTCTCGCCGCGGCGCTGCTCGCCGCCGGCGTCGCCGGTGACACCCGCGGACGCCGCCGGGTCTACCTGGGCGGACTGGTCCTGATGGGCGGCGGGGCGGCGGTCTGCGCGGTCGCCTGGGAGCCGTGGCTGCTGGTCGGCGCCCGCGTGGTCCAGGGTGTCGGCGGTGCCGCGGTGCTGGCCTGCGGGCTGGCGCTGCTGGCCGGTGCCACGGCACCCGGCCCCGACCGGACCCGGGCCACCGCCGTGTGGGGCGCGTCCGTCGGGCTGGGCATCACCGCCGGGTCGCTGCTGGCCCTGGCCCTCGACCTCGACGCCGCCTGGGCGAGCGGGTGGCGGGAGACGTACGCCGTGACCGCCGTCCTGGTCCTGGCCGTGGTCGTGCCCACCCGCCGTGGCGTGCCGGCGCCCCCGGGGGTCCCCGGGAGGGTCGACCTGCCCGGGCTGGCACTGCTGTCCCTGGCCGCGGCCGCGCTGGTCGCCGCCCTGACCCAGGGCCGCGGCGGGGTGGACCTGCAGACCGTCGTGCTCGCGGTGGTCGCCGTGGCCGGCGTGGCCGGCTTCGTGCGGGTGGAGCGCCGGGTGCCGGCGCCGCTGCTGGAACCGGGGCTGCTGCGCGACCCCCGCTTCCGGGCGGCGACCACCGGCTCCCTGGTGCTCGGGCTGGGCATCATCGGGACCACGTCCTACCTGCCGACCCTGGTCGACGCCGGCCTCGACCGCGGCCTGGCCGTGGCCACCGTCCCCGTCCTGGGCTGGTCGGTGACCAGCGTCGCCGCGTCGGTGCTGCTCCCGCGGCTGCCGGTGGCGCCGAGCGGGCCCCGCGCCATCGCGGTCCTGCTGGTGGGCGTGGCCGTCGGGCAGCTGCTGTGCCTGGGCGTCACCGCCGGGTCGGCCCTGTGGCAGCTCACCGGCGCGATGGTCGTGGCCGGCGTCGCCACCGGGATGCTCAACGCCACCCTCGGCCGGGAGGCGGTGGCCAGCGTCCCCCCTGCTCGGGCCGCGATGGGATCCGGCGCCAACAACACCGCCCGCTACCTCGGTGCGGCGTGCGGGATCACGCTCTTCGCCACGATCGCCCAGCTCCCCGAGGACGTCACGGTCGGCTTCGACACCGCCGTCCTGGCCTCGGCCGCCCTCACCCTGACCGGCGCGGCGACGATCGCGTCCTTCGGGCGCCACCGCGCGCCGGGGTGAGTCTCAGAGCGAGGTGGTCCGCCCGAGCAGGTGCGGGGCGCCGCTGCCGGGGCTGGTGAGGGAGAAGGCGTACCCGTCGTCGAGGACGGCGGAGCCGTAGGCCACGCGCCCGGGCAGCAGCACCGGCTTCCGGAAGGCGACCTCGACGCGGACGGCGTCGGGCAGCCTGTTCTCAAGCGAGGCGGCGCAGCGCGCCTTGGTCCACATCCCGTGCGCGATCTGGCGCGGGAAGCCCAGCGCCTTCGCGGTCAACGGGTACAGGTGGATCGGGTTGTGGTCCCCGGAGACGGCGGCGTAGGTGCGGCCGAGGTCGGCCGGCAGGCTCCAGACCGTCCCGGTCGGCGGCGCTTCGGGGTAGGTCGTCCCGGCGGGCGCCGCGTCGTCGCCGCGTCCCCGGCGCAGGTAGGTCGAGGTGCTCTCCCAGACCAGGCCCTGGTCGTCGTGCACCTCGGTGGTGACGGCGTAGACGGTGCCCTTGGCGTGGGAGCCGGGCGGGCCGACGCGGGCGCCCACCTCGAGCCGGTCGCCGACCTCGATCCGGCGGTGCCGGGTGACGGCGTTCTCGACGTGGACCAGCCCGACCGCGGGGGCCGGGAAGGCCGCGTCGGTCATGATCGCCAGGTGCAGGCCGAAGCCCAGCAGGTGCGGGTAGGTCAGGGGCACGGTGTCCTTGACCGGGAAGCCGCAGACGCGCGCGTACGCGTCCACGTCCTCGCGTCGGACCGTCACCGGCGGGCGCTGGTAGGACAGGCCCTCAAAACCGGTGGCCGGGGCCTTGCGGATCCCGGGCAGGCCGCCCACCACGGGCAGGGACGGGAGCGCCGCGCGCAGCAGCGTGCCGAGGCCCGCGGACCCGTCGACGGTGGTGGTCTCCACCTCAGGCCCCCAGCATCATCTGGCCGCAGACGCGGACCACGTTGCCGTTGACCGCGGTCGAGCCGGGGTTGGCGTACCAGGAGACGGTCTCGGCCACGTCGACGGGCAGACCGGCCTGCGCCAGGACGTTGAGCCGCTGGGCGACCTCGCGCGTCGCGAACGGCACGGTCGCGGTCATCTGCGTGACGATGAAGCCCGGTGCCACGGCGTTGATCGTGATCCCGCGGTCGAGCTCGTCGGCCAGGGAGTCGACCAGGCCGATGACGCCGGCCTTCGAGGCGGCGTAGTTGGTCTGGCCGACGTTGCCGGCGATGCCGGCGATCGAGGCGACGCCGACGACGGAGCCGTTCTCGTGGAGCACGCCCTGGTCGAGCAGCTCGCGGGTGATCTGCTCGGGGGCGGTCAGGTTGACCGCGATCACGGAGTCCCAGCGCGACCGGTCCATGTTGGCCAGCAGCTTGTCGCGGGTGATGCCGGCGTTGTGGACCACCACGTCGACGCCACCGTGCTTCTCGCGCAGGTGCTGGGCGATGCGCTGCGGGGCGTCCTTGGCGGTGATGTCGAGCGTGAGCCAGTCGCCGTCGAGCTCGTCCATCAGGCGTACGAGCCCGTCGGCGGCCTGGGGGACGTCGACGCCGACGACCGTCGCGCCGTCGCGGTGGAGCACGCGGGCGATCTGCTCGCCGATCCCGCGGCTGGCACCGGTGACCAGGGCGACGCGGCCCTCGAGCGGGCGGGTCCGGTCCGCGACCGGGGCGGCCTCGGTGCTGCCGTGGGCACCGATCCGGACGACCTGGCCGGAGACGTAGGCCGACTTGGGGGAGAGCAGGAACCCCAGCGTGCTCAGGGTCGCGCCCTCGGCGCCCTTAGCGACGTAGACCAGCTGGACCGTGCCGCCGCGTCCGACCTCCTTGCCCAGGGACCGGGTGAAACCCTCGAGGGCGCGCTGGGCGACGCGCTCGGGGCCGGAGACCTGCTCGGGCGGGGTGCCGAGGACGACGATGCGCGGGCAGGACTCGAGGCTGCGCAGCACCGGGGTGACGAAGTCGCGCAGCGCGTGCAGCTGCTCGCTGCCGGTCAGGCCGGTCGCGTCGAAGACGAGGCCCTTGAAGCGGGCCCCCTCGGCAGCGACGGTGGCGGCCGTGACGTCGAGCTCGGCGAGCAGGCCGGGCAGCGACTCGGCGAGGCGGCCGCGGCCGCCGACCAGGACCGTGCCGTGGACCAGCGGGTCGCCCGCGGTGTAGCGGTCGAGCCGCGTCGGGGCCGGGAGGCCGAGGTTCTTGACCAGCAGCCTCCCCATCGGCGTGCCGGTGAAGCCCTGGTAGCGGTCGCTCATGGGTGCGGTCCTCCGGTCGGTGCGTGCATGGTCGAGGCGATCATGTAACTGTAGGTGTAACTCGGAGTCCGCATTGCGTGACCTCCCCCGCACCGCCTTCCCATCCCGGGGACGGTCCGACAAGGATGTGCCCATGATCTCCAGCACCCGTCGCGTCGCCGTGATCGGCGGCAACCGCATCCCCTTCGCCCGGTCCAGCACCGCCTACGCCACCGCGTCCAACCAGGACATGCTGACTGCCGCCATCGACGGCGCGGTCGCCCGGTTCGGGCTCGAGGGTGAGCGCCTCGGCGAGGTCGTCGCCGGTGCGGTGCTCAAGCACTCACGGGACTTCAACCTGACCCGCGAGGCCGTCCTCGGCTCGCGGCTGTCCGCCGAGACGCCCGCCACGGACGTGCAGCAGGCCTGCGGCACCGGCCTCCAGGCCGCCATCCAGGTCGCCAACAAGATTGCGCTCGGCCAGATCGAGGTCGGCCTGGCCGGTGGGTCCGACACCACCTCCGACGCCCCGATCGCCGTCGGCGAGGGCCTGCGCAAGATCCTGCTCGAGGCCAACCGCGCGAAGAGCCTCCAGGGGAGGGTGGCCGCCCTGGCCAAGATCCGCCCCGGTGACCTCGTCCCGAGCATCCCGCAGAACGGCGAGCCCCGGACCGGCCTGTCGATGGGGGAGCACCAGGCGCTGACCGCGCTGGAGTGGCAGATCACCCGCGAGGCCCAGGACGAGCTGACGGTCGCCTCGCACCAGCACCTCGCGGCGGCGTACGAGTCCGGATTCCTCGACGACCAGGTGACGCCCTTCCGCGGCCTGGAGCGGGACCAGAACCTGCGCGCCGACTCCACCGTGGAGAAGCTGGCCACGCTCAAGCCGGTGTTCGGCAAGGGCGCGGCCGCCACGATGACCGCGGCCAACTCCACGCCGCTGACCGACGGCGCGTCCGTGGTGCTGCTGGCCTCGGAGGAGTGGGCCGAGCAGCGCGGCCTGCCGGTGCTGGCCTACCTCACCGCCTACGAGACCGCCGCCGTCGACTACGTGCACGGCGGGGAGGGCCTGCTGATGGCCCCGGCCTACGCCATGGCCCGGATGCTGGATCGCGAGGGCCACGCTCTCGGTGACTTCGACTTCTACGAGATCCACGAGGCATTCGCCTCCCAGGTGCTCTCCACCCTCAAGGCCTGGGAGGACCCGGTGTTCTGCCAGCAGCGCCTGGGCCTGGACGGACCACTGGGGTCGATCGACCGTTCCAGGCTGAACGTCAACGGCTCCTCGCTGGCCGCGGGCCACCCCTTCGCCGCGACCGGTGGACGGATCGTCACCGTGCTGGCCAAGCTGCTCGCGCAGCAGGGTTCGGGCAAAGGCCTGATCTCGGTCTGTGCCGCGGGCGGCCAGGGCGTGACCGCGATCCTCGAGCGCCCCTGACCGTCAGCCGGGCCGTCAGCCGGGCGTCACTCGGGTGTCGGCGGGCGCGCGGGTGACCAGCGCCAGCGCCGAGCCGACCAGGTAGTCGCGCACCTGGTCGGCCGAGACCTGACCGACGGTCGGGACACCGGGCGCGGACTCCTTGACCAGGATCCCCACGCGAGCCAGCTGGAGCGCCCCGAGGCCGCTCGCGGAGAGCATGTTGGCCAGCAGCGTGGCGTCCTCGACGTGGAAGACCCCGTCGCGGTCGCCGTCCTCGAGGACGGCGGAGAGCGTCGCCAGGCAGGACGAGATGGATCGCCCGAGGCGGAACAGCGCGCCCTCGCTGATCTCGTCCAGCAGGTCCGGGCCCTGGCGGCGCATCAGCGCCTGGGCGCAGTCGACGAAGGCCGGGTGCGCCACGCCGTACTCGACGAAGGCGGACACGATCGCCCGCAACCGGTCGGGCGCCGCGCCGGCGGAGGTCGACGCCGCCGCCAACGCGTCCCGCATCTCGTCGAGGTAGCTGACCAGGGTGAGGGCGAACAGTTCCTCCTTGCCGGTGAAGTGCCGGTAGACGATCGCGCGGTTGATGCCGACGGCGCGGGCGACGTCCTCGATCTGCGCGTCACCGGTGCCTCGCTGGTCGAAGAGCTGCCGGGTGGCGGCGATGATCTCGGTCTCGCGCGCACGTCGGCGGGTCACGGCCGCCCGGCGGCGGCCGTCGGTGGGCGGAGCCGTGCTCATCGGCGGAGTGTACGGCTCGTGCCACTACCTGTTGCATCATGCGGAGGCCCGGGTCCTGGTCATCCCTGGCCGGGTCGGTCGACCAGCCCGAGTGGGGTCGGTACCGCGGTCGGCGGGTCCAGGCCGTCCCGGGAGAGTGCCACCAGGGCCGTCCACAGCTGGGCCCCGAGACGCTGCTGCGCGTCGGTGCCGGGGGCTCCGGCGCGACGGTGCAGGGCCGCGCGGACCAGGTCGCCCTCGCCGGCCGGGCCCCGACCCCGCAGGCGCACCTCGTCGTGCTCGGCCGACAGCTGCAGCGACCCCGGCCGGGCGGTACGACCCCCGCCGGCCTCGGCGCACGGGACGACCGCCAGCGGGCTCGGTGCGGGCGGTGCGGGAGTCATGGATTCCTCCAGGTCGCGGGCCGACGCGACGAGGTCGCGCACGAGCGCCCGCAGGCACCCCGCCGACACCGGGTCGACGGCGGGCGGCCCGAGCCGGGAGGCCGCCCGGAGGAGGCTGACCGCGTCGGCCAGGAGGTGGACGGACGTCGGGTGCTCGATCGCGGCGATGGCCATGGCCCCACCGTCCCCCCGGCCGGGTGGGTGGGCCCGCGGGAGGACGAGGCGATGTGGACGGCGGTGGGCGAGAGGACGCTGTGGACGGTGACCGGACCCTCAGCCGAGGCCCGCTCGCACGGTCTCCACGGTGTCGATCTCCGAGACCGGCTTGTCGTCGCGGTAGCGCAGGACCCGCGCGAAGCGCAGGGCGACGCCGCCGGGGTAGCGCTTCGAGCGCTGGACGCCGTCGTAGGCGATCTCCACCACCTGCTCGGGGCGCACGCGGACCACGTGACCGGAGCGGCCGGTCTCCAGTCCGAGGAACCGCTCGGTCTGCCAGGTGAGCATCTCGTCGGTCATGCCCTTGAAGGTCTTGCCCAGCATCACCAGCCCGCCCACGCCGTCGGCGGCGCCGAGGTGGAGGTTGGACAACCAGCCCTCCCGCCGTCCCGAGCCCCACTCGACCGCCAGCACCACGAGGTCGAGGGTGTGCCGGGGCTTGACCTTGACCCAGCCGGAGCCACGCCGCCCGGCCTCGTAGCCGACCGCGAGGTTCTTCACCACGACACCCTCGTGGCCGGCGGCGACCGCGGCGTCCATGAACGCCTGGGCTGTGGCCGGGTCGGCCGTCACGACCCGACCCACGCGGTGCTGCTCCGGCACCAGCGACTCCAGCAGCGCGGACCGCTCGTGGCCGGGGGCACCCAACAGGTCGCGGCCGTCGTGGTGGAGGACGTCGAAGAAGTACGGCGTGACCTGGACCCCGGAGGCCTGCGCGGTGCGCGACGCGGTCTCCTGGAACGGGCGGGGGCGGCCGTCCTCGCCGACGGCGAGCGCCTCGCCGTCCAGGACGAGCCGGGTGGCCGGCAGGCCGCGGACGACCTCGACCACCTCGGGCAGGCGGGAGGTGATGTCGTCGAGGGTGCGGGTGGTCACCAGGACCCCGTCGCCGTCACGGTGGACCTGGATCCGGATCCCGTCGAGCTTGGTGTCGACCGCGACCTCACCGCCCCCGGCCTTGACCAGCGCGGCGGCGACGTCGGGGGCGGTGCCGGCCAGCATCGGCAGCACCGGGCGGCCGACCTCCAGCCCGACCGCGGCCAGCGCCTCCTCGCCCACGAACGCCAGCGCCGCCACGTCACGGGTCGAGCCGGCCAGCATCGCGGCCCGGCGGACCGCGGCGAGCGGCACGTCGGCGGCCACGGCCAGCGCCTCCTGCACGAGCGCGTCGAGCGCACCCTGGCGCACCGCGCCGGTCACGACACCCTGCAGCCAGGCCTGCTCCTCGACGGAGGCGCGGGCGAAGAGGTCGGCCACCGCGCCCACGCGCGCGGCCTGGGAGCCGGCGCCCGCCAGCGCCGCGAGGTCGTCGAAGGCCCGGTCCACCTCGGTGACGGTCAGGGTGGAGGTCGTGGCCGCCTCCGGGAGCGACCCGAGCCCGCGCCAGCCGAGGCCCGTACGGCGCTGGGTCAGGGTGCCGCCGAGGTAGGCCACCACGGTCACCAGGTCGCTCCCGCCGTCCGCGTGGGCCCGGGCGAGCACCGGGGCCAGCGCGGCGACCTTGGCCTTGCGGGAGCGGGTGCCCGCCACGACGGACGACGTGGTGACGACCTCGGCGAGCAGCATGCCCCCGAGTCTGGCCGCTGCCGCCGGCAGCGCCACCCCTGCCCGGGTCCTAGGGTCGAGGCGTGCGCGAGGACACGGGGCCGGGCGGGGCCCTCACACTGGTCCACCGTCCCACCGCGCCCTGCCACCTGCGCCAGGTGCTGGGCCTGCACCGGCGCGGTGGCGGCGACCCGACGTACCGCGTGGACGACGCCGGTCGGCACTGGCGCGGCATCCGTACGCCCGAGGGCCCCGTGACGCTCGCCCTCGAGGAGCGGGCCGGCGGGTCCGAGGTGCGCGCCGCCGCGTGGGGGCCCGGAGCCGCGTGGGTCCTCGACAGCGTGCCCGACCTCCTGGGCGCCTCCGACGACTGGTCCGGCTTCGAGCCGCGGCACCCCGTCCTGGTCGACGCGCTCCGCCGCCACCCGCACCTGCGGCTGGGCCGCACCGGGCTGCTGCTGGAGGCCCTGGTGCCGGCGGTCATCGAGCAGAAGGTCACCGGCCAGGAGGCCTTCGCCGGGTTCCGGATGCTGGTGCGCCGCTACGGCGAGCCGGCCCCCGGCCCGGGGCGCAGGCTCGACCTGTGGGTGCAGCCGCTCCCCGAGCGGCTGCGGACGGTCCCGTCGTGGGAGTGGCTGCGGATGCACGTCGACCCGGCCCGCTCCCGCGTGGTCGTCACCGTCGCCCGCGTGGCGGACACCCTGGAGAGGCTCGTCGCCCTCGACCCGGTGGAGGCCGAGCGTCGCCTGCGGTCGATCCCCGGGATCGGGGTCTGGACCAGCGCCGAGGTACGCCAACGCACCTTCGGCGACCCTGACGCGGTCTCCTTCGGTGACTACCACGTGGCCCAGGACGTGGGGTGGGCGCTGACGGGGACGCCCTTCGACGACGAGGCGATGGCGTCGTTCCTGGAGCCGTGGCGGCCCCAGCGCGGGCGCGTCGTCGCGCTGCTCGCGGCATCCCGGCTGCACCGCCCCCGGCACGGCGCGCGAATGGCTCCCCGGACCCACCTACCGGCCAGCGTGCGGCGGTCGTGACCCGTTGGGGGGGGGTGGGTCTTCCCCCGCGACCCGGACCTCGCCTAGGGTGCAGCACGATGTGGGGGCATCGTGCCGCAAGGCTGCACGTGTCTCGCCCACGACCGTCCACCCGTCATACCGCGGGTGGGCACCGGCCGCCCTGGGGAGCTCCGATGCGACGACGACGTGCCACCACTGCCACCGCCGGGACGGGGCTGATCCTGGCGGCGGCCCTGCTCGGAACGACGACCGGAACGCCGGCCGGTGCCGCCACCGCCCAGGGCCAGCTCTACCTGGTCCAGGCCGTGCCGGGCCAGGTCGTCGACGTGGAGGTCGATGGCCGCATGCTCGAGCAGGAGGTCGCCACCGGCGACGTCGTCGGGCCGATCGACCTTCCCTCCGGCACGAAGGAGGTCACCCTGAGCACGGATGAGTGGAGCGTGGTCTCCGACGTCTCGGTGGACCCCCGGTCCGCGACCGACGTCGTGCTGCACCGTCCCGCGGCCCCCGAAGGCGACCCGGTCGTGAGCACCTACCAGGTCCCGGACCGGCCGATCGGTCCGGACGAGGCTCGGGTCCTGGTGGCGCACACGGCCACCGCGCCACCGGCTGACGTGAGCGTCGACGGCCGCACCGTCTTCCGCAACATCGCCAACGGCGAGTACGCCGAGGCCGACGTGCCCGCCGGCGGTCACCGGGTCGCCCTGCTGCCCAGTGGCACCATGCGCGGCGCCTTCCTGGGCCCGCTCGACGTCGCCCTCCCGGCCGCGACCGTGACCATGGTGTACGCCGTCGGCTCGCCGCAGGACAACTCGATGCGGGTGGTCTCGCACGCCGCCGCGCTCTCCTCCGACGGCAGCGTGGCCCCGAGCCGGATCGAGACCGGTTCGTCCGCCGGCGTGGTGGAGGACCTGTTCGTGTCCGCCTTCGGCCGCCGCTGAACCGACGGATCACCCCTGACCCACCCGCGCACGCCCCAGACCCCGGTGGCCCTGATGAGACCCGCTCGCCGTCGCTACCTCGTCGGGGCGAGGTCCGTCCTGCCGCACGCCCTCGCGGTCGTCCTGGTGCTCGCGGGCGGTGCGGGTTGCGCCCGTGGCGACGACGCTGCCCCGACCGCCTCGGACGACGCCGCCGAGGAAGCAGACCCGGGAGCCGGCGATGGACCCGAGGTGCGTCGGGTCGAGCCGTCGCAGGCCGAGCGGGTCGGCTCCGTCGTGCCACAGGAACCACGGGCGGTCCGCCTGCCGGGGACCGGCTTCCTGGACGTGCTCCCCGTGGGCACCCGCGCTGACGGTCTGCTGGACGTGCCTCCCGACGTCGACGTCCTCGGCTGGTGGGACGGCGGGTCGCGCGTGGGCGATCCCTTCGGCTCGGTGCTGCTCGCCGGGCACGTCGACTCGGAGGACGAGGGTCTCGGCCCGTCGGCTGAGCTGCTCACCGCCGAGCGTGGCGACCCGGTCCTCGTGCGGACCAAGGACCGCACGGCGTCCTACGAGGTGGTGTCACGCGAGCTGGTGCCGCTCGACGACCTGGGCTCCTACCCGCGGGTGCTGTCGTCGCGCGGGCCGGGCCGGCTGACCCTGGTCACCTGTGCCCCGCCGTTCGTCGCAGCGAGCGGGGGCTACCAGAACCTGGCTGTGGTCACCGCCAGTCCGAGCGGCGGTGCGGCCCGGTGAGCAGCACCTGGACCCCTGATCACGATCGCCGCGCCAAGGTCGTGCTGTGGAGCGCCGTCCTGGTGCTCGGGGTCGGGCTCGTCGTCGGGCTGACCCTGGTGACGCACGACCTCGGCGACGACGGCCCCACGGCGATCTCCGCTGCGGACGGCAGTGCCGAGCTGCTGCCCAGGGAGGCCCTCCAGGCCCCTGAGCGCCTGCCCGACCCGGGGGCGTACGTGGAGGCGGTCGTCGAGCCCGACGGCTCGGTCGAGGTGACCCACTGGCTTCGCCCCACCGAGGGCATCTCCGAGCTGACCGTCCGGGCCTACCCGACCCGCCAGGTCGCGGGCCCGTCGTCGGTCACCGACCTCGCGGTCCGCACCGGGCGGGGTGAGGTACAGCTGACCGAGCCGTTCACGGCTGGCGCCGACCCGCGCACGGTCACCCTGGTGCGGTCCTCCCGGCTGATCGAGCTCAGCTACACCGTCGACGGTGTCACCGACGACGAGGGCTCCGTCGTCGGTCGGGCCCTGGTCGACTCCGTCCTCGCCGACGTCGACCACGCGGCTGAGCTGGGGAGGACCCGCGTCGAGCTCGGCGGTCGCGAGATCCTCCAGCTGGCCTGCTTCCCCGAGGACGGAAGCGTGGCCGACCAGCGGTCCTGCGGCACCCTGAGCGACGGCGCGTGGAGCGTCGACCTGACCTCGGGCCAGCTCGACGACAAGGTGCTGGCCCAGGTCGACCTCGACCATGCCCAGTCGGTCGAGCCCGACGCCGGTACCGGCCTCGACTGAGCTCCGGGGGTGTCCGGTCAGAGCAGGGCGCGCAGCGGGCGCAGGAACGCCTCGGTGAAGCGCCGGTGCAGGTCCCGGGCCTCCCACTCGCCCTGGGTCAGCTCCAGGGAGTGCGACTCGTCGAGCGCGAAGACCTCCTCCAGCGTCCGGGCCAGCCCGGTGTCGATCACCTCGAGGTTGACCTCGTAGTTGCCCGACAGGCTGAGCCGGTCGATGTTGGCGGTGCCCACGGTGCTCCAGGTGCCGTCGACGGTCGCGGTCTTGGCGTGCACCATCGCCTCACGGAAGCGGAAGACGCGGACGCCGGCGTCGAGCAGCTGGGAGAAGTAGCCGCGCGAGATCCAGTCGGCCACGATGTGGTTGGACTTCAGCGGCAGCAGCAGGCGCACGTCCACCCCTCGCCGCGCGGCGCTCTTCAACGCGTCGACGAAGTCCTGGTCGGGCAGGAAGTAGGCCTGGGTGATCCAGATCCGGGTGGACGCCCGGGCGATGACCTCCAGGTACATGCCCCGGATCGGGAAGAGCCACAGCCGCGGGACGTTGCGGTGGACCCGGATCCGCGGCTCCCACGTGGTCGCGGTCTCGAGCAGCAACGGGCGCTCGCTGTGGCGCAGCCGCCGGCGCCGGTGCAGGTTCCAGAAGTCGGCGAAGGCGCGCTCGAGGTCGTGCACCCCGGGGCCCACCACGCGTACGTGGGTGTCCCGCCACTCGGTCTCGTAGGCCGAGCCGATGTTGTAGCCGCCGACGAAGCCGATGCCGTCGTCGACCACGAGGATCTTGCGGTGGTCGCGGCCGTACCGCGTGAGGTCGAAGAAACGCCAGCCGGCGGAGTAGGCCGGGTAGCGCAGCACCTTCATCGACGGCGGGAACCGCTTGAAGACGGGGGAGACGACGAGGTTGGCGAAGCCGTCGTAGATCACGTAGACCTCGACCCCGCGGGCGGCGGCCTCGGACAGCGCCGTCTTGAACCGCTCGCCGGTGGCGTCACCCTTCCAGATGTAGGTCTCGAAGAGGATCTGGCGGCGGGCGCCCTCGATGGCGGCGACCATGTCGTCGTAGAGGTCGCGACCGAAGGTGTAGGTCGTCACCTCGCTGTCGCCCACGGTGACCGTGCGCGGGGGCGTGGTCGGGAAGGGCTGGGGCCGCTTGCCGCGCCGCCGGTAGGAGTCGACCAGCGACATGGTCAGCGCCAGCGCCACCTGGACGCCGAAGACGCCCACCAGGGTCCGTCGCAGCGCGCGCACCACCCGCCCCGTCGTCCGGGCCCTGCTCGACCTCACGCCGCCCAAGGTAGTCGAGGGGTGTCGGCGCGCGGACGTAGGCTCGACCCATGCGTCCCGTCACCGATCTCGAGCGCCGTGTCGCGCCGTTCCAGGTCGTCTCCGACTACCAGCCCTCGGGCGACCAGCCGGCGGCCATCACCGAGATCACCAAGCGGATCAGGGGCGGCGTCGAGGACGTCGTGCTCCTCGGTGCCACCGGCACCGGCAAGACGGCCACCGTGGCCTGGGTGGCCGAGCAGGTCCAGCGACCACTGCTGGTCCTGCAGCCCAACAAGACCCTCGCCGCCCAGTTCGCCAACGAGCTGCGCCAGCTCTTCCCGGACAACGCCGTCGAGTACTTCGTCTCCTACTACGACTACTACCAGCCCGAGGCATACGTCCCGCAGACCGACACCTACATCGAGAAGGACTCCTCGGTCAACGAGGAGGTCGAGCGGCTGCGCCACTCCGCGACCAACTCCCTGCTGACCCGTCGTGACGTCATCGTGGTCTCCACCGTGTCCTGCATCTACGGCCTCGGCACGCCGCAGGAGTACGTCGACCGGATGCTGCGGCTGCGCGTGGGCGAGGAGCGCGACCGCGACTCGATCCTGCGCCAGCTGGTCGAGATCCAGTACACGCGCAACGACATGAGCTTCACCCGCGGCACCTTCCGGGTCCGCGGGGACACCCTCGAGATCTTCCCGGTCTACGAGGAGCACGCCGTCCGCATCGAGTTCTTCGGCGACGAGATCGAGCGCCTGATGAGCCTGCACGCGGTGACCGGTGAGGTGCTCACCGAGGACCAGGAGCTCTACGTCTTCCCGGCCACGCACTACGTGGCGGGGCCCGAGCGGATGGAGCGCGCCGTCGCCGGCATCGAGGCCGAGCTGGAGGACCAGCTCGCGGTCTTCGAGCGGCAGGGCAAGCTGCTCGAGGCGCAGCGGCTGCGGATGCGCACCACCTACGACGTCGAGATGATGCGCCAGGTCGGGTCGTGCGCCGGCATCGAGAACTACTCCATGCACATGGACGGGCGCAGCCGCGGCTCGGCGCCCAACTGCCTGCTCGACTACTTCCCCGAGGACTACCTGCTCGTCGTCGACGAGTCGCACGTCGCGGTCCCCCAGATCGGTGGCATGTACGAGGGCGACATGTCGCGCAAGCGCAACCTGGTCGACCACGGCTTCCGGCTGCCCAGCGCGATGGACAACCGCCCGCTGCGCTGGGAGGAGTTCCTGGAGCGGATCGGCCAGACGATCTACCTCTCGGCCACCCCGGGCGACTACGAGCTCGACAAGGTGCAGGGCGACACCGTCGAGCAGATCATCCGCCCGACCGGGCTGATCGACCCCGAGGTCGTGATCAAGCCGACCAAGGGCCAGATCGACGACCTGATCCACGAGATCCGCACCCGCACCGAGAAGGACGAGCGGGTCCTGGTGACCACCCTGACCAAGAAGATGTCCGAGGACCTCACCGACTACCTCCTCGACGCCGGCCTGCGCACCCGCTACCTGCACTCCGAGGTCGACACCCTGCGCCGCATCGAGCTGCTCCGCGAGCTGCGGATGGGGGAGTACGACGTCCTGGTCGGCATCAACCTGCTGCGTGAGGGCCTGGACCTGCCCGAGGTGTCGCTGGTGTCGATCCTGGACGCCGACAAGGAGGGATTCCTGCGCTCGGACAAGTCGCTGATCCAGACCATCGGTAGAGCTGCCCGCAACGTCTCCGGTCAGGTCCACATGTATGCCGACAAGATCACCCCGTCCATGGAGCAGGCGATCGACGAGACCACCCGCCGGCGCGCCATCCAGGTTGCCTACAACCTTGAGCGCGGTCTGGACCCTCAACCTCTGCGTAAGAAGATCCAGGACATCACCGACCTGCTCGACC
>JBKJPE010000130.1:0-9851 GCA_046595185.1 Nocardioides sp.
CTCAACGAGGGCGACGTCCTCTTCGTCGACGAGATCCACCGGATGTCGCGACCGGCCGAGGAGATGCTCTACATGGCCATGGAGGACTTCCGGGTCGACGTGATCATCGGCAAGGGCCCCGGCGCGACCGCGATCCCGCTGGAGATCCCGCCCTTCACCCTGGTCGGTGCCACCACCCGCGCCGGCCTGCTGCCCGGGCCGCTGCGCGACCGGTTCGGGTTCACCGCGCGCCTGGAGTTCTACGAGCCCGACGAGCTCGACCTGATCCTGCGCCGCTCCGCGGACCTGCTCGGCGTCGACCTGGCCGGCGACGGCTCCACCGAGATCGCCTCGCGCTCCCGCGGCACGCCCCGGATCGCCAACCGGCTGCTGCGCCGGGTGCGCGACTACGCCCAGGTGCGCGCCGACGGGGTCGTCACCCACGACATCTCCCGCCGCGCGCTCGAGCTCTACGAGGTCGACGAGCTGGGCCTGGACCGCCTGGACCGCGGCGTCGTCGACGTGCTGTGCCGCCGCTTCGGCGGCGGACCGGTCGGTGTCTCGACCATCGCGGTGGCGGTCGGCGAGGAGCGCGAGACCGTCGAGGAGGTCGCCGAGCCGTTCCTGGTCCGGATCGGCTTCCTGGCCCGGACGCCCCGCGGGCGCGTGGCCACCGCCGCCGCCTGGCGCCACCTCGGGCTCGTCCCCCCGGCCTCCAGCCTGCCCGAGGCAGTCGAGGACCTCCCCGCCGACGCCGGTGACGACGCGCTGCCGCTCTTCGAGGACGACGCTCCGGGCTGATGGGACACCCTTCGGGGTGCTCCCGTTAGACTTCCCCGTCGGCCCTCGGCGTCCACCGGCGCGGGTCGGACCATCCGTACCCCGACGACCTCGAGAGGTTGTGCTGTGCCCCAGCTCGTCCAGCTGTTGCCGATCGTGGGGCTCGTCCTCATCTTCTGGCTGCTCATCCTGCGTCCTGCCCAGAAGCGCCAGAAGGAGGTGCGGAACCTCCAGGCCTCGCTGGTGCCCGGCGACGAGGTCCTCCTCGGGTCCGGCCTGATCGGCACGCTGCGCTCGCTCGACGACGACCGCGCCCAGGTCGAGGTCGCCCCGGGGGTGCAGGTCACCGTGGTGCGCGGGGCGATCGCGGCCCGGACCACCGCGACCCTGGACGGCCCGGCGGACGCCGCACGTCCCGAGGACGTCTGAGGTGGCGCGACGCAAGCCACAGCCGCTGCGGACCCTGATGGTCTTCTTCGTCCTCGTCGCGCTCTCCTACGGGCTGGTCGCGGTGGCTGCGAGCTGGAGCCCCCGCCTGGGCCTCGACCTGCAGGGCGGCACCCAGATCACGTTGCAGGCCCAGGGTGACCCGGAGAGCGAGAACCTGTCCGAGGCCCGCGCCATCATCGACCAGCGCGTCAACGGCTCCGGTGTCGCCGAGGCCGAGGTGACCACCCAGGGTGGTGGCCAGATCGTGGTCGAGGTCCCGGGTGAGAACCAGCGCGACCTCGTCGAGACCGTCAGCAGGCAGGCGCAGCTGCGCTTCCGCCTCGTGGCCTGCTCCGACGCCAGCCCCTGCGGCGCCGCGGCCACCACCCCGGTCCCTGGCGGCGAGTCCCTGATCCCCGACACCGCACCGGGCGGCGGCGCCGGTGCCGGCCAAGGTGCCGGCCAGGGCAGCGGTGATGGCGGCGGCAACGGCGGCGCTGGCGGCGCTGGCGGCAACGCCAACCGCGCCCCCGTCGGCTTCGCCGACACCACCCCGGGACCGTCCGAGGGCGCGTCCCCGTCCGAGGCGCCCTCCGGCGCCCCGACGGAATCCACGACGGAGCCCTCGACGCAGGAGGTGTCCGACCCCGACGCCGTCCAGCCCGTCGAGGAGGCCCTGGCCTTCATGAACAACCCCACGCCTGAGGCCGTGGAGGCCTTCGGTTCCTACACCTGCCGCGACGACGGCGTCCTGCTCGACCAGGCCGGCCAGCCGACCCGGTTGCCCGACGACCCCGCCCAGCCGCTGGTGTCCTGCTCCGAGCCCGAGGGCTCGGTCGGCAGCACCGACTACATCCCGGCGCAGAAGTACCTGCTCTCCGAGGCCGTCATCCAGGGCACCTCGCTCACCGAGGCCTCCGCGGGCATCCCTCAGGGCCAGCTGCAGTGGGTCGTCAGCCTGCAGCTCGGCGGCGACGCCGTCGACGCGTTCGCCACCATCTCCCGCCAGCTCGTCGGCACCGGCCAGCAGTTCGCGGTCGTCCTCGACGGGGCGGTCATCTCCGCTCCGACCATGGACGGGGTGATCCCCAACGGCCAGGCCCAGATCAGCGGCAACTTCGACGAGGTCAGCGCGACCAGCCTGACCACGAGCCTGCAGTACGGCGCCCTGCCGATCGCGTTCGGCGACGACCCCAACGTGGTCAACGTCGGCCCGACCCTGGCCGGCAACCAGCTCGGCGCCGGCATCCTCGCCGGCCTGATCGGGCTGGCCCTGGTGATGGTCTACTGCATGCTCTACTACCGCGGCCTGGGCCTGGTCATCATCGCCTCGCTGCTCGTGGCCGGTGCGGTCACCTACTCCACCGTGCTGCTGCTCGCCGAGGCGGCCGGCTTCACGCTGACCCTGCCGGGCATCGCGGGCCTGATCGTGGCTGTCGGCATCACCGCCGACTCCTTCATCGTCTACTTCGAACGCATCCGCGACGAGATGCGCGACGGCAAGTCGATGCGGGTGGCCGTGGAGTCGGCCTGGCCACGCGCACGTGCCACCTGCGTGGCCGCGGACGCCGTGTCGATCCTGGCCGCGGTCGTGCTCTACATCTTCGCGGCCGGCGTGGTCAAGGGCTTCGCCTTCGCGCTCGGCCTGTCCACGATCATCGACCTGCTGGTGTTCTTCTTCTTCACCAAGCCCCTGGTCTCCTCGCTGGCCCGGATGACGTTCTTCAGCTCCGGCCACCGCTTCTCCGGGCTGTCCGACGAGACGCTCGGCGTCGACCCGACCACCACCGCGCCGCGGGTGCGCGACCACGCCGTCGGCGTGGGAGGGAGAGCCTGATGGGCAGATACTCACGGCTGGGCCACGACCTCTACACCGGTCGCCGCTCGTACGACTTCGTGGGCCGCAAGTGGCTGTGGTACTCCCTCTCCGCGGTGGTTCTGACCATCGCGATCGGCGGGCTGCTGCTCCGGGGCCTGAACCTCGGCATCGAGTTCACCGGGGGCGCGCAGTACACCGTCTCGCTGCCCGCGGCCGAGGCCACCCAGGACACCGCCGACGAGCTGCGCGCGGCGGTGGCCGGCACCGGGATCGCCGAGGCGTCGTCGCCGATCGTGGCCACCTCGGGCGACCAGGCCGTCCAGGTCCAGACCGAGACCCTCACCGACGAGGAGAGCGCCGAGGTCGTCCAGGTGATCCTCGAGACGACCGGCGCGAACCCCGCGGACATCTCCCAGGAGGAGATCGGCCCCAGCTGGGGCGCCGAGATCGCCGAACGGGCGCTGCTCGGCATCGGGGTCTTCCTGGTCCTGGTCGCGCTGATGATCTGGGCGTACTTCCGCGAGTGGAAGATGTCGGTCGCCGCGCTCGTCGCGCTGGTCCACGACGTCGTCATCACCATCGGCATCTACGCCATCGTCGGCTTCGAGGTCACCCCGGCCAGCGTCACCGGCCTGCTGACCATCCTCGGGTTCTCCCTCTACGACACCGTGGTCGTCTTCGACAAGGTGCGGGAGAACACCCGCAACCTGCCGGCGCTGAAGATGTCCTACAGCCAGGGCGCCAACCTGGCGATCAACCAGACCGTGGTGCGCTCGATCAACACCTCGATCGTCGCCTTGCTGCCGGTCGGGGCGATCCTCTACGTCGGGGCCGTCCAGCTCGGCGCCGGAGCCCTGAAGGACCTGGCGCTGTCGCTGTTCATCGGGATGGCGGCCGGGGCGTACTCCTCGATCTTCATCGCCGCGCCGCTGGCGGTGCAGCTCAAGAGCAACGAGCCCGACATCGTCCAGGCCGAGAGGCGGGCCAAGGCCCGGGCCCGCGCGGCAGACCCGTACGCCACCGTGCCGTCCTACACCGAGGACATGCCGGTGCGCGACGACGACGGCGAGGACCTCGGTCAACCAGCCGTCGGCGGCCAGGAGGTCGCCGGGGCGACCGCCGCCCCGCGTACCGCGCCGCCGCGCCGCCCCGAGGCGGCCGGCAAGGGGCGTACGGTCCCGCCCTCGCGCGGACCCGTCACCGAGAGCGGCGCGTCGGGGCGCCAGCAGCCCACCCGCCGCCCGCGGTCGAAGCGCGACAGGTGACCGCCGTCGAGCGGGGCGGGGCGGCCCTGGACCGGTTGGTCCTCGACGTAGCGGACCACCCCGAGCCCGGCATCGTCTTCAAGGACATCACCCCGGTCCTGGCCGACCACGACGCGCTGCTCGCGGTCGTGGGCGGCCTGGCCACGGCCGGGAGGGACGACGCCGGTGCGGTCCGCGTCGACAAGGTCGTCGGCATGGAGGCGCGCGGGTTCATCCTCGGACCGCCGGTGGCCCTGGACCTCGGCGTGGGGTTCGTGCCGGTCCGCAAGGCCGGCAAGCTGCCACGCGAGTCCTACGCGGTGACCTACGCGCTGGAGTACGGCGAGGCCACCCTCGAGCTGCACCGCGACGCCATCGCCCCCGGGGAACGGGTGCTGCTCGTCGACGACGTCCTGGCCACCGGGGGCACCGCCGCGGCCACCCGCGACCTCGTCGAGCGCTGCGGGGGGGTCGTGGTCGCGGTGGCGGTGCTGCTCGAGCTGACCTTCCTCCCGGGCCGCGAGGCCGTGGCGGGCGTCCCGGTCACCGCCCTGCGTCCGGTCTGAGCCCTCGTCCGCACCCCCTAGGATGAGGTGATGGACGAGGAGCGGACCGTCACGCGCGACCGCGCCGACGACCCTGCGCCGACGTCTCCGCACCCCGAGGGCGGCAGCGTCACGGCGGCACCGCCGTCGGCGCGGGGGATGCGAGCCCGGCTGGCGCGGATGGGCACGCGCAACCAGCCCGGCAACCCGGTCCTCGAGCCGCTGCTGCGCGCGGTGCGGGCCAACCACCCGAAGGCCGACCTGGCGCTGATCGAGCGCGCGTACACGATCGCCGAGGAGCTGCACCGCACGCAGACCCGCAAGAGCGGTGACCCCTACATCACCCACCCGCTCGCGGTGACCACCATCCTGGCCGAGATCGGGATGACGGAGCCGACGCTGTGCGCGGCGCTGCTGCACGACACGGTCGAGGACACCCCCTACACCCTCGTGCAGGTCACCAAGGACTTCGGCGAGGAGGTCGCGCGCCTGGTCGACGGCGTGACCAAGCTGGACAAGGTCAAGTACGGCGACTCGGCGCAGGCCGAGACCATCCGCAAGATGATCGTCGCGATGTCGCGCGACATCCGGGTGCTGGTCATCAAGTTGGCCGACCGCCTCCACAACATGAGGACCCTGCGCTACGTACGCCAGGAGACCCAGGAGCGGGTCGCGCGCGAGACGCTCGACATCTACGCGCCGCTGGCCCACCGGCTGGGCATGAACACCATCAAGTGGGAGCTCGAGGACCTCGCGTTCGCCACCCTGCACCCCAAGATCTACGACGAGATCGTCCGGATGGTCGCGGTCCGGGCGCCCTCGCGCGACCAGTTCCTGGCCGAGGTGATCAGCCAGGTCGAGAGGGACCTGCGCGAGGCCAAGGTCAAGGCCACGGTGACCGGCCGGCCGAAGCACTACTACTCGATCTACCAGAAGATGATCGTCGGGGGCCGGGAGTTCTCCGACATCTACGACCTGGTCGGCATCCGCGTCCTGGTCGACGAGGACCGCGACTGCTACTCGGTGCTGGGGGTGCTGCACTCGCGGTGGAACCCCGTGCTGGGGCGGTTCAAGGACTACGTCGCCATGCCCAAGTTCAACATGTACCAGTCGCTGCACACCACGGTGATCGGGCCGTCGGGCAAGCCGGTCGAGATGCAGATCCGTACCTTCTCCCAGCACCGCCGCGCGGAGTACGGCGTCGCGGCGCACTGGAAGTACAAGGAGGACGGCCGGGCCGGGGTCGAGACCGAGAAGCGCGGCGACATGGACGACATGTCCTGGGTGCGCCAGCTGCTCGACTGGCAGAGCGAGGTCGAGGACCCGGGGGAGTTCCTGGAGTCGCTGCGCTTCGAGATCAACCGGGCGGAGACGTACGTCTTCACCCCGCGCGGCGACGTGATCGCGCTGCCGGCCGGCGCCACCCCCGTCGACTTCGCCTACGCCGTGCACACCGAGGTCGGCCACCACACCATCGGTGCCCGGGTGAACGGGCGGCTCGTACCGCTGGAGTCGACGCTGGACAACGGCGACGTGATCGAGGTGTTCACCTCCCGCTCCGCCGACGCGGCTCCCTCGCGCGACTGGCTGGGCTTCGTGAAGTCGCAGCGCGCCCGGTCCAAGATCCGGCAGTGGTTCACCAAGGAGCGCCGCGAGGAGGCCATCGAGCGCGGCAAGGACCAGCTCGCGCGGATGATGCGCAAGGAGGGCCTGCCCCTCAAGCGGCTGCTGACCCACGAGTCGCTCCAGGCCGCCGTCGGGCACTTCAACCTCCACGACGTCTCCGCGCTCTACGCCGCGGTGGGGGAGAACAACATCTCCGCCCAGGCCGTGGTGCGCTGGGTCGTCGACCTGCACGGCGGCAACGACGGGGCCCGGGAGGACCTCGCCGAGGCCGTCACCATCACCGGTCGCCGCGGCCGGCCGAAGGCTCCCAGCGGCGGCGACTCCGGCGTCGTGGTCAAGGGCTCCCCCGACGTGTGGGTCAAGCTCGCCAAGTGCTGCACCCCGGTGCCGCCCGACGACATCCTCGGCTTCGTCACCAAGGACAGCGGTGTCTCGGTGCACCGCCAGGACTGCCCGAACGCCTCGTCGCTGCGCAAGCAGCCGCAGAAGGTCTTCGAGGTCGAGTGGGCGCCCACGGCGCAGTCGATGTTCCTGGTGAACATCCAGGTCCAGGCCCTGGACCGGGCCCGGCTGCTCTCCGACATCACGATGGCGCTCTCGGATGCCCACGTGAACATCCTCTCGGCCACGCTCAGCACCGGCCGCGACCGCGTCGCCACCTCGCGCTTCACCTTCGAGATGGCCGAGACCAAGCACCTCGACCAGGTGCTGCGCACGGTGCGGACGGTCCCCGGGGTCTTCGACGCCTATCGCGTCACGCAGTAGCCGCCGGGCGGCACGAGCGGCGACGCTGCGCGGTAGTCCCTGACGAAATGGTCGTCTGCGGCGAGGTTTCGCGACCATTTCGTGAGGGACTATCGAGGCTCCCCAGATGTACGGCCCGAGGTCCAGGGTCAGCCGGGGTAGTCGGAGGCGGTGCAGGCCGGGCGACCTGCGGGACCAGCGCAATTGCGCGGTTTCGACCGGATTGCCCGGTTCGGTCGTGTCGGAACCCGACAATTGCGCGGCACCGACAGGCCGCCGGTCGCCGCCGCGGGGGGAGTAGCCGAACGAGGTAGTCCCCGACGAAGTGGTCGGGTGCGACGAGGGGCGGCGACGATCTCGTCAGGGACTATCGGGGCGTCCCCGGGTGCACGGCCCCGGGCCGAGGGTCAGCCGGAGTAGTCGGAGGCGGCGCGGCGGGCCATGTCGAGGAAGGCCTGCCGGGAGGCCAGGTCGTCCTGGAGGCGCCTGGCCCGGGTGTCGTCCCCGGTTGTGCGCGCCTTCTCGAGGTCGCCCTCCACGCCGGCGATCGCGGCCTCGAGCTTGGCGACCATGTCGTCCGCGCGGGCGGACTTCTCAGGGTCCGAGCGCTTCCACTTCTCGTCCTCCACCGAGCGGATGGCCTGCTCGACCTTGCGGATGCGGCCCTCGAGCTCCTGGACGCGGTCGCGGGGGACCTTGCCGGCCTCGTCCCACTTGTCGGCGATGTCGCGGAAGGCGCGCTTGGCGGCCTCGGCGTCGGTGACCGGCAGCAGCGCCTCGGCCTCGACGATCAGCTGGTCCTTCACCACGGCGTTCGTGGCGAACTCCTGGTCGAGGGCGGCGTTGGCCGCGTCGCGAGCACCGAAGAACTGGTCCTGGGCGCCGCGGAACCGCTTCCAGAGGGCGTCGTCGACCGACTTCGGCGCGGGGCCGGCCGCCTTCCAGTCGCGCATCAGGTCGCGGTAGCGGCCCGAGGTCGGACCCCACTCGGTGCTGGTGGCCAGCGACTCGGCCTCGGTGACGAGGCGCTCCTTGACCACCTGGGCGCCGCCGCGCTTCTCGTCCTGCTCGGCGTAGTGCTGCTTGCGGCGCTTGCCGTACGCCGACCGGGCCGCGGAGAACCGCTTCCACAACGCGTCGTCGGAGGGGCGGTCGATGCGCGGCAGCGCCTTCCACTGCTCCAGCAGGTCGCGCAGGCGCGTCGAGCCGTGGCGCCAGTCGTTGCCGGCCGCGACCTTCTCGGCGACCTGGACCAGGTCCTCCTTGGCCTTCTTGGCCTCGGCGTTGCGCTGGGCCTTCTCGGCCTTCTTGGCGGTGCGCTGCTGCGCGAGCACCGGGCCGAGGGAGTCCAGGCGCGCGGTCAGCGAGGCCAGGTCTCCCACGGCGCTGGCCTCGACCAGCGAGGCGCGCACGGTCTTCACGCGTTCGGTCGCCTCCTCGGGCGACAGCACGCCGGAGCGGACCCGCTGGTCGAGGAGGTGGACCTCGGTCTCGAGGGAGGTGAAGCGCTCGGCGTAGAACGCCAGCGCCTCCTCCGGGGTGCCCTCGGGGTACTGGCCGACGACACGCTCCTCGCCGGCCGGGGTTCGCACGTACACGGTGCCGCTGTCGTCGACCCGGCCCCACTCGCTGCTCGTCACTGCCGATCCTCTTCGTCGCGTTCGTCTCGTGCCGGCGTCGCCGGTCAGCCATGCTAGTGGTCGCGCGACCTCGCGCACCGCCGCGGTGGGGGCCCGGCAGGGGACGCTAGCCTGCGGGGGTGTTGATCGCCGGCTTCCCCGCAGGTCCGTGGGGCACCAACTGCTACGTCGCCGCCACCGGTCCGGGCAGCGAGTGCGTCGTCGTGGACCCCGGGATGGACGCCACCGCCGGGGTGGTCGACCTCGTGCGCGAGCACCACCTCAAGCCCGTCGCAGTGCTGGTCACCCACGGCCACGTCGACCACATGTGGTGCGTCGCCCCGGTCGCCGGCACCTACGACGCCACCGCCTGGGTCCACCCCGCCGACCGCCACCTGCTCACCGACCCGATGGCCGGGATGTCGCCGGAGACCACCCAGATGCTGCTGGGCGGCGCCCACGAGTGGGCCGAGCCCGACGACGTGCGCGAGCTCGGCGACGGCCAGGAGCTGGAGCTGGCCGGCCTGCGGTTCGTCGTGGACCACACCCCCGGCCACACCGCGGGCTCGGTGACGTTCCGGGCGCCGTACGACGCCTCGGCCGACGTCTCCGAGGTGATGTTCTCCGGCGACCTGCTCTTCGCCGGCTCGATCGGGCGCACCGACCTGCCCGGCGGCGACCACCCCACGATGCTGCGCAGCCTGACCGCCAAGGTGCTGACCCTGCCCGACGACGTCGTGGTGCTGCCTGGTCACGGTGAGCAGACCTCGATCGGTCGCGAGCGCGCCGGCAACCCGTACCTGCTCGACCTGCAGGGGCGCTGAGCCGTGCCCAAGCCCACCCCGCTCAGCGGGTTCCCCGAGCTGCTGCCCGCCCAGCGGACGGTGGAACGCGAGGTGATCGCCACGCTCTCGCGCGTCTTCGAGCTCCACGGCTTCGCCAACATCGAGACCCGCGTCGTCGAGCCGTTGGACGTCCTGGCCAAGGGCGGTGAGATCGACAAGGAGATCTACGTTCTGCAGACGCTGCAGAACGTAGATCTCCTTGTCGATCTCACCGCCCTTGG
>JBKJPE010000233.1:0-6524 GCA_046595185.1 Nocardioides sp.
GGCGCTCCAGCAACGTGGCGTACTGCGCCTTGGTCGAGGGCGCCCGGTCGCTGGCAGCCAGGAACGTGGCACGCCACTCGCCCGGCCAGTCACCGAAGCTGCGACTCGCCCTCGCGCACCGGCCCTCCTAGCGCGGCGCGCTCCTGGGCCTCGTGTGCCTTGGCACGCGCCTCGGCCTGGGTGCGGCCGTAGAAGTACACCCGCCGCATCGAGCCGTTGGGGTTCTCGACGGTAAGAGTCACGAGGTAGCGCCCGTCCGCGCGCTTGGTGCGCCTGCTTGCCATGGTTCCTCCGGGTTCTGACGAAGGCCTGGGAGCCCGCTTCCACGATCACTGTGCTGAGACCATGTAGTCAGAGCTGTAGTCAAACCCATCCCGGACGGCCAGAGGCACCTCCCTCACGAGGAGGAAAGTGCCTCTGACCTGCTGAAACTGTGTCGGGCTGACAGGATTTGAACCTGCGACCCCTTGACCCCCAGTCAAGTGCGCTACCAAGCTGCGCCACAGCCCGAAGCTCCGTCACGGCCACCCGGAGGTGCCTGGCGGAACGGTCGGACAGTACCGCAGCGTGGGATGCCGGCTGAACCCGGGCTCATCGGAAGTCACGGGAGGACTGGCGCTCCTGGAGCGCCTTGCCGGCGCCCGCCACCACGGTGTCGAGCGCGGTGACCCGGTCGGCGACCAGGTTGATCGTGCCGTCCTTGCGCTCCAGCATCCCGCGCACCACGACCGCGACCCGGTGCCGCGCTGCGAGGCGGTGGGCCTTCATCACCCCGATCGAGCAGACCACGTTGAGCATCCCGGACTCGTCCTCGACGTTGAGGAAGGTGATCCCCCCGGCGGTGCCCGGCCGCTGGCGGTGGGTGATCAGCCCGCCGACGTGCACCCGCCGGCCGTGCTCGACCCGGGCGAGGTCGGCGACGGCCAGGATGCCCGCGGCGCGCAGCTGCTCGCGCAGATGCTCGACCGGGTGCCGCTCGGGCGAGACCCCGGTGGCCCACAAGTCGGCCAGGGTGGTCTCCACCTCCCCCATCCCCGGCAGCGCGGGCGCCGCCGGCGCGGGCGTCACGCCGGCGACGTGGTCGGGGCTCTCGGCGAACCCCGCGCTCCACAGCGCCTGACGACGGTCGAGGCCGAAGGACTCGAAGGCGCCCGCGGTGGCCAGCGCCTCCAGCTGCGAGGCGGTCAGGTCCGCGCGGCGCGAGAGGTCGGTGACGTCGGCGTACGGCGCCTGCTCGCGGGCGGTCACGATCCGCTGCGCGACGTCCGGGCCGATCCCGCGCACCGAGTCGAGCCCTAGGCGTACCGCCAGGCGCCCGTCGCGGCGGTGGGTCCTCGTCGGGTCGGGGGCGTCGTCGTGGTACTCCGCACGGGGGTAGGACGCTTCGCAGCACCCCGCCAGCCCGGTCACCGTGACCGGCCCGTCGACAGCCTCGAGGCCCGCCTGCACGCCTGAGTGCAGCAGGTCCGGCCGGCGTGCCTGCACCCCGTGGCGTCGCGCGTCGCCGACCAGTGACTGCGGGGAGTAGAAGCCCATCGGCTGCGCGCGCAGCAGCCCGGCCAGGAACGCCGCCGGGTAGTGCAGCTTGAACCACGAGGAGGCGTAGACCAGCAGCGCGAAGCTGAGCGCGTGGGACTCGGCGAAGCCGAAGTTGGCGAAGGAGAGGATCTGGACGTAGATCGCGTCGGCCTTCGCCCCCACCAGCCCGCGGCGCTCCATCCCGGCGTAGAGCTTCTCCTTGATGCTCTCGATCCGCTCCACCCCGCGCTTGGACCCCATCGCGCGGCGGAGCAGGTCGGCGTCGTCGCGGGTGCAGTCGCCCAGCGCCACCGCCATCGCCATCAGCTGCTCCTGGAACAGCGGCACCCCCTTGGTCCGCTCCAGGACCGGCACCAGCTCGGGGTGGTCGTAGACGACCTTCTCGCGCCCGGTGACCCGGCGGATGTACGGGTGCACCGCGCCGCCCTGGATCGGTCCGGGCCGGATCAGTGCGATGTCGATGGCGAGGTCGTAGAACTCGCGCGGGCGCAGCCGCGGCAGGGTCCCGATCTGGGCGCGGCTCTCCACCTGGAAGACCCCGATCGAGTCGGCCCGGCAGAGCATGTCGTAGACCGCCGGCTCCTCCTTGGGCATCGTGGCCAGCGTCCACCGCTCCCCGAGGTGCTCGGCGACCATCCGCATCATGTGGTCCAGCGCGCCGAGCATGCCCAGCCCGAGCAGGTCGAACTTGACCAGCCCCATCGTCTCGCAGCCGTCCTTGTCCCACTGCAGCACCGTGCGGGCCTCCATCGAGGCCCGCTCGATCGGGCAGACCTCCCCGATCGGGCGCTCGGTGAGCACCATGCCCCCGGAGTGGATGCCCAGGTGGCGGGGGGCGCCGAGCATCTTCTCGGCCAGCGACACCACCGGGTCGGGGACGGTGTGCACCCGGTCGTCGGGGCCGCTGCCGGCGCCCTCGACCACGCTGGACCAGCCGTCGATCTGCTTGGACCAGGCGTCCTGCTGCCCCGGGGAGTAGCCCAGCGCCTTCGCGGCGTCGCGCACCGCCATCCGGGGCCGGTAGGTGATCACGTTGGCGACCTGCGCGGCGTTGCGACGCCCGTAGGTCTCGTAGACCCACTGGATGACCTCCTCGCGGCGGTCGGAGTCGAAGTCCACGTCGATGTCGGGCTCCTCGTCGCGGTGGCGCGAGATGAACCGCTCGAAGGGCAGCCGGTAGAAGACCGCGTCGACGGCGGTGATGCCGAGTGCGTAGCAGACCGCCGAGCTCGCGGCCGAGCCCCGGCCCTGGCACAGGATGCCCTGGCTGCGGGCGAAGTCGACGATGTCGTGCACGATCACGAAGTAGCCGGCGAAGTCCTTCTCCTCGATCACCTGCAGCTCGTGCTCCATCCGCTCACGGGCCTGGGCGGCGTGCGGGGTGCGGGCGTAGCGCTCGGCGAAGCCGCGCTCGGCGATCACCCGCAGCCAGCTGGCCGGCGTGTGGCCCTCGGGGATCCGGTGCTTGGGCAGCCGCGGGGACGCCGCACGCAGGTCGAAGGCCAGCTCGCGGGCCAGGGTGACGGTGCGGGCGAGCGCCGCGGGGTGGTGGGGCAGGGCCCGGGCCACCTCGTCGCCGCTGCGCAGGTGCGCCCCGCCGGACAGGTCGAGCCAGCCGTCCATGTCGCTCAGGCTGCGCCGGGCGCGGACGGCCGCCATCGCCGCCGCGAGCCGGGCCTGCCCGGGCCCGGCGTGATGCACGTTGCCGGTCGCCACGACGTCGAGCCCGTGGTCGACGGCCAGCGCGGCCAGCAGGTCCTCGGTGGCGTCGGCACCAGGAGCCGACCGTGCGCTCAGCTCGACCAGCACGTGCTCCAGCCCGAAGCGTGTGGTCAGCGCGTCCAGGGCCTCCGCGGCCGCCCGGGGCCCGCCGGCGGCCAGCGCCTGGCGCACGCTGCCCTTGCGGCACCCGGTGAGCACCGCCCAGTGCCCCCGGCCACGCTCGGCCAGCTCGTCGAGGTCGTGGACCGGCTTGCCCTTCTCGTCGCCGCGCAGGTGCGCCTCGGTCATCGCCGCAGCCAGTCGGTGGTAGCCCTCGACCCCTCGGGCCAGGACCAGCAGGTGCTGGCCCTCGGGGTCGGCGACGCCGTTCTGCGGGCCGCTCAGGCCCAGCGACAGCTCCGCGCCGTAGATCGTGCGCACCCCGTGGACGGCGGCGGCCTCGGCGAAGAGCGGCGCGCCGTGGAACCCGTCGTGGTCGGTCAGCGCCAGCCCCTCCAGACCCAGCCGCGCGGCCTCGGCGACCAGGTCGCCGGGCGAGCTCGCCCCGTCGAGGAAGCTGTAGTGGCTGTGGCAGTGCAGCTCGGCGTACGGCGTGCCGCCGCTCGGCCGCACGACCGGCGTCGTCGACGGGCGGGCGGCCTTGCGCCGCGAGATCGGGGCATCCTCGGCCCCCGGCCGCGCCGAGAGCCGTCGCTCGAGCTCGTGCCAGGGCAGCTCGGGGTTGTTCCAGCCCATCAGTCCCAGCCCATCAGTCGCAGCCCATCAGTCGTACCCCGCCTCGACCCGCCAACCCGCGGACCCGCAGACCAGCAGCCAGGCCCGGCCGTCCACCCCGACCACCTGGAAGCGCGCCGACCGGCCCGGCCCCGCGGCGCCGTCCCACCAGGACTCGTCGACCGGCCACGGGCCGGCCCACGCCGCGACCGGCTGCCACGGCAGCTGCGTCGGTCCGGGGGTGGCGGCGAGACGGAAGCGGGACGGCTCAGCGGTGACCACGCCCCGGTCGGTCACCGCGACCGGGCGCCCGCCGTCGTCGACCACCTCGGCACCCAGCGGAGCGGGGAAGACCCGCACCGGGGGCGGCCCCGGCACCCGACCTGGCCAGGGCCGGTCGACCGGGCGCAGCCCCACCGCCCGCTCCCCCCACGACACGGTGGTCTGCCGGGCCGTCGGTGACCGCCCGCCCTGGCGCACCGGCCGGCGTACGGCGTCGAAGCCGACCAGGGCCTGGACCCGCGCCACACCCCGCTCGACCTGGTCGTCGGCGCTGCCGCCCCACAGCCCCTCGGCGTGGGCGGCCGCGGGCTCGACGGTCTCGGGCACGAAGCGGACCAGCCCCACCGGCGCGGTCATCGCCCCCGCGTCACGGCCCGGGCGGAGGCCGCTGGTCTGGCGTGACTGCAGCTGCCAGTGCACCCGGTCGACGAGGTCGCGCGAGGAGAAGTGACGCGGGTGCAGCCAGGCCCTCGAGGAGGCCACGACGCCGTCCTGCTCGGCCTCGACACGCACCTCGGTGGCCACCAGGTCGCGCTCGGCCAGGCCGGCCACGAACCGCTCGGCGGTGGTGCGGACGCTGAAGCAGATGGCCTCGACCGAGTCCAGCGGCGGCTCGAAGGGCACCTCGACGGTCAGCTCGGGCGGCGGGGTGCGGGGGGCGACCAGGCTCGGGTCCTCACCGCGCACCCGGCGCCACACGTCGCCGCCGTAGCGGCCGAAGCGCTGGCGCACCGCCTCGCCGGGCAGGTCCGCGAGGTCTCCGAGGGTCCGCAGGCCGAGCCGGCGCAGCAGGCTGACCGCCTCGCGGCCGGCCGGCCCGTCGCCCTCGAGCACCGCGACCGGCAGCCCGCGCAGGAACGCCCCGGACCCGCCTGCGGGCACCACCCGACAGCCCTGGACCTCCGCGGCCCGGGCGGCCTGCTCGGCAGTGAAGAGGTCGTCGGCCACGCCCACCCGGCAGTCCCAGACGCCCTGGTCGACCAGGCACTCCGCGACCACCGCCGCAGCCGCCTCCTCGCCGCCGAAGTAGCGCCCCGGCGCCCGGACGGCCAGCAGGCCCGGTCGCATCGGGGAGACCCCGGGGCGCAGCGCCTCGACCGCGGCCAGGACCGGCTCGAAGGTGCGCACGTCACGGTCGGGGTTGGTCTCGAGCAGCACCAGCTCGGGGCAGCGGGCCTGGGCGTCGCGGCGCCGCTGGCCGCGGCGCACCGACTCCGCGCGGGCCGGGCCGTTGCAGACCTCGACCGCGCCGGCGTGCAGCACCGCCGCGGGGGCCGCGGTCGGCCGACCGGCCTCGACCAGCGCGGCGACGACCGGCCAGTCGGGGCACCACACGACCAGGACCCGGGCGCTCATCCCGACGCCGCCCACCGGGCGGGGGCCACCGTGCGACGCGTGCGCTCCGCCGGCCCGACCAGCTCCAGCGCCGCACGCTCCCCGGGGAAGAGCACGTCGGTGCGCACCGCGGGCGCCGTGCCCCGGCGCACGGCCAGGGTCGCCCGCCGCTGCCGCAGGACGCCGCGCCCCCGCTCGGGCCCGGTCCAGCGCACCTGCTCCAAGGAGAGCCGGGCGTCGCAGCGCGGCCACTCCCCCCAGACGACCAGCGCCGCCGAGCGGGTCCGCAGCCGGGCCTCGATCCGTCCGGCCGACTTCGCGTCGACCGCCAGCGGGGGGCGGAGCACGACCACGCGGAGCACGTCGACCAGGGCCGCGGTCACCTCGCGCCAGTGCTCGCCGGGCTCGGGGACCAGGACCGTACGGGCCAGGTCGACGCCCAGCCCCTCGGCCGCCTCGGCGCCGAAGTCGCCCCACCCGGCGAAGCCGACCCACTCCCCGGCCTGCGACGCACCGGCCGCCAGGGCCAGCGCGAGCGAGGCGGAGTCCACGCCGTACGACCCCCCGGCCCGCAGCCCGAGCACGCTCGCCACGGTGGGGTGGGTGGGCAGCGGCAGCCGTGCCGGGGCGCCCTCGAGCGCCGTGACCCGCTCGCGCAGCTGGTCGAGGACCGGACGCGCGGGGTCGAGGGCGACAGGGGCTGACACCCCCCGATCATCGAACACATGTTCGAACGGGTCAAGCGGTGCAGGTCAGCCCGGGTGGGTGGAGCCGTAGCCCCGGTGGTCGATGAACGAGCGCCTCGGGACCACCCCACCGTACCCCGCAGACGGTCTCCAGCGGTCGGGCCTCGGTGGTCGAGCACCCACCCCGGTGGTCGAGGAGCGAGCGCCAGCGAGCGTCTCGAGACCACGCCCCGGTGGTCGAGGAGC
>JBKJPE010000016.1:0-9187 GCA_046595185.1 Nocardioides sp.
GACCAGCTCGACAGCTACGTACGCCAGTCCTGACCGGGCGGGCGCTCTGTGGCCGCCGTTCAGCTGCAACTCGACAATTGCGCCGGTACGACCGCATCGCCAGCACACCCACCACCCACCCGCAAGCACCGCAACCACCCGTACCGGTCTCTAGGGTGGACCCATGAGCAAGCCCGAGATCGACTTCCCCGACTTCGACCCGCCCGCCGACCTCCAGGTCACCGACCTGACCGAGGGTGACGGGTCGCAGGCCGAGGCCGGCCAGACCGCGACCGTGCACTACGTGGGGGTGGCCCATTCGACCGGCGAGGAGTTCGACGCCTCCTGGAACCGTGGCGACCCGCTGCGCTTCAAGCTCGGCGCCGGCCAGGTCATCGCCGGCTGGGACCAGGGTGTGCAGGGGATGAAGGTCGGTGGCCGCCGCCAGCTCGTCATCCCGCCCCACCTCGGGTACGGCGATCGCGGCGCCGGCGGCGTCATCAAGCCCGGCGAGACCCTGATCTTCGTCGTCGACCTCGTCGCGGTCTCCTGATCCGTCGGCCCGTACACCGACGACCCGTCACCCCGGTCGGGGTGACGGGTCGTGATCGTTCCGAACACGCCCGGGTGCCCGGCGCGGTGGTCAGCGCGGTGGTCAGCGCAGGCTGACCCGCACGGTGCAGGCGCCGCCGGTCCGCAGGTTCTTGGCGCGCAGCTTGTAGGTGTCGCGACCTGCGGTGTTGCGGCGGTCGCGATCGATCTCGATGTCGTTGTCGTCCCCGCGGACGGTGCGTACGTCGTTGAAGAAACGGTTGCCGTTCTGGAAGATCCTGACGCGCCACCGCTCACCGCGCTGGCCGTTGTCGATGTCGACCTCGACCTCGTGACGGCCGTCGTCGCGCTCCACCTGGAGCTTGACGAGGGCGCCGGCGCAGGACTTCTGGTTCTGGGCTGCGGCGGCCGGGCTGGCGCTCAGGGCGACGGCGGGCAGGGCCAGCACCGAGGCGGTGGCGACGGTGGCGGTCAGGCGGCGGACTGCGCTGATCATGGGTTCCTCCGGTGGTCGGGTGCCGGACGACGTCCGGCGGTGTCACCGACGTTGCCCCCGCCCGATGAGACCTCCATGAGCCGAGGATGAGGTCCTCTCATCCTCGGCCCGTCGGCTCGCTACCAGGGCAGCCCGTCGTCGAACGTCGCCTCGTCGACCACCCGGGCCGCCGCGGCCGGCAGGCCACCCGGCTCGTGGTGCAGGGTGACGACGTCGCCGACCACGAGCTGGCGGCCGCGGCGCGTCTCGGTCTCGCCGTTCACGCTCACCCGCCCCTCGACGACGACCGGTTTGGCCTCGGCCCCGGAGTCGACGAGGTTCGCCAGCTTCAGGAACTGCCCCAGCCGGATGACCTGGTCCCGGATCGGGACGTCGTACGGCTCCGCGCTGCGCCCGCTCATGGCACCAGGATGCCCAGCGCGTGGATGACCACGCCCACCAGGCCCCCGACGATGGTGCCGTTGATCCGGATGAACTGCAGGTCGCGCCCCACGTGCAGCTCGATGCGGCGGGCGGCCTCGTCGCCGTCCCAGCGCTCAATGGTCTGCGTGATCACGCTGGTGGCCTCCGCGCCGTACCGCGTGACCCCGAAGACCACGGCGTCCGCGACCAGGGTGTCCACCCGCCCCCGCAGGGCCGGCTCGGCGTCGAGCCGGGCGGCGAAGCGCTCCACCTCGATGAGCAGGCGCCGGCGCACGGCCCCCTCGGGGTCGGCCAACGACCCGGTCAGCGCGCGACGCAGGGCGTCCCAGAGCGCGACCGCGGTCGAGATGACCGCGGGGTGGTCGAGGAGCCGGTCCTTCAGCGCCTCCGCGCGCGCCGCGGTGTCGGTGCCCGGCTGCGAGAGGTCGTCGGCCAGGCGGGCCAGCATCTGGTCGAGGGCGTAGCGCGCCCGGTGGTAGGGGTCGTCGCGGATGTCGGCCACCCACTTGACCATCTCGACGTGGATCCGTCCGATCACCCGCTCGTTGACGCTGGTCGGCGCCCACCACGGCGCCCGCTCCCCGAGCACCTCCGAGACCGTCTCGGGATTCTCCACCAGCCAGTCGTGCAGCTCACCGATCGCCAGGTCGACCAGCCCGACGTGCACCCGGTCGGCGAGGACCTCCCCCAGCAGACCGCTCAGCAGCGGCGAGATCGGCTCCTCCCGGAAGCGCGGCACCAGGGCGTCGTTGACCAGGCTGGAGATGTGCTCGTCGCGCACCTTGCCCAACGCGATCGCCGCCACCTCGGAGGCCTCGTCGACGACCGTACGGGCGTGGGCGGGGTCGGCCAGCCAGGTCCCGACCCGTCGACCCACCTCCGCGCTGGCCAGCCGCTCGCGGATGACGCCCTCCTGCAGGAAGTTCTCCGCGACGAAGTCCTGCAGCCCCTGACCGAGGTCGTCCTTGCGGCGCGGGATCAGCGCGGTGTGCGGGATCGGCAGGCCCATCGGGTGGCGGAAGAGCGCCGTCACGGCGAACCAGTCCGCGATCGCACCGACCATCGAGGCCTCCGCCCCGGCGTTGACGAACCCGAGGACACCGTCGCGGTCGCGGGTCAGCACGAAGACGACCGCGGCCAGCACCAGCAGCGAGAGCGCCACGAGTCGCATCCGGCGCAGGCCGGCGGCGCGCTCGAGGTCGGCCGGACTGACGACCGGGTCGCCCGGTGCGTCAGGCGGTCCGTCGGCCGCCGCGGCGGGCTCGGTCGTGGTCAGGCTCATGGTCGTCATCCTTGCCGAGGCCCCCCAGCCCACGCCACGCGCCCGCTGCAGCACGTCTTGCAGGACGCGGTCTGCGACAATCCGGCGCATGCCCGAGCCCTCCTCCCACCCTGCCGGGAGCAGCCCCGGCGCCCGGACCGTGATCACCTTCGGCACCTTCGACGTCTTCCACGTCGGGCACCTCCGGGTCATCGAGCGGGCCGCGGCGCTCGGCGACCGGCTCGTCGTCGGGGTCTCCGCGGACGCGCTCAACCTGCGCAAGAAGGGCCGCGCGCCCGTCTTCAGCCAGGCCGAGCGCCTGGCCATCGTGGCCGCCCTCAGGGCGGTCGACGAGGTCTTCGTCGAGGAGAGCCTGGAGCTCAAGCGTGACTACATCGCGCAGCACGCCGCCGACGTGCTCGTGATGGGCGACGACTGGGCCGGGCGGTTCGACGAGTTCCGGGACGTGTGCGAGGTCGTCTACCTCCCCCGCACCCCGGCCATCTCCACCACCGCGCTGATCGAGAAGATCTCCGGCGCGAGCTGAACCACCGCGCGCCTCCACCCGCCGGCGCGCCGCGTACGGCAACCTCGGGACCTCCCCGTCCTCGACTTCCCCCGGGTGTCATGCGCCTTCCCCCGCACCGTCCCTCCGTCCGGCGTGCACGCGCGCTGCTCCCGGCGTTGCTGCTCGCGGTCTTCCTCCCCCTGGCCGCGGCCTCCCCCGCGGCCGCCGAGCGGGCCCCTCGCGCGCAGCACGCGCTGGAGCAGGCCCGCAGCGCCCTGGCCGGCCAGGGCGGCGACGCCGGCACCGCGCTGCGCGTCCTGCACCGACTCCTGCCCCGGCTCGGCAGCGCCGACCCGGGCGCTGCCTCGGAGGCCCGCGCCCTGCTGGCCCGCCCGACGGCAGGCGCGGCCGACGAGCGCGGTGACGGGTACGACCTGCCCGCCACCCGGCGCTGCACCGACCGGGTCTGCCTGCACTGGGTGCGCCGCGGCCAGGACGCACCATCGCGCCGGGCCTGGGCCCGGAGCACGCTGGCGGTCGTCGACGACGTGCTGGACCTGCAGGTCGACCGGCTCGGCTACCGGGCACCCCTGCCCGACGCACGCCGCGGGGGCGACGCCCGCCTCGACGTGTACCTCGCCGACGTCGGCGCCCGCGGGCTCTTCGGCTACTGCGCCCCCGAGGACCTGCCCGGCACCCGGCGCAGCGGGACCGCGACGGCGTACTGCGTCCTCGACGACGACTTCGCCCGGGACGAGTTCGGGGCCGCCCCCCGGGTGAGCCGGGAGGTCACCGCCGCCCACGAGCTGTTCCACGCCGTGCAGATGGCCTACGACGCCGAGGAGGACGGCTGGCTGCACGAGTCGACCGCGACCTGGATGGAGGAGCTGTCCGCCGACGGCGCCGACGACAACCGCCGCTACCTGCCGTACGGACAGCTCCGTCGCCCCGGCGTCCCCCTGGACCTGTTCGACCCCGGTGGCTACGCCCAGTACGGCGCGTGGGTCTTCTGGGAGCACCTCTCCGACCGGCTCGGCGTCGGCGTCGTGCGCGAGGTCTGGGAGCGCGCGGCCGTCGACATCGGCTCGGAGTCCTCCGTGCAGGCGCTGCGCGCGGTCCTGCGGGAGCGCGGCGTCCGCCTGCCGCTGGTGCTCGGCAGGTACGCAGCGGCCAACCTCGCGCGCGAGCAGGAGTACGAGGAGGGCGCCGCGTGGCCGGCGCCCCGCCCGGCCGCCACCGCCCGGGTGGCGCTGCGGGACCCCGCACGCGCCGAGGTCGAGGTCGACCACCTGTCGTCGGCGGCCGTGGTGCTGCGCCCGGGCCGCGCCGACGCCCGCCTGGAGCCGGGGAGGTGGGCGCTGCGCGTCGAGGTCGACGGTCCCCGCCGCGTGACGCGCCCGGTGGCCTGGGTGGTCGTGCGTCGGGGCGGGGAGTCGCTCCTGCGACGGGTGCGCCTCGACGCCGGGGGCGTCGGCGCGGCCTCCGTGCCGGTGTCGGCGCGAGTCGACAGCGTGGCGGTGTCCCTGACCAACGCCTCCTCCCGCGCCCGTTGCGACCGACCGGACACCGCCTACGCCTGCGGCGGGACCCCGCGCGACGACGGCCGGTCCTTCCTGCTCACCGCCCGACTGGCCCGTCGCTAGCCTGCGTGGACCAGCACCCCGTCCAGGACCAGGACCAGGACCAGGACCGGGACGAGTCGGGGCTCAGGCCGCTGCGTGCTCGACCGGCGGCAGCACCGACCGGTCGAGCAGACCGCGCACCGTCAGAGCCGCGACGAGCAGCCAGACGACGACCAGCGCGGCGTAGAGCCCGGCGGCCAGCTCGGCGGTGAGCAGCAGCCCGGTCGAGACCGACAGCGCCGACAGCCCGGTCACCACCGTGCCGGTCGGGAAGACGAACGACCACCAGGTCATCGCGAACGGCAGGCCCTCTGGGCGCAGCCGCGCCCGCGCCGTCCAGAAGGCCAGCGCGGCCAGCACGAGCAGCGCCACCCCGATCACCGGCAGCCCGAAGGCCGGGCCCAGCCAGGCCCACCCGTCGCCGAGCTCGGTCACCGCGCCGTCACCGATCGTGTGCACCGCGGTCACCGCCTGACCCAGCAGACCGATCAGGACCCACGACGGCGGGAGGTCCTCCGCCGGGGCCCGACCGAGCCGACGCAGACGCAGCGCGACCGGCAGCAGCATCGCCGCGGCGGCCAGCACCCCGACGAGCAGCAGGACCGCGCAGGTGGCGAGCAGGAGCAGCCGCGGCCACCCCGGAGGGAGGTACGGCGAGAGCAGCGGCACGACCGCCGCGCTGACCAGCGGGGGCACCACCGGCAGCAGCCAGGTCGCGTCGGCGTCCTCGACCTCGTAACCGCCCCGCGCCCGCACCAGACGGGGGACCCCGATCGCGGTGACCACGCCGAGCACCGTGCCCACGGTCATCAGCAGGACCCCGAGGCCTACGGCGACCGTGGTCCCGACCAGGGCTGCGCCCAGCGACACCGCACCGCCGCCCACGGTCAGCAGCGCCATCGGCACGGCCCCGTACGAGTGCACGAGCACGGGATCGCCGAGGTAGTGGCGCAGCGCCCCCGGCCACCGGACGTGGTGCACCGCGGTCGAGACGACGACGGACGTCAGCACCACCGCGGCCAGCACCCACACCCCGGTGGCGACCGTGCCCAGCCAGGACGGTCTCAGGGGCAGCGTCGAGGCGGCGTTGGCGACGATCCCGGTGCCCATCACCGGCGTGAACCAGTTCGGTCCGAAGAGCCGGGGCGCGTCGGGCTGCATGGGTCGAGCATGGAGCACGCCACACCCCCGCACGTCACCCCGCCGCGCGCGCCGCACCGTCCTGGACCGGTCGGCACACGTCCGCAGGAGGTCACAGGCTCGGCCTGTGTGAGCCGTACGCTGGTCCGGTGACCGCCGACCTCTCCCGCGTCCCCGACCTGACCGCTCTGCGCCTGCTCGTCGACACCGCCCGCCTCGGCAGCATCGGAGCCGCGGCCCGGGCCTCGGGCGTCAGCCAGCAGGCGGCCTCCGAGCGGCTGCGCGGGGTCGAGGCGCAGACGGGGCTGCGGCTGCTGCGGCGCGGCAGCCGCGGCTCGGAGCCGACCGACGAGGGGCGCGTGGTCGTCGAGTGGGCCGGGCGGCTGCTCGACCTGGCCGAGGAGATCGACCACGCGCTCGGCGGTCTGCGCTCCGACCGTGACCGCGACCTCGCGGTGTGGTCGAGCATGACCATCGCCGAGAGCTTGCTCCCCCGCTGGCTGGTGCAGCTGCGCCAGCGTCAGGAGGCCGAGGCGCGCCGCCCGACGGTGGTCAGCCTGACCGCGACCAACAGCACCCGCGTCGTCGAGGCGCTGCGCTCGGGCGAGGCGCACCTCGGCTTCGTGGAGGGGCTCTCCGCACCGGTCGGGCTGCCCTCGGTGCCGGTCGCGGCCGACGAGCTGGTGCTCGTCACCGCAGCAGGCTCGGCGCTGGCCCGCCGGCGCACCGCGCTCTCCCCCGCGGACGTCGCCGACCTCGTCACGACCGGGCGCGAGGCCGGATCGGGGACCCGCGAGGTGGTCGAGGCGGCGCTGGCCGCCCACGAGCTGGTGCCGGCGCCGGACCAGGTGGAGCTCACCACCGCGGCGGCGGTGCGCGAGGCCGTGGCGGCCGGCGGTGCCCCCGCCTTCCTCAGCCGCCGGGTCGCCCGCCGCGAGCTCGACGCAGGTCAGCTCGTGGAGGTGGCCGTGGAGGGCCTGGACCTGCAGCGCACCTTCCGCGCGGTGTGGACGGGTCCCACGCGCCCACCGGCCGGCCCGGTGCGGGAGTTGGTCGCACTGGCCCGCACGCGCCAACGCGCACAGGTGGCCCCGGGTGCGGCAGGATCGGCGTCATGAGCAACGACACGGGGTCGACCACGACGCAGCCCCCCAGCGGACGCCCGATCGAGACCTGGCTGACCGACATGGACGGCGTGCTGGTCCACGAGGAGCACGCCATCCGGGGCGCGTCGGAGTTCATCGCCGCGCTGGAGGAGTCCGGGCACGGCTACCTCGTGCTGACCAACAACTCCATCTACACCCCGCGCGACCTGCGTGCGCGGCTGCTCGGCAGCGGCATCGACGTGCCCGAGCAGGCCATCTGGACCTCGGCGCTGGCCACCGCCCAGTTCCTCGCCGAGCAGCGCCCGTGCGGGACCGCCTACGTCGTCGGCGAGGCCGGGCTGACCACGGCGCTGCACGACATCGGCTACGTGATGACCGACCGCGACCCCGACTACGTCGTGCTCGGCGAGACCCGGACCTACTCCTTCGAGGCCATCACCCGCGCGATCCGGCTGGTGTCCGCCGGGGCCCGCTTCATCGCCACCAACCCCGACGTGAGCGGCCCCTCCCAGCAGGGCATGCTGCCGGCGACGGGCTCGGTGGCCGCGCTGATCAAGGCCGCGACCGGGCGCGAGCCGTACTTCGTCGGCAAGCCGAACCCGCTGATGATGCGCTCGGCGCTGAACCGGCTCGAGGCGCACTCCGAGACCACGGTGATGGTCGGCGACCGGATGGACACCGACGTCAAGGCCGGCCTCGAGGCCGGTCTCCGCACGATCCTGGTCACCAGCGGGTCGACCGCCCCCGACGAGGTCGACGTCTTCCCCTACCGCCCGACCCACGTGGCCGGGTCGGTCGCCGACCTGCTCGAGGTCGTGCGCTCCGGGCAGCTGCCCACGGAGGGCGCGTGACCGGTGCCGGCACCTGGTCGGCCCCCGGCCGGGTCAACCTGATCGGCGACCACACCGACTACAACGGCGGGTTCGCGCTGCCCTGCGCGCTGCCCCGGCGTACGACGGTCGTCGCCCGCCGCCGCGACGACGACCTGCTGCGGGCCCGGTCGGCCGGAGCCGGGGACACCCTCGAGGTGACCCTGCCCGGAGCGCCCGGGGACGTCGGGGGCTGGGGCGCCTACGTCGCGGGCGTGGCGTGGGCGCTCGCCGAGTCCGGCGTCCCGGTCCCGGGCGCCGACCTCGACATCGTCGGGGACGTGCCGCTGGGTGCCGGGTTGTCCTCCTCGCACTCGCTCGAGTGCGCGGTCGCCCTCGCCCTCACCGGGCTGGCCGACGTCGACGTCCCGGTGCGCGAGCTGGCGCGGATCGTGCAGCGCGCCGAGAACGACTACGTCGGCGCCCCCACCGGCCTGCTCGACCAGACCGCGTCGCTGGCCTCGGTGGCCGACCACCTGACCTTCATCGACGCCCGCGCCGAGACCGCGCGCCCGGTCCCCTGCGACCTGGCCGGTGCCGGCCTCGAGCTGCTGGTGGTCGACACCCGGGCGGCGCACGCGCTGACCGACGGGGCGTACGGCTCCCGGCGTGAGGCCTGCGAGCGCGCCGCGGCCCGCCTCGGGATCGGCACCCTGCGCGAGCTGACCGACGACCTCGACCTCGACGGGGCGCTGGCCCGGCTCGAGGAGCTGGCCGACGACCCGGAGGCGCAGCGGCGCGCACGTCACGTGGTCACCGAGAACGCCCGCGTCCTGCAGGTCGTCGACCTCGTCGAGTCGGGCCGGCTGCGCGAGGTCGGACCTGTGCTGTCGGCCTCCCACGCCTCCATGCGCGACGACTTCGAGAACTCCGTGGCCGAGGTCGACCTCGCCGTCGCGACGGCGGTCGGTGCGGGCGCGCTGGGTGCCCGGATGACCGGGGGTGGGTTCGGCGGGTCGGTCGTGGCCCTGGTGGACACCGCCGTGCTGCCGTCGGTGGAGGCCGAGGTCCGCACGGCGTACGCCGACGCCGGCCTGGCGGATCCGGGCTTCCTGACGGTGGTCCCGGCCCGCGGCGCCGGCCGGGACGCGTAGGCGGCTCGCCGACCGGGTGAGCCCGGTGGTCGAGAAGCGAGCACCGGGGCACGTTCGGCGGTCGAGGTGGGCGGGCCCCCCGGGCCCGACCCTCGAGACCCCGCGGGGCACGTTCGGCGGTCGAGGTGGGAGGGCCC
>JBKJPE010000035.1:0-5421 GCA_046595185.1 Nocardioides sp.
CCGTGGTGATGGGTCCCAGCGACGTCTCCGGCGTCGGCCCGGTCGTCTGGGGCTCCGACGGCGAGCACTTCGACCTCATCAGGCAGCGCGAGGACTGGCGTGACGTGTTGGCCTCGGACGAGCCGAGGATGCCGCACCTGACGATGCAGGGCAGCGCCGTCTTCCGTTGGGCGTCCTTCGCCATGGCCAAGGTCGGTCTCGAGGCTCTCGACCGGGCCGGGGTGAGCGTCGATGATCTCGATTGCTTCGTTCCCCACCAGGCCAACATGCGCATCACCGACGCCATGGCGCGGGCGATGAAGCTGCCCCCCGAGGTCCGTATCGCCCGTGACATCGCCGTCCAGGGCAACACCTCGGCGGCCTCGATCCCGCTCGCCCTCGAGCGCATGTACGACGAGGGTGAGGCGCACAGCGGTGACATCGCGCTGCTGGTCGCCTTCGGCGCCGGCCTGGCCTACGCCGCCCAGGTCGTCCGCCTGCCCTGATCCGTCCGGTCCGGCGCGACGCCGGACCCCGACCCGCGGACCGGTCAGACCGGCGCCGCCCCGAGTTCCCGGCACGACCCCCACCACGAAGGAGACACCAGAGATGGCCACCACCGAAGAGATCCGCGCCGACCTCGCCGAGATCACCAACGAGGTCGCCGGCACCGACACCGCCGACGTCCAGCTCGACAAGTCCTTCATCGACGACCTCGACGTCGACTCGCTCTCCATGGTCGAGATCGTCGTGGCCTGCGAGGAGAAGTTCGGGGTGACGATCCCTGACGAGGAGGTCAAGAACCTCAAGACCGTCGGTGACGCCGTCGCCTACATCGAGCGCGCCCAGGGCTGAGCGCCCTGCCGGACCGCCCCCCACCGCCCGTCCCACCAGCACAGCAGCACGAGGAGTCGACCAACCATGAGCCGCACACGTGTCGTGGTCACCGGGATGGGGACGACCAGTCCCCTCGGCGGTGACGTGGCCTCCACCTGGCAGGGTCTCGTCGAGGGGCGGTCCGGCGTCCGCGCCCTGACCGAGGACTGGGCCGAGGACCTCCCGGTCAAGATCGCGGCACGCGTCGCCGTCGAGCCGACCGAGGTGCTCGAGCGGGTCAAGGCCCGCCGCTACGACCGCTCCACGCAGCTGGCGATGGTCGCGGCGATGGAGGCCTGGCACGACAGCGGCCTCGAGGACGTCGACGTCGACCACGACCGGCTCGGTGTGGCCATGGCGTCGGGCATCGGCGGGGTCAACACCCTGCTGTCCAACTACGACAGCCTGCGCGACAGGGGTCCGCGGCGGGTCTCGCCGCTGGCGGTCCCGATGCTGATGCCCAACGCCCCGGCCGCCAACATCAGCCTGTACGTCGGGGCGCGCGCCGCGGTGAACACCCCCGTCTCGGCCTGCGCCTCCGGCAACGAGGCGATCAGCCTCGCCGTCGACCAGATCCGTCTCGGTCGCGCCGACGTCGTCCTCGCCGGCGGCACCGAGGCCGCGATCCACCCGCTGCCGATGGCCGCCTTCGCCAACATGATGGCGCTGTCGAAGAACGTCGGCGACCCGACCACCGTCTCGCGACCCTGGGACACCGGCCGCGACGGGTTCGTGCTCGGCGAGGGGGCCGGCGTGCTGGTCCTCGAGTCCGAGGAGCACGCCCGGGCCCGCGGCGCCCGCATCTACGCCGAGGTCCTCGGCGCCGGCATCACCGCCGACGCCCACGACATCGCCCAGCCGGACCCGGCCGGTCGCGGCGGGTCGCGCGCCATCCTGCGCGCCCTGCACGAGGCCGACGTCGACGCCGAGGCGATCGTCCACGTCAACGCCCACGCGACCTCGACCCCCAAGGGCGACATCGCCGAGGGCCTCATGCTGCACGCCACGCTGGGCGCCCACGCCTCCGAGGTCGTGGTGACCAGCACCAAGTCCATGACCGGCCACCTCCTCGGCGGGGCCGGGGCCCTCGAGGCCATCGCCACCGTGCTCACGCTGCACCACCGCACCGTCCCGCCGACCATCAACCTCGACGACCTCGACCCCGAGGTCGACCTCGACATCGCCACGAAGCCGCGCGACCTCCCGGCCGGCGACGCCGCGGCGTTGAACAACTCCTTCGGCTTCGGGGGCGCCAACGTGGCTGTCGTCTTCGGGAGCTTCTGATGACCCAGGTCGCCGGCACCGCCCCCGCGGCGGCCGGCCGGCCTGCGAAGCCACCGCGGGAGGAGGACCCGCGCAACCCGCTGCTGCGCCTCGAGGCGCTGCTGGACGACGGGACGTGCGAGCTGCTGTCCGACGTCGACGAGTCCGGCATGCTCGCAGCGCGTGGCCGGGTCGACGGCACCGACGTGGTCGCCTTCTGCTCCGACGCCACCGTGATGGGTGGCGCGATGGGCGACGAGGGCTGCCGGGTCGTGGTCGACGCCTACCACCGCGCGATCACCGACGGCGTGCCGATCATCGGTCTGTGGCACTCCGGTGGAGCACGCCTGGCCGAGGGCGTGCTCTCGCTGCACGCCGTCGGTCGCATCTTCGCGGTGATGACGCAGGCCTCCGGCGTCATCCCCCAGGTCTCCGTGGTCCTCGGCCCCGCCGCGGGCGGCGCGGCGTACGGTCCGGCGCTCACCGACGTGGTGATCCTCGGACCGGAGGGGCGGATCTTCGTCACCGGGCCCGACGTCGTGCGCTCGGTCACCGGCGAGGCCGTCGACATGCTGCGCCTGGGGGGTCCCGAGCCGCACGGCCGGCGCTCCGGCGTCGTGCACGTGCTCACCGAGTCCGAGGGCGAGGCGCTGGCCAAGGCGCGCACCGTCGCGCACCTCCTGGGCACCCAGGGCAGCCTGCGGGTCGCCGCCGTGGTCGACCGCGACCTGGAGGCCCTGCTGCCCGCCTCACGCAAGCGGGCCTACGACGTGCACCCGCTGGTGGAGGGTCTGCTCGACGACGGCACCGGCCAGGAGCTCCACGCACGCTGGGCGCCCAACATCGTGACCACCCTCGGCCGGCTCGGTGGACGAACCGTCGGTGTGGTGGCCAACAACCCGTTGCGTCTCGGGGGCTGCCTGGACTCCCTGTCCGCCGAGAAGGCGTCCCGCTTCGTCCGGTTGTGCGACGCGCTCGGCGTCCCGCTGGTCGTGCTGGTCGACGTCCCCGGCTACCTGCCCGGGGTCGGCCAGGAGTGGGACGGGGTCGTACGCCGGGGGGCGAAGCTGCTCCACGCCTTCGCCGAGTGCGTGGTGCCCCGGGTCACCCTCGTGACCCGCAAGACCTACGGCGGCGCCTACATCGCCATGAACGCCCGCTCCCTCGGGGCCACCCGGGTGCTGGCGTGGCCAGGTGCCGAGGTCGCGGTGATGGGCGCGGTGGCGGCGGTCCGCATCCTGCACCGCCGCAAGCTCGCCGAGGTCGCCCCGGACCTCCGCGCCCAGGTCGAGGCCGAGCTGGCAGCCGAGCACGAGCGGCTCGCCGGCGGGGTGGAGAGGGCGGTCGAGATCGGCGTCGTCGACGAGGTCGTCGAGCCCTCGCTCACCCGGTCGTCCATCGCACGGGCGATCGACGCCGCGGTGCAGACCGACGGCGTGCGCCGCGGGCAGCACGGCAACATCCCCCTGTGAGCGTCCCGGCCCGCTAGACGACCTGGTGCAGCCAGCGGACGGGAGCGCCGTCACCGGCGTGCCGGAAGGTCTCCAGCTCGTCGTCCCAGGGCTTGCCCAGCAGCTTGTCGACCTCGAGCTCGAGCGTGGTCTCGCCGAGTGCGGACTTCACCGCAGCAGCCTTCAGGCGGTCCTCCGGGATCAGGATGTCCCCGTGGATCCCGGTCACGGCGTGGAAGACACCGAGGGACGGCGTCGAGGAGTAGCGGGCTCCCTCGGCGCCGGCCGAGGCATCCTCGGTGATCTCGAAGCGCAGGTGGTCCCACCCTCGCAGCGCCGAGACCATCCGAGCAGCCGCGCCCGTCTCGCCGGTCCAGAGCAGCTCGGTGCGGAAGCTCCCGGGCTGGGCGGGCTGGGCGGTCCACGAGGGGTGGACGGCACCACCGAGCACGCCGGCGACGGCCCACTCGATGTGCGGGGTCAGTGCCGAGGGTGCCGAGTGGACGTAGAGCACGCCTCGGGTCGGCACCCGCACTGAGCTGGATGTCGTCATCGCTGTCCTCCATCGGTCACGGTGGGAGATCTCCCACCTCGGCGAGGAACGCCTTCCCCAGCGGACTCGCACGACTCGGTGGATCGCAATGACAAGCATGTAGTTGTAGGCACAGTCTGTCCCATGAGCCCCGTGCGCGCCAGTGGTCTCGACCAGCTCGGCGAGCCCCGGGTCAGTCCTCGGTCGCGACCGGCGGCCGGCCCGTCTCGTCGTCGCGGCGGCGTTCCAGCTCGGCGGCGCGGGACTCTGCGTCCGTCAGCTGGTCGGCGTCGATGGCGTGGGTGCGGTGGAACCACTCCAGCGCCTCGCGCTGCTGACCCGCGGCGACGAGCGTGTCGGCGTAGGCGTAGCGCAGCCGGACCACCCAGGCGGACCGGTTCTGCGAGTTGATCGGTGCCTGCTCGAGCACCCGCAGCGCCGCGTCGTGCTGGCCCATGTCCCGACGGGCTCCGGCCTCGACGATCGTCATCTCCGCGCGGGCCTCGGGCGCGAAGTTGGCCACGCCCGGGCTCTTGGCCAGCTTGAGGGCCTGCTCGGGCTGGCCGAGGGCACGATGGCAGTCGGCCATGATCGGGAGGTAGGCCGTGGCACCGTTGAGCCGCTTGGCCGCCCGGAGGTCGGAGAGCGCCTCGGCGTAGTGCCCTGCCGCGTAGGCCGCCTCACCCGCGGCTTCGCGGACGATGGCGATCCGTGGGGCGCGAGCCCGTGCGGCGAGCGCATGACGGTAGGCGGTCTCGGGGTCGTCGTCGACCAGGAGCCCGGCGGCGGCGAGGTGACGCGCGACCCGGGCGGCCAGCTTCTCGGGCAACCCTTTCAGCTGGCCGATCACGGACCGGTCGAGCTCCTTGCCGGTGACGGCGTCGGGCAGGTCGGGACCGTCGTAGATCGCCTGCTCCTCCGGGGTGCGCCGCATCCGCGCCGGCTTCTCCCCGCCGTCCTTGCGGTCGTCGGGCCGCCGGTCCCGGGCGCCGCCGGGACGCGCCGTCCCCCCGCGACGGTCCTCGGTGGGCCGACCTCGTCGGTCGTCCGACCCCCGTCCGGTACGCGCTGCGGGGTTGGTGCTGCCCGTTCGCGGGCCGCGTCGTTGCTCGACCACGACGTCTCCTCTGTTCACATGGGTGGTGCTGCAGTCAGGTGGTGCCGAAATGCGAAGAGGCCACCGGTCGCCCGGTGGCCTCTTCTAAGTGTTGTCCGGCGGCGTCCTAGTCTCCCACAGCCTCGCGGTTGCAGTACCATCGGCGCTGAAAGGCTTAACTTCCGGGTTCGGGATGGGACCGGGTGTTTCCCTTTCGCTATGGC
>JBKJPE010000097.1:0-26185 GCA_046595185.1 Nocardioides sp.
GGCCCCGGTGGTCGAGGAGCGAGCGCCAGCGAGCGTCTCGAGACCTAGTCCACAACCTGGACCACCTACCTGGTCATCGAACATACGTTCGAGTACACTAGATGCATGACCGCCACCCGATCCGACACCGAGTTCGCGGACTGGGTCCACCAACCCGAGCGGGCCCGCGAGGAGACCCGGGCCGCGCTGCTGGGAGTGGTCAAGGACGCGAAGGCCGTCCGGGCAGCGGCCGAGGTCGCGGTCTTGTGGAGCATCATCGACTGGAGCACCGCCCACGAGGTGCTCCGTGACGACGAGACCATGTGGTTGGCAGGGTACGGCGACCACGGCCTCACGTTGGGTGGGCCCGGGTGCCCCCTGGTCCGCGAGTCCGCGGTGATCGAGCTCGCTGCCGCCCTGGGGGTGTCCACCACCTCGGGGGCCAGCCAGGTCGCCGTCGCCCTCGAGCTGCGCTACCGCCTGCCCCGGTTGTGGGAACGCGTCCTGACCGGGGCGTGCCCGGTCTGGCGGGCCCGCCTGGTCGCGGAGAAGACGATGGCCCTGTGCGAGGACGGCGTCGAGGAGGTCGACGCTCACGTCGCCGCGTTCGCGCACTCCATCTCCTACGCCCAGCTGACCCGCCTGGTCGAGGAGGCCCTGATGCGGTGGGACCCCCCAGCCGCCGCGGAGAAGCGCCGCGCTGCCGCCGACGGGCGCCGCTGCGACATCCGCCTCACCGACCACGAGAACGGCGTGGTGCACCTGGAGGCCGGTCTCGACCTCGCCGACGCCGTCGGGTTGGAGAACGCCATCAGCGACCGAGCCCGGGCCCTTGCCGCCGACGGGTCCACCGAGTCACTCGACGTACGCCGCTCCCAAGCCCTCGGATTGCTCGCCGCGGGCGAGCAGACCCTGCCCGATGGCAACGAGGATGACGGCGACACCGGCAGCTCGCGGGCCACGGTGCCGGGCAGGCACCTGCACCTGTGGGCCCACATTCCCGCCGCGACCATCAACCCGCTCCTCAAGGACAGCGCCGACACCCACGCCGCGATGCTGTCCAGGCTGGACGACCGCCACCCCGCCAAGGGCCCGATCCTGACCTCTCAGGTCCGCCAGTGGGCCCACACCGCCGCCACCATCACCATCCGCCCCGTCCTGGACCTGGCCGAGGCGATTCACTGCGACTCCTACGAGGTCTCCGACCGGCTGCGTGAGCAGAGCGAGCTCCGCGACCACACCTGCGTCTTCCCCTGGTGCACCCTGCCAGCGGTCAACACCGACATGGAACACGTGGTCCCCTATCCCGAGGGACCGACCGGGACCGGCAACATCGCCCCCGGATGTCGGCGCCACCACCGCGCGAAGACCCACATGGGCTGGGACTACGAAACCCTCGGCCCGGGCCTGTACCTGTGGACCAGCCCCCACGGCGAGCGGTACCTCCGCTCGCATGCCGGGACCCACCCGCTCGACCAGCTGCCACCCGGACCACCACCAGACCCACTACCCCAGTCACCACCCAGGACGACCTACCGCCCCGCGCCCTTGGTCGAACCCGAGGACCCCGACCCGCCACCGGCCGGCCCCACCCCGCCACCCTTCTGAGCAACGCCCAGCTACAGCAGCCCCCTCGCACCGCCGGACCCGGGCAACCCCGCCGGCGGTACGAGCACGCCACCGGCACCTCACCGGGTCTCGAGACGCTCGCTGGCGCTCGCTCCTCGACCACCGTTGTGCCCCGCCGGGTCTCGAGACGCTCGCTGGCGCTCGCTCCTCGACCACCGCCGCTCCTCGACCACCGAGGCGGGGAGTCAGTCGTCGGCGAGGGCGGTGGTGAGGCGGGCGACGGGGGAGTCGAGGCCGAACTGCGCGGAGAGGGCCGCGAGCAGGTCGGGGTCGGCCGGTGTCGACGGCAGCTCCAGGCGGGAGCGGTCGAGGTCGAGGTCGCGTGCCACCGCCACCACACGGGGTGCGACGGCCAGGTAGCCGGCGGCGTCCTTGACCTTGCGCCGCGGGCCGGGCGCCATCCCCGAGCCGGGGTCCCCGGCCGCCGCCACGATGCCGGCCAGGTCGCCGTGGCGGCCCAGCAACGAGGCCGCGGTCTTGTCGCCGACCCCCGCGACGCCGGGCAGGCCGTCGGAGGCGTCGCCGCGCAGGGTCGCGAAGTCGGCGTACTGACGGGCGTGGACGTCGTACTTCGCGACCACCCAGGCGTCGTCGACGCGCTCGTGGCGTCCGACGCCCCGGGCGATGTAGAGCACCCGGACCTCCCGGTCGTCGTCGACGACCTGGAAGAGGTCGCGGTCGCCGGTGACCACGTCGACCGGCATGCCGGCGCCGGTAGCGAGAGTGCCGATGACGTCGTCGGCCTCGTAGCCCGGCGCGCCGATCACGGTGATCCCGAACGCGGCCAGGACCTGCCGGATGATCGGCACCTGCACCCCGAGCGGGTCGGGGACCTCCTCCACGTCCGGGGCGGTCTCGACCTCCTCCACCACCCGGTGCGCCTTGTAGGTCGGCAGCAGGTCCACGCGCCACTGCGGGCGCCAGTCGTCGTCCCAGCAGCAGACCAGGTGCGTGGGTCGGTAGTCGGTCACCAGGCGGGTGATGAAGTCCAGCAGACCCCGTACGGCGTTGACCGGCGTGCCGTCCGGGCCACTGATGTCGGGGACGCCGAAGAAGGCCCGGAAGTACATCGAGGCGGTGTCGAGCAGCATCAGCCGCGGCGCGGGGGCGGTCACTGCGGCACCGTAACCCAGTCCGAGGGTGCTGCGTCGGCGCTGCGCACGGCGGCTCCGGCCGCCTGTCGTCCCACGTCGGTGCGACGCAGCAGCAGGTGTGCCGGACGCGGGGTGCGGCGCGCATACGACAGTCGCGAGCCGTCCCAGACCTCGAGGTCGTACGCCGCGCGCGGTCCGCGACGGGCCAGCCGCCGGACGACCCAGCCCGGCCCACGCGGCGGCGCCTCGGCCCGGGGGACCCGGCGGAGCCAGACCTGACGACCGCTCCCCGACACGGACCCAGCCTAGGGAACGCCCGCAGGCTGAGCAGCACCCCGGGCCGGGCGGCCGGGCCCTACGCTGATCCGGGTGACCGTCGATCCTTCCGTGGTGGAGCCCACCGACCGCAAGATCCTCCAGCTGTTGGCCCGCGACGGCCGGATGTCCTTCACCGACCTCGGGAAGGCGACAGGGCTGTCGACCTCGGCGGTCCACCAGCGGGTCAAGCGGCTGGAGCAGCGCGAGCTGATCCTCGGCTACGGCGCGACGGTCAACCACGCCGAGATGGGACGCCCGCTGACCGCCTTCATCTCGATCCGCCCGATCGACCCCTCCTCGCCCGACGACGTGCCACAGCGTCTCGAGCAGGTCGAGGAGATCGAGTCCTGCTGGTCGGTGGCCGGGCAGGAGTCCTACATCTTGAAGATCCGGGTCGCGACCCCCGCCGACCTCGAGGACCTGCTGGCTCGCATCCGCGGGGCGGCCAACGTCTCCACCCACACCACCATCGTGCTCTCGACCCCCTACGAGAACCGCCCCGTCGGCTGAGGGTCCCGGCTGCTCAGGTCGCCTGCAGCGCCGCCGCCCGCCGCGACATCGCCGCCGCCTGCCAGGGCGTCATCGACCCGGCGTCCGGGGCCACGTTGTCGGCCCACCAGCGCTGACCCTCCTCGGGCAGCGTGTGGATCGGGTCGTAGTAGGGGTAGGTGCGCGTCAGCGCCTCGGGGTCGCTGGCCTCGATGGAGGTGCGGTAGTTCTTCGTCCACCGGGAGACACCGTGCACGGCGTCGTACGACGCCAGCTGGTGCACCCAGCGCTTGCCGACGAACGGGACGTCGCAGACCAGCCGCGGCGTCGCGAAGCCGGGCAGGTAGCCCATGATCGCGGTCTGCAGCCGCTGGGCGTCGGCGACCGAGGTCCGCCAGTGCTCGGCGAAGGGGATCATGTCGCAGAGGTAGAAGTAGTACGGCATGATCTGCGCGCCGTCGAGCAGCGCGAAGCACAGGTCGAGCAGGGCGTGGGGGTCGGCGTTGACGCCGTCGAGGATGACGCCCTGGTTGCGCACGTCGCGCAGGCCGGCGTCCAGCATGGCCCGGGTGGCCCGAGCCACCAGCGGCGTCACCGACGAGGCGTGGTTGGCGTGGGTGTGCATCGCCAGGGAGACCCCGCGGTGGCGGGCCAGGGTGGCGACCCGCTCGACGCCGGCCACGACCTCGGGCTGCAGCCAGTGCTGCGGCAGCCCGACCAGCGCCTTGGTGGCCAGCCGTACGTCGCGGACCGACTCGATCGCGAGCACCGAGGTCAGGAAGGCCTCGAGCCGGGGCCAGGGCATGTTGGCCACGTCGCCGCCCGAGACGACGACGTCGCGGACCCCGGGGGTGCGGCGCAGGTAGTCCAGCATCGCCTCGAGGCGGTCGTTCGGCTTGCCGGTCAGCTTGAGCTTCTCCACCGTCGGCGTGGAGTTGCCGACCAGGTCCATCCTCGTGCAGTGACCGCAGTACTGCGGGCAGGTCGGCAGCAGCTCGGCCAGCACCTTGGTCGGGTAGCGGTGCGTGAGGCCCTCGGTGACCCACATGTCGTGCTCGTGCAGCGAGTCGCGGGTGGCGTACGGGTGGGAGGGCCAGTCGGTGCGACGGTCGGAGAACACCGGCAGCATGTAGTGGCGCACGGGGTCGGCGTGGAAGGCCTCGGTCAGCGAGCCCGGTCCGCCGGGGGTCTCGCGTCCGGCGATGGTGTTGAGCATCTGAGGCGGCAGCAGCATCGACATGGTGGCGCGCTCGGCCTGGTCCCTCTCGAGGTCGGCGTAGAACGAGTCCGCCACCAGGTCGCCCATCACCTCGCGCAGCTGGGCGGGGTTCTTCACGCAGTGCGAGCGCTGCCACTGGGCGGACTCCCACTGCTCGATCGTCACGTCGCGCCACCCGGGGAACCGCGTCCAGTCCGGCTCGACGAGCTCGGGGGCGCGGTACGGGTAGGGCTGGCCGGTCTCCAGGCCGATGGAGGTCTCGATGCTCATGGGTCTCCTCGTGGGATCCGGGCAGGCGGGTGCGCGCAGGCGCGTCGCGGTGGCGGCGGGTGCGCCGTCGTGCCAGGATAAGCGGAGATCCTCCGGCATATCCACTCACACGCCGGAGGATCTTTCGATCAGGGCGCAGTGAACGGCGTCCGTACGACGGAGGTGGCGATGACCGGCGCGACGAGCGGCACGGCGGCGCGGGAGCGCACGGGCGACCCCGTCGGCCTGCACCGCGTGCTCGACCCCGACCCGACGGTGGCCCGGGTGCTGCCCCAGGCCGCGTGGCGCCTCGACACCCGTCCCGCGCTGTGGAGCGACGAGGTGCGGGTCCGGGTGGAGCGGCTCAACCTCGACGCCGCCTCGTTCCGCCAGCTGCGCGAGGAGCACGGCAGCGGCACGGCGGTCCGAGCTGCCGTGCTGGCGATCGTGCGGGAGCGCGGCAAGATGCAGAACCCCGTCACCGGCTCGGGCGGGATGCTCGTCGGCACCGTCGAGGAGGTGGGGCCCGGCTCCCCGCTCGGCCTCCGCGTCGGGGACCGCGTCGCCACGCTGGTCTCCCTCACGCTGACGCCCCTGGTCGTCGAGGACGACCTGGAGCGCTGGGACGGCGAGGGCGAGCAGGTGCCCTGCGACGGGTACGCCGTGCTGTTCGGCCGGTCCGTGGCCGCCAGGCTGCCCGACGACCTCCCGGTCGGGCTCAGCCTGGCCGTGATGGACGTCTGCGGGGCTCCCGCGCTGACCGCCCGGGTCTGCGCCGAGCACCGCGCCCGCACCGGCACGGGCCCGGTCGTCGCCGTCGTCGGCGGGGCCGGCAAGTCCGGCTCCCTGAGCCTGGCGGCAGCCCGCGAGGCCGGTGCCGCCCGCACGATCGGGGTCGTGCCCCACGAGCAGGAGGCCGCGCGGCTCGGCGCTGCCGGCCTGGCCGACGTCGTCGTCGTGGCCGACGCCCGTGACCCCGTGGCGCTGCGCGACGCGGTGGGCGACGCCGGGGGTCCCGCCGACGTCACCGTGGTCTGCGTCGACGTGCCCGGCTGCGAGGGCGGGGCCGTGCTGGCCACCGCCGACGGCGGCACGGTCGTGTTCTTCTCGATGGCGACCTCCTTCTCCGCCGCGGCACTGGGGGCCGAGGGCCTGGCCGCCGACGTGCGGATGGTGGTCGGCAACGGCTACGCCCCCGGCCACGCGGACCTCGCGGTGGACCTGCTGCGGCGCCACGACGGCGTACGACGTCTCTTCGAGGAGCGCGGATGAGGGCGAGCAAGCTCCACCTCGACCCCGACCTGGTCGCCCGCGCCCGCGGGCTCGCCGCGGCCGCCGGCGAACCCATCGTCGACCTGGCCCGCAGCCACACCACCGTCTCGGTGGAGCGCGCCACGCTGCGCCTGGCCGGTCTGGCCGGCGCCGACCCCGAGGGCACGCCTTGGGCGAACCGGCTGCTCGACGTCGTGCGCGCCGACCTGGGGGACGACGCGCTGCCGCACGGCGTCGTGCTCCCGGTCTGGGACGCGCTGGTCCGCGGCGAGGCCGACGACCTCGCCACCCTGGCCGCGAAGGCCTCCGCCGGCTCCGTACGGTTCCGGCTGCCCGCCGGCGCCGACGCCGCCCGGGCCCGGACCGCCGCCACGGACTCGGTGGCCGCCGGGGTGGCCAGGATGGACGCCCGGCGTGCCGAGCGCGACCACCTGGTGGCCACGGTCGGCGACGCCCCCCGGCAGCCGTGGATCTACCTGATCGTCGCCACCGGCGACATCTACGAGGACATCCCGCAGGCCCAGCAGGCCGCCCGCGAGGGCGCCGACGTGATCGCGGTGATCCGCTCCACCGGGCAGAGCCTGCTCGACTTCGTGCCCGAGGGCGCCACCCGCGAGGGCTTCGCCGGCACCTACGCCACGCAGGAGAACTTCCGGCTGATGCGGGCCGCGCTGGACGAGACCGGCCGCGAGCTGGGCCGCTACGTCCGGCTCACCAACTACGCCTCCGGCCTCTGCATGCCCGAGATCGCGGTGCTGGCCGGCCTCGAGCGGCTCGACATGATGCTCAACGACTCGATGTACGGGATCCTCTTCCGCGACATCAACCCCGTGCGCACCTTCGTCGACCAGCGGTTCAGCCGCCAGGTCCACGCCCGGGCCGGGATCATCATCAACACCGGCGAGGACAACTACCTCACGACCGCCGACGCCATCGAGGCGGCGCACACGGTCACCACGAGCCAGCTCCTCAACGAGTACTTCGCCCGCGAGGCCGGGCTCGAGGACTGGCAGCTCGGGCTGGGCCACGCCTTCGAGATCGATCCGGCGGTGCCGGACTCCTTCCGGCTCGAGCTGGCCCATGCGCTGCTGGCGCGGGAGCTCTTCCCGACCGCGCCGCTGAAGTGGATGCCCCCGACGCGGCACATGACCGGTGACATCTTCCGCGGCTACCTGCTCGACGGGTTCTTCAACCTGGCCGGGGCGCTGACCGGTCAGGGGATCCTGCTGGTCGGGATGATGACCGAGGCCGTGGTGACGCCCTGGCTCTCCGACCGCGACCTCGCCCTGCAGAACGTGCGCTACGTGATGGAGGCCGCCGGCTCGCTGCACGAGGACTTCCACCCCGCGCCCGACGGCGTGATCGCCACCCGTGCCCGCCACGTCCTGGGGGAGTCGATCGACCTCCTGACCCGCATCCTCGACCACGACGGTGCCGGGTCCGGCGGAGGCCTGCTCGACGCCATCGCCGACGGCACCTTCGGGCTGATGAAGCGTCCGGCGGACGCCGGGCGTGGGCTGGACGGCGTGGCGGCGCTGGCCCCGGGGTACTGCAACCCCGCGCGTGAGCTGCTGGAGACCGGGACGGGGGTCGACGCATGAGCATCGTGCGCCCCTACGGCGACACCACCGGTGACGGCATGGTGCAGATCAGCTTCACGCTGCCCGTGCCGCACTCGAAGGCGGCCGAGGGCGCCGCCGCGCAGCTGGCCACCAAGATGGGTCTCGACGCCGTCCTGGTGGCCCACTCGCGCCCGATGGGCCCGGGCTTCACCTTCTTCGTGGTCTACGGCCGCACCCACCACCTCGTCGACACCGACGCCGTGGTGGTCGTGGAGCGCGACTTCCCGCTGCTCACGCCGAAGGAGGCCAACGCCGCCCTCAAGGAGGCCCTCCAGCGGCGCCTGGTCGTGGTCGGTGCCTGCATCGGCACCGACGCCCACACCGTCGGCATCGATGCGATCCTCAACATCAAGGGGTTCGCCGGCGAGAAGGGCCTGGAGTACTACCGCGAGCTGCGCACGGTCAACCTCGGCGCCCAGGTCTCGGTGCCCGAGCTGGTGGCCCGCGCCCAGGAGGAGCGGGCGGACGCCGTCCTGGTCTCCCAGGTGGTCACCCAGCGTGACGCGCACCTGCTCAACACCCGGGAGATGTCCGCGGCGTTCCGCGAGGCCTACCCGGAGGAGCGGCGTCCGCTGCTCGTGGTCGGCGGACCCCGCTTCGACGAGTCGATGGCCGTCGAGCTCGGGGTCGACCGCGTCTTCGCGCGGGGCACCACACCGGGGGAGGTGGCCTCGTTCCTGGTCCACCGCCTCGCCCGGACCGACGTCGCGGGCCGGGACGAGCAGGAGAGCCCCGCATGAGCCGACCCCCGACCGGCACCACGTCCGGCACCACGTCCGGCACCACGTCCGGGGCCGGCGTCCCGGTCGGCACCCGCGTCGTCCACCGCCGCTACGTGCCCTACAGTCACGCGCACTACGCCGGCAACCTCGTCGACGGGGCGTACAGCCTGGGGCTCTTCGGTGACGTCGCCACCGAGCTGTGCATCCGCGTGGACGGCGACGAGGGGCTCTTCGCCTCCTACGACGACGTCCAGTTCCGCGCGCCGGTGCGCGCCGGCGACGTGCTCGAGGTGGAGGCGGTGCTGGTCCGTGCCGGCACCCGGTCACGCCGCCTGGAGCTCGAGGTGCGCGTCGTGGCGCGCGGCGAGCCCACCGCGGCTCGGCCCGGTGCCGCCCGGGTCCTCGGCGAGCCGCTGGTCGCGACCACCGCGACCGGCACCGTGGTCGTCCCCGGCGGCGCCTGAGGCCGGCCCGGGGGGCCCGTGGTCGGCGTGTCCCGCGCGACACGCCGTGCGGTCCAGAAATTACGGGGCCCGTTTCCTGCTCCGGGGCGCCCGCCCTGACCTGCGCCGACGCCGGTCCGCGCAGGTCAGCGCTCGGTTGACACGGCCGTGCCGACCTGACGAAGGTGGTGTTACCGCTCATGCAGGCCGTGGTTGATGGACCGGCGTCCGGGTGGCCGTGGTCGGAGGATGCTGGTGCCGAGCAGTCCTCCGCGCGGTCCGCGGATCCGGTCCACGCCATACGAGCGGGACGGAGGGGACCTCGGGGTCCCTAGACAACGGGGCGCGCGCGACAGCCGGTCGCGCGGGCCCTGGACCGAAGGTACTCGGGTCCTCTCCGTCGGCCGGCAGGACCGCGGCTGCACTGCGGCGCCGGTGGTGCCGGCGTCCGCTGCGGACCGCCCCGGTAGGTTCTCCGCGTGCCCGTCCGGTTGCTCCTGGCCCTCGTGTCCGGGGGGCTCCTGGCCGCGTCCTTCGAGCCGTTGACCTGGTGGTGGGTGACGCCGTTCTGCGTGGCCGGCCTCGCGCTCTCGGTGGCGGGGCTGCGGCCCCGTCGCGCCTGGTGGCCCGCCCTGGTCTTCGGCGTGGCCTTCTACTTCCCGCACATCGTGTGGATGCGGGCCGTGTCGACCGGGGCCTGGCTGGCGCTGGCCGGTATCGAGACGGCGTTCTACGCAGCCCTCGGGCCGGTGCTGGTCGTCGTCATGCGCCACCGCGCCTGGCCGCTGTGGGGCGCGGGGGCGTGGGCCCTCGCGGAGACCGTCCGCTCGTCCTGGCCCTACAGCGGGATGCCCTGGGGCCGCCTCGGCTTCGCGGTGATCGACACCCCGGTCGCGCCCGCCCTGGCCTACGTCGGGGCGACGGGGGTGGGCTTCGGCCTGGCGCTCGGCTCGTTCTGCCTGGCGGCCTCGGTCCTCGCGGTGCGCCGCGGGCACCGGGCGGCCCCGGCACCGGTGGTCCCGGCCCTCACCGCCGCGGCCCTGGTCGGGCTGTGCGCCCTCGCGGTGGCCTTCCCCGTACGCCTCCCGGTGACGGGGCAGGCCACGGTGGCCACGGTGCAGCCGGACGTCCCGGGCGCCGGGAACGACATCCTGGCCGGCTACCGCGAGGTCACCGCCAGCACCGTCCAGGAGACCGTGGACCTGGCGGCCGACGTCGATGCCGGCCGGGTGCCGCGGCCCGACCTCGTGCTGTGGCCGGAGAACTCCACGGCCGTCGACCCGTTCGCGGACACCGAGACCAACGCCGGCATCCGGCGGGCGGTGGCGGCGATCGGGGTCCCGGTGGTGGTGGGCGGGATCGTCGACGGTGGACCGGGCGAGGTGCTCAACCAGGGGCTCGTCTGGGAGCCGGGGGACCGCACCCGGGACGACGTCACCGAGCGCTACACCAAGCGGCACCCCGTGCCGTACGGCGAGTACATCCCCGCCCGGGACCTCCTCGAGGACCTCGGCATCCCGATCGGCACCTTCGGCGACCTCGCGCTGATCCCGCGCGACATGGTCGCGGGGGAGCGGACCACGCCGCTCCAGGTCGCCGGTGTCGCGCTCGCCGACGCGATCTGCTTCGACGTCGGCTACGACGACGTCCTGCACGACCAGGTCCTCGGCGGCGCGGAGCTGCTCGCGGTGCAGACCAGCAACGCCACCTTCATCGCCACCGACCAGGTCGACCAGCAGTTCGCGATCACCCGGGCCCGCGCGGTCGAGGCCGGTCGCTGGCTCGTCGTGGCCTCCACCAACGGCATCACCGCGGTGATCGCCCCGGACGGGTCCGTGGTCGCCGCCGCACCGCGCCGCTCGACCGCCACCCTGCTCGAGCAGGTCGACCTCGTCGACGGCGTCACCCCGGGCGTGCACGTCGGACGGTACGCCGGCTGGGGCGTCCTGGGCCTGACCGCCGTCGGGCTCGCGCTCGGCGTCGCGGCCGGTCGCCGCCAGGTGCCTGGCACCATGGAGGAGCACGACCCGACGTCTTCCACCCCTGCCGCGCACCACCCGAGCCGAGGAGCACCGAGGTGAGCACCACCACCGGCCCCCGCGACGCGTCCCCCCGCGAGCGCGTCGTGATGGTCGTGCCGACCTACGACGAGGCCCTCAACCTGGCCTGGATCATCGGTCGCCTGCACCGCGAGCACCCCGACGTCGACGTGCTGGTCGTCGACGACGGCTCCCCGGACGGCACCGGTCGGATCGCCGACGACCTGGCGGCCGCCGACGGCCGGGTGAACGTGCTCCACCGCTGCGCCAAGACCGGCCTCGGCGCGGCCTACCTGGCGGGCTTCGCCTGGGCGCTGGAGCGCGGCTACGACGTCGTGGGGGAGATGGACGCCGACGGCTCCCACGCCCCCGAGCAGCTGGACCGGCTGCGCACGGCGCTGGTGGACGCGGACCTGGTGATCGGCTCGCGCTACGTGCGCGGCGGGGCGGTGCACAACTGGCCGCTGCACCGCCTGGCGCTCTCGCGGGGCGGCAACGCCTACGTACGCGTGCTGCTCGGCCTCCCGGTCCGCGACGCCACCGCCGGCTACCGGCTGTTCCGCCGCTCCGCCCTCGAGCGGATCGATCTCGCCGCGGTGCGCTCGGTGGGCTACGTCTTCCAGACCGACCTCGCCTGCCGGGCGGTGCGTGCGGGGCTGCGGGTGCGCGAGGTGCCGATCGACTTCGTCGAACGGGTGCGGGGCGAGTCGAAGATGGACGCGTCGGTGGCCACCGAGTCGCTGCGGATGATCACGCGGTGGGGTCTGGCCGAGCGCCGGGCCCAGCTGCGCCGGGCGCTGCGGGGCGCACGTCCCGGCGCCCGCACCGACCAGCGGGACCGCTCGGCCGCAGGCCGCCGGTGAGTGCGCCCCGGTCCGGCCGTGCCCCGCGTCGGCGCCGCTGGGTGTCCCTGGCCCTGGTCGTCGCCTTCGTGGTGATGCCGATCGTGGAGATCTACGTGCTCATCCAGGTCGGTCAGGTCATCGGCGGCTGGTGGACCGTGCTGCTGCTGGTCCTCGGCGGCGTCGTCGGCTCCTGGCTGGTGCGCCGTGAGGGTGCGCGGGCCTGGCGGGCGCTGCAGGAGGCGCTGCGCCGCGGCGCCGTGCCCGGGCGGGAGATCGCCGACGGCGCCCTGGTCCTGGTGGGTGGCACCCTGCTGCTGACGCCCGGGTTCGTGACCGACGCCCTCGGCGTGCTCCTGGTCCTGCCCCTCACCCGGCCGCTGTGGCGGCGGCTCCTGGGCCAGGCGATCAGCCGGCGCCTGCTGGTCGCGGGCTCCCCGCCGGCGTCGGGCGGGTTCCCGGGCTTCCCGGGGTTCCCCGGTGCCGGCAACGGCAGCCCCGGCCCGAGCGGTCCGGGCGCGACGAACCCCGGGCCACGCGGCTCGGGGCCGGTGGTCCGGGGTGAGGTCGTCGACGACGGCTGAGTGCCCAGGGCCCGGTGGGGCCCTGGCTCAGGCCGAGGCCTTGCGCTTGCGTGCGTTGGCCCGGTGCAGATGGGCGGGGCCGATCTCGCCGCCGCGCAGCAGGTCCAGGCGCTCCTTGAGGATGTCCTCGAGCTCCTTCTCCGACCGGCGCTCGAGCAGCATGTCCCAGTGGGTGCGGACCGGCTTCTCGGCCTTCTGCTCCTTGACGATGCCCGAGACGCTCAGGCCCTCGGCACCGCAGCGCGGGCACTCCCACACCGCGGGCACGTCGGCCTCGACCGACATGGTGATCTCGAACCCGTGGTCCTGGCCGCAGCGGTAGCCGACCTGCTGACGGGCGGCGAACTCGATCCCCCGCTCGTCCTCGAAGCTCTGGCCACCGAGCCGGGCTCCGCGCAACGTACGCTCCGCCATGGGCACCTCCACAAACAGTTGGGCCCGGCTGACCAGGGGTGACGCGGATCGTGTCCGCGCGGCCCCCGAACGTCGGGTGGACGTCGTCGACGACCGAGACGGTGGACGGTCGTGTACCGGGGTGTTGTTGATCCAACGCTACCCAGGGACTCAACATTCCAGGGCGACGCGAGCGGGTGGCTCACCCCGCCGGTGGGCTGCTGGTCTGCTCCCGGGCCGGTCCCGGGTGGACCGGGAGCATGAGGAGCAGGCCGAGGAGCAGGACGGCGACCACCCCGAGGACCCCGAAGTACTGGGCGTCGTCGGTGCGGGCGGCGTCGGTCAGCGCCGCACCGGCCACGATCGACAGCGAGAAGGCCGCCGGGGCCAGGAAGCTGACCGCGCGACCGGTGGTGGCGTACAGACCGAAGACCTGGCCCTCCCGGCCGACCGGGATGATCCGGGCCAGGAAGGTCCGCGAGGCCGACTGCGCCGGCCCGACGAAGGCCGACAGCAGCAGCCCGAAGCCCCAGAAGACGCCCCGGCCGCCGTCGTGCAGGACGAAGACGGCCGTGCCGGAGACGACCAGGGCGACCAGGGAGCCGACGATGACGCGCTTGGGGCCCAGCCGGTCGTCGAGCCACCCGGCCGCGACGGTGGAGATGCCGGCCACGACGTTGGCTGCGATGCCGAAGACGATGACGTCGCCGTCGGAGAAGGCGAAGGTGCCGGCGGCGAGCACGCCACCGAAGGTGAACACCCCCGCGAGCCCGTCGCGGAACACCGCGGACGCCCCGAGGAACCGCACCAGGCGACGGTCCTCGCGCCACAGCTCCCGCACGCTGCCGAACAGCCTGCGGTAGGACTCGACCACGCCGACCCGGGACGCCTGCCCGGCGGCCTGCCGCGGGGCGTCGCGCAGGGTCAGCAGCACCGGCAGGGAGAACACCAGCGTCCACCCGGCGCAGAAGAGCATGGTGACCCGCACGTCCAGTCCGTCGGCGTCGGTGACGCCGAACAGCCCGACGTCCGGGCTGATCAGGCCGAGGTAGACCACCAGGAGCAGCACGATGCCGCCGAGGTAACCCATGCCCCAGCCCAGGCCGGAGACCCGGCCGACCGTGGCCGGTGTCGAGACGCGGTGCAGCAGCGCGTTGTAGTTCACCGACGCCAGCTCGAAGAACACGTTGCCCGCGGCCAGCACCAGCAGGCCCGGCCAGAGCAGGTCCTCGCGGGGCTCGACCAGGAACAGCGCCGCCGAGAGCACGACGACCGCGAGGGTGTTGATCCCCAGCCAGCGCCCCGGACGCCCGGAGCGGTCGGCGCGCTGCCCGCTGACCGGGGCGAGGACCGCGACGAGGACGCCGGCGCCGGCCAGCGCCCAGCCCAGCGACGTGTCGGCGTCGGGGCCGAAGGAGTCGGAGGTGATGTAGACGCTGAAGACGAAGGTCGTGATGACCGCGTTGAACGCCGCCGACCCCCAGTCCCACAGGCCCCACGCCCACACGTGCCAGCCGAAGCGGCGGCTCATGGTGCGGACCCTGCCGGCCAGGCGCCCCGCTGCAGCAGCACCTCACGGAGCAGGTCGGTGCGGTCGGTGAAGAGCCCGTCGACACCGAGGTCGAGCAGCTCCCGCATCTCCTCGGGCTCGTCGACGATCCAGACCTGGACCGGGACGCCGGCGGCGTGCGCGCGGCGGACGAGCCCGGGCGTGACCACGGTGAGAGGACCGCGGCGCCGCGGGACCTGGAGCGCTGCGACCCGGCCACGGGTCACCAGCCGGGCCAGCCGCCCGCTGGGCAGCAGCCGGAAGGCGGCCACCTCGGGCGGGGTGGCCGAGGTCAGGACCCGGCCGCGGGTGCGGCGTCGGAAGTCCGCGACGCGGGTGACGCTGAACGAGCCGACGACCACCCGGTCCCAGGCCCGCTCGGCGTCGAGCAGGTCGGCCAGCACGGCGCCGGCGCGGGCGCTCTTGAGGTCGACGTTGAAGGTCGCCCGGGGCAGCGCCTCCAGCAGGGAGGCGAAGGTCGGCACCGGCTCGCGGCCGCCGACGAGGGCGCGGCGCACGACGTCGTACGACGTGCTGGCGATCCGGCCGGTGCGGTCGGTGACCCGGTCCAGGACGTCGTCGTGGAAGGCCAGCAGGATGCCGTCCGCGGTCGTGTGCACGTCGGTCTCGAGGTGGGTGTAGCCGAGGTCCCACGCGTGCCGGAAGGCCGTCAGGGTGTTCTCCAGCCCGAGCAGCTCGGGGTGGGCGGCCCCGCCGCGGTGCGCGAAGGCCAGCACCCGGTCGGGAGAACGGGGTCGGACGGGCACGCGTGCAGTATCCACCCCGGGGTGCTGTCGACGGCCGCGGCCGCACCGGGCAGGGTGGACCCGTTCCCGCACCCGGACCGAGCACGCGCCGGGTGCGTCCGCCGAACCCCAGGGAGACCACCGCGATGACCACCGACCTGACCGGACGTACCGCCGTCGTCACCGGAGCCGCCAGCGGGATCGGGGCGGCCTGCGCCCGGGCGCTCGCCGCCGCCGGCGCCGAGGTCGTGGCTGCCGACATCGACGGCGACGGCGCCGCGGCGGTGGCCGCCGAGGTGGGTGGCCGGGCCTGGAGGGTCGACCTGGCCGACCTCGACGCCCTCGCGGCGGTGACCCTGGACGCCGACGTGCTGGTCAACAACGCCGGGATCCAGACCGTGAGCCCGCTGCCCGACTTCGACCCGGCCCGGTTCCGGCTCATCGTCGACCTCATGCTGACCGCCCCGTTCCTGCTGACCCGGGCCGTGCTGCCGGGGATGTACGCCCGCGGCTTCGGCCGGGTGGTCAACCTCAGCTCCGTGCACGGGCTGCGCGCCAGCCCCTACAAGGCCGCCTACGTCGCGGCCAAGCACGGCTTGGAGGGCCTCTCCAAGGTGACCGCCCTCGAGGGCGGCCCCCACGGCGTCACGAGCAACTGCGTGAACCCCGGCTACGTCCGCACGCCGCTGGTGGAGAAGCAGATCGCCGACCAGGCCCGCACCCACGGGATCCCCGAGGACGAGGTCGTCGAGAAGGTGATGCTCACCGAGAGCGCGATCAAGCGCCTCGTCGAGCCCGACGAGGTCGCGGACCTCGTCACCTGGCTCTGCGGCGCGACCGCCGGGATGGTCACCGGCGCCTCCTACACGATGGACGGCGGATGGACCGCCCGGTGACACCGACCACCCCGCTGGCGCCACGACTGCGCGCGGTCGAGGTCGACGGCGGCGTGATGACGGTGGGGGAGTGGGGCCCCCCGGACGGTGCGCCGCTGCTGGCGGTGCACGGGATCACAGCCTCGCTGGCCGGGTTCTCCCTGCTCGCCGCTGCTCTGCCGGAGGTACGGCTGGTCGCCCCGGACCTGCGCGGACGCGGGCGCAGCAACGCGCTGCCCGGGCCGTACGGCCTGGACCGCCACGCCGCCGACCTCGAGCAGGTCCTCGACGGGCTCGGCCTGGACCGGGTCGCCGTCGTGGGCCACTCGATGGGCGCCTTCGTCGGGGTCCGGCTCGCCGGTCGCCTGCCCGCCCGGGTGTCGTCGCTGGTGCTGGTCGACGGCGGGATCGCGCTGCCGCCGATGCCGGCCCCCGAGGCCGGCGCCCGGCCCGAGGACGTCCTGGGGCCGGCGGCGCAGCGGCTCACGATGACCTTCGTCGACCGTGCGGCTTACCACGACTTCTGGCGCGCCCACCCGGCGCTCAACGGTGCCTGGGGCCCCGCCGTCGAGGCCTACGTCGACCACGACCTCGAGGGCGAGGAGCCGCGGCTGACCTCGTCGGTCCGGGTCGAGGCGCTGGCCACCGACATCCAGCAGCTGGCCGGCGGGGCCGCGCACGACGCCGGCCTGGCCGCGCTGCGGGCGCAGGGCACCCCCGTGACGTTCCTGCGGGCCCCGCGCGGGCTGATGGACGAGCCGGGCGGGCTGTACCCGCCCGAGGCGCCCGCCGGGCTGACCGAGCGGGTGCCGCAGCTGCGCGTGGTCGAGGTCGACGCCGTCAACCACTACACCGTGCTGCTCGGCGGGCCCGGCGCGGGCGTGGTGGCCGCCGAGGTCCGCGCCGTGCTCGACCTGCCCTAGTCAGATGTCGCGGAACGGCTCGATGTTGGCGCCGAGCTGGTTGAGGCGCTCGGCGAGGTCCTCGTAGCCGCGAGCGATGACGTAGGTGCTGCGCAGCACCGAGGTGCCCTTCGAGGCCAGCATCGCCAGCAGGATCACCACGGCCGGCCGCAGCGCCGGCGGGCAGACCAGCTCGGAGCCGGTGAAGCTGGTCGGGCCCTCGATCATCACCCGGTGCGGGTCGAGGAGCTTGACCTGGCCGCCGAGCTTGTTGAGGTCGGTGAGGTAGATGGCGCGGTTCTCATAGACCCAGTCGTGCAGGAAGGTCTGACCCTCGGCGACGGCAGCGATCACCGCGAAGAAGGGCAGGTTGTCGATGTTGAGGCCGGGGAACGGCATCGGGTGGATCTTGTCCAGCGGGGCGTGCAGCGCCGACGGCTTGGTGGTCAGGTCGACCAGGCGCGTGTGGCCGTTGGCGGCGGGGTACTCCTCGGAACGGTCGTAGAGGAAGCCCATCTCCTCCAGCAGCGCCAGCTCGATCTCGAGGAACTCGATCGGGCACCGCTCGATGGTGATCTCCGACTTCGTCACGATCGCGGCCGCCAGCAGCGACATCGCCTCGATCGGGTCCTCGCTGGGGGAGTAGTCCACGTCGACGTCGATGGACGTGCACCCGGTGACCCGCAGCGTCGTGGTCCCGACGCCGTCGATCCGCACGCCGAGGCGCTGCAGGAAGAAGCAGAGGTCCTGCACCATGTAGTTGGACGAGGCGTTGCGGATCAGCGTCTCGCCGGGGTGCAGCGCGGCGGCCATCAGCGCGTTCTCGGTGACCGTGTCGCCGCGCTCGGTCAGCACGATCGGCCGGCCGGGCTCGATGGCCCGGTTGACGGTGGCGTGGTAGGACCCGTCGGTCGCCTTGACCTCGAGGCCGAAGGGCCGCAGGGCCGACATGTGGGGCTCGACGGTGCGCGTGCCCAGGTTGCAGCCGCCGGCGTACGGCAGGTCGAAGCTGTCGGAACGGTGCAGCAGCGGGCCGAGGAACATGATCACCGAGCGCGTGCGCCGCGCGGCGGCCTCGTCGATGTGGTCCAGGTCGAGCTCGCGGGGCGGGATGATCTCGAGGTCGCCGGAGTCACCGAGCCAGCGGGTCTGGACGCCCAGGCTGGAGAGCACCTCCAGCAGCCGGTTGACCTCCTCGATCCGGGCGACCTTGCGCAGCGTGGTGCGGCCGCGGTTGAGCAGGGACGCGCACAGCAGCGCGACGCCGGCGTTCTTCGAGGTCTTCACCGCGATCGTGCCGGACAGCGTGGTCGGGCCCGTGACCCGCAGGTGCACCGGACCGCCGCCGAGGGCCACGATCTCGGAGTCGAGCGCCTCGCCGATGCGTGCGAGCATCTCCAGGGAGAGGTTCTGGTGGCCCTTCTCGATCCGGTTGATGGCGCTCTGGCTGGTGGCCAGGAGCTCGGCGAGCTGCTGCTGCGTGAGCCCGCGGTGCTGGCGGGCGTCGCGGATCAGGTTGCCGATGCGGCCCTTGTAGTCGAGAGACATGCCGACCACGCTAACTCACATGTGAGATAGGACCGAACCGCAGGCGGACCCCGCGCGGTCCCCCCGGTCCGACGAGGTGGCATCGTGGCGGCATGCGCGCCACCACGATCCACGCCCCCCGCGACATCCGTCTCTCCGAGGTACCCGACGCCGCCGTCGAGCTGCCGACCGACGCCGTCGTCCGGGTCCTGGCCGGATGCATCTGCGGCTCCGACCTGTGGCCCTACCGCGGCGAGAACGACATCACCGAGGGCGCCACGATCGGCCACGAGTGCGTCGGCGTGGTCGAGGAGATCGGGTCCGAGGTCTCCTCGTTCCGGGTCGGCGACGTGGTCGTGGTGCCGTTCTGCCACTGCGACAACACCTGCGTCCACTGCCGCGCCGGCGTGCAGTCGGCCTGCACCAACCTCGGCATCACCCGCAGCGGCCAGGCCGAGCTGGCCCGCGTCACGCAGGCCGACGGGAGCCTGGTGGCGGTGCCCGGCACCTCCGGCGGCGAGGTCGACGAGGTGCTGTTGCCCTCGCTGCTCGCGCTGTCCGACGTGATGCCGACCGGGTGGCACGCCGCGGTGAGCGCCGGTGTCCAGCAGGGCGGTACGGCCGTGGTCGTCGGCGACGGCGCCGTCGGCCTGTGCGGCGTGCTGGCCGCCTCGGTGATGGGGGCCGAGAAGGTGGTCGCCCTGTCGCGACACGAGCCACGCCAGGACATCGCCCGCGCCTTCGGGGCCACCCACGTGGTCGCCGGCCGCGGCGAGGAGGCCCTGGAGGCGGTGCTGGAGATCACCGGCGGCGTCGGCGCCGACGCTGTGCTCGAGTGCGTCGGCACCGACCAGGCCATGCGCACCGCCTTCGACGTGGCCCGGCCGGGCTCGACCGTGGGGTTCGTCGGCGTGCCGCACGGCGTCGAGCTGCCCGTGCGCCGGATGTTCTCCACCAACGTCGGCCTGGCCGGCGGGATGGCCCCGGTGCGGCACTACCTGCCGCAGCTGCTGGACCTGGTCACCTCGCGCGAGATCGACCCCGGCCTGGTCTTCGACCTCACGCTGCCTCTGGCCGACGTGGCCGAGGGCTACCGCGCGATGGACGAGCGGCGCGCGGTCAAGGTCATGCTGCGTCCCTGAACCCCGGGGCGTGTCCTCGCCGGGATCCGACCCTCAGCCGGCGGCCATGATGCCGAGGCCGGGCCCACTGAAACCGGGGAACACGGTGGCCGTGCTGGCACCGAACCGGGTCGAGACGACCTCGGCCAGCACGCTGCGGTAGTCGGTGGTGACCGTCAGGTCCGAGTCGGCGTCGGTCCCGAGGTCGGGGAACCGGCCGTAGAACCGGCCGCCGCGGACCCCCGCACCGGCCAGCATCATCATGCTGCCGAAGCCGTGGTCGAGACCGCGGTTGGGGTTCTCCACGATGCGGCGGCCGAACTCGGTCAGCGTCACCAGGGTCACCGACTCGCCCAGCGCCCCGAGGTCGGCGAAGAACCCAGCGACGGACTGCGCGAGCTCGGTGCAGTTGCGTTGCATGTCGCCGTAGGCCACCGTGCCGAGGTTGGCGTGCATGTCCCAGCTGCCGTGGTCGATCGTGAGCACCTCGGTGCCGACGTCGCCGCGGATGATCCGCGCCGCCGTGGCCAGCGCCCCGCCGAGGTCACCGGCGGGGTACCGGGCTCCGTTCTGGGGCTGCGCCGACGTGCGGCGGGCCGGGGCGAAGTCGGCGACGGCGCCCACCGCCATCTGCGCGGCGCGACCGAGGGCGTCGTCGCGGTCGCCCCACAGGGTGCGCAGCGAGGCCTTGCGCTGCCGGGGGTCCCCGCCGCCCGCGACGACCACGCTGTCGACCTCGGCGGTGCTCATCGCCGGGGCCGGACCGACCAGGCTCGAGGGCAGCGCCCCGGCGTCGATGTTCACCGCCCGCAGCGGGGTCGTCCGGTCCTCGAGGCCGACCAGCCGGTTGAGCCACCCCGCGCGGGTGGCGGAGCCGGGGGCGGCGTCCTCCACCTCCTCCATGGCCGAGAAGTGCGACCGGTTGGGCGCCGGCAGGCCGACGGCCTGGACGGCGGCGAGCCGGCCCTCGTTCCACAGGCCCTGGAGGGGTTTGAGGCCGGGGTGCCAGCCGAAGAACCCGTCGCTGCCCCACAGCGTGTCGGCCTGGACCGCGATGCGCGGTCGCGCCCGGTAGTAGGCCGGGTCACCGTGCGGGACGACCATCGACAGGCCGTCGGCCGCGCCGCGCAGCGACAGCACGACCAGGGTGCTCCGCGCGGTGCCGCTCGTGGCCCGCGCCGTCTGCAGCACCGCGTCGCCGACCAGGGTCGTGGTCGTGGTGGCACCGACCAGCCCGGCGCCGAGCCCGAGCACGCCGCGGCGGGAGAGCCCGGCGTACTCGGGGCAGCCGCAGTCGCCGGGGGCGGTAGTGATGAGGGGGGTGGTCGTCGTCATGGGGGTCACCGGAGGAAGTGTTCGGGGGAGTCGAGGACGGTGAGCAGCACGCGGGGCATGCCGTAGCGCAGGAGCGGGTGGTCGGCGGTGACCCTCTCGGTCGGGGTCGCGCCCATCACCTGGCAGCACGCCCGGACCAGCGCGGGCGTGGCGTCGCGGTGGAGGAGCTGGTGGGAGAGGTGATCGACGACCTCGGCGTACGTCGCGGGGAGCGGTGGCACCCAGGCGCGCTGGCGGCGGTAGGTGATGTCGTCGTCCGGGTAGTAACCCCCGCCGACGACGTGGTGGATGCGGTACGACGCGAGCATCCGGGCGGGGTTGCACCAGGCATCATTGACGATCGGCGCCCCGTCGGGCCGGGGCCAGGCCAACGGCATCAGGCCCATCTGCCGCGCCTGCCAGAGCACGGCGTTGGCCGCCGACGTCTGCTGGGTGGGGCGCGCGATCCGGGCCCGGGTGACGCGGTAGGTGGCGACGAGGTCCTCGGCCGGGTCGCGGACCTTGCGGCCGGCGGACGCCGCGAGCTCAGGGGAGTCGACCAGCGCCTGCAGGACGGGCACGATCGCGGTGTCGTGGTCGAGGTAGACCCGGGCGAGGCGTTCCACGAGGGCCTCGGAGGGGTCGTCGCGGACGAACTTCACCGCGAGTCGGCGCGCCAGGCGGCGTGCGGTGAGCGGGTGCCGGGCCAGGTGGTCGAGGTACTGCTCGGTGACCGCGCGGCCGTCGCTGCTGCGGTTGCCGTGGGTGAAGCCGAGGACCGACACCGCTCCGACGGCGTGGTGCTCGGGCCGGTAGGACGCGGCCCAGGTCGGGTCGGGGTTGCCCTCCACGGTGTCCACCGCCCAGCCGGTGAGGATGCGGGCGGAGTCCTTGACCTCGGTCTCGGTGTAGGCGCCGATGCCGACGGTGTGGAGCTCGAGCAGCTCGCGGCCGAGGTTCTCGTTGGGCTGCCTGGCCGTCGAGCGCGCGTTGTCGAGGTAGACCAGCATCGCCGGGTGCAGCACCGCCGCGCGCAGGACCTCGCGGAACGGCGAGAAGGCCATCGCCCGCAGGGTCTCGCCATAACCGCGGCGGTGGACGAAGGAGGTCTCGCCGCCGATGGTCGGCACGTTCAGCAGCTGCTCCCAGAACTCCGTCATCACCTCCCGGACCTGACGGTCGGCGCGGATCCGGCGGCACAGCACGTAGCGCTGGTAGTCGTAGGCGAACTGGTGGCTGGTGCTGTCACGCCACAGGCGCACCGGGTCCCAGGACAGGTGGGCCCACCAGCTGGCGCACTCGTCCGCGGCGGGATCGCCGACGGGGGCGGCCAGCTCCTCCTCGAACCAGGCGCGGGCGCCGCCGGCCCGACGGACCTGGGAGGCCAGGGCCGGGGTCAGCCCGTAGGAGAACCGGGCGGCGAGCAGGCGCTGCGCGGGGGGCAGGAGCTTCACGGTCGTGGCGCCGGGGCAGGCGCGGCCGGACGTACGGCGGGGGGCTGGTGCTGCGTGGACACGGGGGCTCCGGCGGGGCGGGTGCGGACTGCGGGCGTGGGGGACGCAGGAGTCATCGGCACGCGGACGGCCCGTGTTGAGGCCGCCCGACCGATCGGGGCGCAGCGGGGACCGGGTGAGGCGACCTCGGGTGCCGCGCGGTAGGACAGGGGGGTGAAGACACGACACATCGGCAACGACTCCGTCGGACGCGTCGAGGTGGGCGCGATCGGGCTGGGTCTGATGACCTTCGACCAGTCCGGCGCCGCGCCCCGCGACCAGCTGCTGGACACCATCCGGACCGCGCTGGACCACGGCGTCACCCTCTTCGACACCGCTGACGCCTACGGCCACGGTGACGACGGGCCGGACGCCCAGGGCCAGAACGAGAGCCTGGTCGCCGGCCTGCTCGACGAGCTCGGTGTCCGCGACCAGGTCCTGCTGGCGACCAAGGGCGGGCACGTGCGCACCGAGGGCGGCGACTGGGGGCTGGACTCCTCCCCGGCGCACCTCCGGGCGGCCGTCGACGCCAGCCTGCAGCGCCTGGGCGTGGACCAGATCTCGCTGTGGCAGCACCACCGCCCCGACCCGGAGGTGCCCTACGAGGAGGTCGTCGGCACCCTGCGGGAGATCCAGGAGTCGGGCAAGGTCGCCATGGTCGGGCTCTCCAACGCCGACCCCGACCAGATCCGGCTCGCCCACGAGGTCGTCGGCAGCGGGCTGGTGAGCGTGCAGAACCAGTTCTCTCCCAAGTTCCGCAGCAGCCGGCCCGAGATCACCGTGTGCGAGGAGCTCGGCCTCGCCTTCCTGCCGTGGAGCCCGCTGGGCGGGCTGAACGACGCCAAGGAGCTGGCCCGCAAGCACCCGGTCTTCGCCGACGTGGCCCAGGAGCGCGGAGCGAGCGCCCAGCAGGTGGCGCTGGCGTGGTCGCTGGCGCAGTCGCCGTGCGTGATCCCGATCCCGGGGGCCAAGCGTCCGCAGTCGGTGGAGAGCTCCGCTGCCGCGGCCGACCTCGAGCTGAGCACCGACGAGGTGCGACGCCTCGACGACGACTGACCCTGAGTTGACTGAGCCAGGGCCCAGTGTCCTGGCCGGGGTTCAGCCCCGCGCGAGCACCTCGCCGTGGAGCAGGGAGAGCCACCCGTCCGGCTCCGCCGCCCAGGTCCGCCACCCGGCGGCGATCCGGTCGAGGTCGTCGCGGGTGGCGCGCCCCTGGTCGACCAGCTGCTCGGCCAGCGCCGAGGCGGTGATCCGGTCGGCCCAGAGGCCGCCCCACCAGGCCCGGTCCTCGGGCGTGGCGAAGCACCACGTGCTCGACGACGGTCGGACGTCGGTGAAGCCGGCCGCTCGTGCCCAGGAGAGCAGCCGGCGTCCGGCGTCGGGCTCGCCGCCGTTGTCCCGGGCGGCGTCGCGGTAGAGCGCGAGCCACTCGTCGAGCTCGGGCACGCGGGGCCACCAGGTGAAGGCCGCGTAGTCGCTGTCCCGCGCGGCCACCAGGCCGCCGTGACGGGTGACGCGGCGCATCTCGCGCAGGGCCTGGACCGGGTCGTGGACGTGCTGGAGCACCTGGTGGGCGTGGACCACGTCGACGCTCCCGTCGGGCAGGTCGAGGGCGTGGACGTCGCCGACGACGAGGTCGACCCCGGTGACGCCCTGGGCGTCCAGCTCGCGGCGGGTGAGGTCGAGGGCGGTCTCGCTGACCTCCAGCGCCGTGACCCGGCCCGGGGCGACCGCGCGGGCGAGGTCGGCGGTGATGGTGCCCGGCCCGCTGCCCACGTCGAGCAGGTGCGTGCCGGGGCCGAGCACGGCCAGGTCCGGCAGCAGGTAGCCGGCGGAGTTCTCCGCGGTGCGCCACCGGTGCGAGCGCAGCACGGACTCGTGGTGGCCGTGGGTGTAGGTGGGCTCCGGCGTCATGGCGCGAGGCTAGGTGCGGGGCTCCTCGGTCCGGGGCGGCGTCTCACTAGGCTGCGCGGGTGAGCACCGCCGCGGAGGACACGCCGACCATCCACGCCACCGAGGTCGGTGACACCGGGCCGCGGGTGGTGTTCCTGCACGGGTTGTTCGGGCAGGGCCGCAACTTCACCCAGGCGGCCAAGGCGCTCGTGCCCGACCTGCGCTCGGTCCTGGTCGACCTGCCCAACCACGGTCGCTCCGCCTGGACCGAGGGGGCCGACTACCTCGAGATCGCCGAGGTGGTGGCGACCTGGCTGCGCACGACGTACGACGGGGAGCCGGTGCACCTGGTGGGTCACTCCATGGGCGGCAAGGTGGCGATGGTGCTGGCCCAGCTGCACCCCGACCTCGTCGACCGGCTGGTCGTCGTCGACATCTCGCCCGCGACCAGCGACGGGGCGGGGGAGTTCGAGCACCTGCTCGGAGCCCTGGCCGGTGTCGACCTGGCGTCGCTCGAGCGGCGCGGGGACGCCGACGAGCAGCTGCGGGAGGCGATCGACGACGAGCGCGTCCGCGGGTTCCTGCTCCAGAACCTCCGCTCGGGCCCCGGGGGCAGCGGGTTCCGGTGGCAGGCCAACCTCGACCTGCTGCGTCGGGAGCTGGCCCGGATCGGCGGCTTCCCCGAGCTCGACACCACCTTCGACCACCCGGTCCTGTGGATCGCGGGGGAGCGGTCCCACTACGTGCTCCCGGAGCACGAGCAGGCGATGCGGCGGCTCTTCCCCCGCACCACGTCGGTGACGGTGAAGGGCGCCGGGCACTGGGTGCACTCGGAGAAGCCCGAGGCGTTCGTGTCGGCGCTGCGGGTGTTCCTGACCGCCGGGCTCGACTAGCGGCGGACGACGACGCGCGGGAAGCCGCCCGAGACGGCGTCGGTCTCCGCGACCTTGGTGAACCCGGCGGACTCGAACAGCGCCAGCGTCCCGACGTAGGCCATGGTCAGGTCGACCTTCGCCCCGCGGTTGTCGACGGGGTAGCCCTCCACCGCCGGCGCGCCGAGGCTCTCCGCGTAGTCGGCGGCCCCGGCGACGAGCCGGGGCGCGATCCCCCGGCCGCGGAAGCCGGGGCGCACCCTCACGCACCACAGCGACCACACGGGCTGGTCGTCGACGTGGGGGATCTTGCGGGAGCGTGCGAACGGCAGCGCGGCCCGCGGTGCGACGGCGGCCCAGCCGACGACCTCGTCACCGGCGTAGGCCAGCACCCCGGGCGCGACGTCCTCGTCGAGCAGGTCCTCGACGTACCGGCCGCGCTCGGGCCCGACGAGCGCGTCGTTCGCCTGCGAGTCCAGGCGGTGGCTCAGGCACCAGCACACCGAGGAGGTGGGGTTGCGCGGACCGAGGACGGCGGCGACGTCGGGGAAGTGTCGGGCGGGTCGGATCGTGACCTCCATCCGGTCACGCTAGCCCCGCCGGCGTCAGGTCCGGGCCGGGTCCGTCGGCTCGGCCGGCTCGGCCGTCTCGCACTCCTCGAGCGCGAGGCGGGCGGCCCGGCGTACGTCCTTGGCCTCGTCCCAGGCGGTCTTGACGGCCCACTTCGCGACCTTGGCAGCCTCCTGCGCGGCCTTCCGCTCGTCCTGCGCGGCCTTCCGGTCCGCCTGCTCGGCGGCGCGGGCGTCACCGCGGGCGGACTTCGCGGTCTTCTTGTCGGCCTCGGCCTGCGACCTCGCAGCCCGCGCCTCTGCCTTGTCGGCCGCCTTCTCGGCCCGGGCCGACTGCTTCGCAGCCTTCGTCGCGGCCTTGTCCGCCGTCGCGAGGTCCGCGGCCTCGTCCTCGATCCCGGGCAGCCCGTCCAGCAGCGTCGGGTCCTCG
>JBKJPE010000121.1:0-15919 GCA_046595185.1 Nocardioides sp.
TCAGCCAGGACCAGTTCTCGGCCCTGCTCTCCGAGCGCGGCGTCAAGAACGACGACACCGTCGTCCTCTACGGCGGCAACAACAACTGGTTCGCCGCCTACGCCTACTGGTACTTCAAGCTCTACGGCCACGCCGACGTGCGCCTGATGGACGGCGGTCGCAAGAAGTGGGAGCTGGACTCCCGTGAGCTCACCGACGAGCCGGTCGCGCGCGAGGCCACCAGCTACACCGCCGCCGCGCCCGACCTGTCGATCCGCGCCTTCCGGGACGAGGCGGTCGCTGCCATCGGCACCAAGAACCTCGTCGACGTGCGCAGCCCCGACGAGTACGCCGGGCGCCTGATGGCCCCCGCGCACCTCCCGCAGGAGCAGGCGCAGCGCGCCGGCCACATCCCGACCGCGGCGAACGTGCCGTGGTCGAAGGCGGCCAACGACGACGGCACCTTCAAGTCCGACGACGAGCTGAAGCAGATCTACACCGACGCGGGGGTCGACTGGGACAAGGACACCGTCGCCTACTGCCGCATCGGTGAGCGCTCGAGCCACACCTGGTTCGTGCTCAAGGAGCTCCTCGGCCAGCCCAACGTCAAGAATTACGACGGCTCCTGGACCGAGTACGGCTCCCTCATCGGCGTCCCCGTCGTCCTCGGTGACGAGAAGGGCGACGCCTGATGTGCGGCGCGACCGAGGGCGGTCTGTCGCTCGACGGCGTCGACGTGGCCAAGGAGGCCGTGGTGCAGGGCCAGGTCCTGCGCGCCGGCGAGCCGGTCGGCAACGCCTACGTGCGCCTGCTCGACCGCACCGGCGAGTTCACCGCCGAGGTCCCCACCTCGGCCAGCGGCCACTTCCGCTTCTTCGCCGGTGACGGCGAGTGGACCCTGCGCACCCTGGCCCCGAAGGCCGACCCGGTCGACCACGAGGTCAGCGCGGCGGTGGGCTCCGTCGCCGAGGTCACCATCACCCTCTGACCCGCCTGCGAGGTGCACCGGCACAGCGGCACGAGCACGGCAGCACGCGTGCACGGCCTGCTCGGGGTTGCCCGGGCGGGCCGTTCGCGACGAGTTGCCCCCCGGACCAGCCGAGGTGTCTTGTGTCAGTCGTTGATCGCGGCGAACACTGCTGCGGCGCTGTGCCGCCCGGTGGTACTGCGAGTAGCTGGGGGACGGCGCACTCCGACGCGGTCGGTGCCTTGGTGGCCAGACGGGCACGGATCCTGTTGCTGACCGCCGACCGTGTGGCGAGCACGAGGATCGCGGGGCAGTCCACCGGCGTGTGCCAGCACTACCTGGCACCACCCCCGCAGGGGCTCCCTCCGAGGCCAGCGCCAACGTCAGACGTCAGGCGTCAGGCGTCAGGCGTCAGGCGTCAGACGATGATTCTTCCCTCCTCAGCGGGGTGCCTGCCGGGTCATGCTGAAGAGGTCTGCGTAGACAGGCACGCTCGCAGGAAGCGTTTTCGCCGCTACGGCGTAGTTCAGTACTCCACCGTCGGTCTGCGCGACGTAGGTGTTGCTGATCTCGCGCCAGCCGGGGTCGGTGAGGGTCACGACGGCAACGTCGGTGATACACGTTGCGTTGCACTCCCGCAGGCGCAGCACGACCTTCTGGTTTGGCTGGGTGGACCGCACCCACACGCTTCCGGTGTACGTGTTCCCGCGAACTGTCTGGGTCACCGTCGCTGGATTGTTGGTCAGCCCGGCATCCTGCGCTGCCGCAGCCACGTTGACGATTCGCATCGCGTGCATGCCATCGACGCCGCCCCCCTCCGCGGTCCAGGTGACCTGGTCGTTGGGGCTGAATGTGCCCATGTACCCCGCTCCGCTCGACTCGACCGAGCTGTTGGTGAACAGCTGAACTGGGGGGGCGGGTCCTGGTGGGACGGGAGCTGCCGCCGTGTCGATGCGACGGAAGCGGTTGTTGCATGAGTCAGCGACGAGCAGGTCGCCGTCTGGCATCGAAGTCAGGCCGCGCGGCAGGCACAGCTGTGCCTGGCCGGCTGGTCCGCCGTCGCCCCCGAAGCCGCTCGTAGTGCCGGCGACGTGGGTGATGATCCCGGTCACCAGGTCCACTCGACGGACTTGATTGTTGCCCGAGTCGGCGATGTAGAGAGTCGTGTCGTTCTCGAGTTCCAAGCCCCGGGGATGGTTGACCTTCGCTTCCGTGGCCGGGCCGCCGTTCCCTGAGTTGCCGGAGACTCCGGTGCCGACCGCCGTGGTGATGATCCCGGTCGCAGCGTCGACGCGGCGTACGACGCTGTTGTCCTTGTCAGCGATGTACAGGTTGCCGAGCGAGTCGACCTGGATGCGCTGGGGAGCAGAGAGGGTGGCTTGGGTGGCGGGGCCGCCGTCCCCGGTGTAACCGGCGATGCCGGTGCCTGCGACGGTCGTGATGATGCTGGTGTCCAGGTCGACGCGGCGGACCTTGTTGTCCGTGGACGAGAAGAACAGGCCACCGCCCTGGAGTACCACGGACTTCGGGCTCCTGATCCGGGCGGCTGTCGCCGGCCCTCCGTCGCCGGAAGACCCAGCCAACCCGTTGCCTGCGATGGTCGTGATCACGCCGCCCGCGTCGACGCGCCTGATCCGGTGGTGTGCGGTGTCGGCGACGTAGAACGCGCCACTACCGTCCACGACGACGTCGTGCGGCAGTGAGAGGCTGGCCTGGGTAGCTGGAATTCCGTCACCGTTGTACGTATTCGAGCCAGTGCCAGCGACCGTCGTGATGATGCCGTCAGTCCCGACCTTACGAATCCGGTTGTTCCCGGTGTCGACCAGGTAGATGCTCCCGTCAGGCCCGACGTCGCTGTCGCGTGGCGCGTTGAGGAGTGCCAACTCGGCAGGCCCACCGTCGCCAGCGAACCCGACGGTTGAGCCGGCAACGGTGGCGATCGACGACTCACTCGTCACCAGGGCCTCCGCGTGGGCGACTGGCAGCACCAGCCCTGCACCCACGACAAGCGCCAACACCGCTTGTCGAGAACTCGCGCTTCGCATCGTGTCGTGCTCCTCTGCCCGGAAGCTCTTTGGTGGTGCGGATGGGTCTGACCGTGTTCGACAACTTGGGCACCGCGTCGATCTTCACGGTGGCGTCGGAGCCGACCCGATACAGGCGGCCGCCTCCCAGAGCGCCGGCTCCGCCCTGTTGTCGCGGGCGTGGTGAACAGCAGGGCGGAAAGCACAACCGCACGAGAAATTGCGCAACAGCAGCGCTGAGTGTCGGCCCGCTCAAGCACGACGAGAGGTCGGTCCCGCCGCTCGAGGCCTCCTGGCTGAGCATCCTCGTCGCGCCACCTTGTGGCTAGCACCCTGATGGAACTGTGGCCGAGGAGTGGTCGACCTGTGGATCGATGCGGCATGCGATGTGCTGATCGGCTCCTGATCCAAGCGCTGCGTGCTTCAACAAGCTCCCCATGCTCGGCCGTCGCGTCGGCGCGGATCGGGGGGACGAGGTGTGGAGGTGGCGCGCACGCCGCCTACCTTGCGCGGACCGGCGCAGAACGCGTCGTACGCCACCTCGCCCGCCAGGCGTACCGACGCCGACGCCACCCGCTGCGCCGCTGCCTTCCGAGCGAGCCAGCCAGTGCCAAGTCACTCGCCCGTCGCCGCCGGCGGCACCGCCGCTGTAACGCTGCGTCACTCGGTCTGGTCCGGTGTCGCGACCCTGCGCCAGATGAAGTAACCGAGCGTGACAGCCAGGTCCCCAGCGCTCAGCCTGACCCGATCGTTCTCCTCCACGCCGCCCAGCTGTCCCCCTCGACGGCTGAGATCGCGGGCGCCCGATCGCCGCTGCTCCCTGGACGTCCTCTGACGTCGACCCCGCCGCGGTCGCCCCCGTCGGCGCGTACCGCTTCGACGACCCGGCCGGCGAGGTCGGCCGCGAGGACCACCCGGCCACGATCGGCGCTGACGGCAAGGTCTGGCCCGGGCCGCGTCCGTACGCCTGGCCGGCGGCGGTCGTCCCGACGACGCCGCCGGGCTCGCCCGGGGCGGGTGGGTGGAGGTCGGTGCCTACTCCGGCCCCGACGTCCGGGGCGCCGGTGCCACGATGCGCAGCAGCGCGTGGGAGCTGCGCCTCGAGCGGCGCCCGCAGCCCGCCCAGCAGCCGCCGGGCGCCTTCGACCTCACGGGCACCTGGGCCGGTCAGGACGAGGGCGCCCTGCTGGCCCGGGTGACCGGCCCCGGTGCCCCGGCCCCGCCGACCGGCTCCGGGGGCTGACGCCCCGCCCGCGCAAGGGGCGCTCACCCCCGCCACCGTACGGTCGTCCCCATGAAGGCGATCACCTACCGCGAGTACGGCGGCCCCGAGGTCCTGCAGCTCACCGAGGTCGACGACCCCAAGATCGGCCCGGACTGGGTCGGGATCGACGTGAGGGCGTCCTCGGTCAACCCGGTCGACTGGAAGATCGCCTCCGGCGGCCTCGACGCACTGCTGCCGACGTTCTTCCCGGTCGTGCCGGGATGGGACGTCGCCGGGGTCGTCACCGAGGTCGGCCCGGCGGTCGACGACCTCGTGGTCGGCGACGAGGTCTTCGGCTACCTGCGCAAGGACGCCGTGCACGGCGGGACGTACGCCGAGAAGGTCGGCGCCCCGCAGCGCTGCGTGGCCCGCAAGCCCACCAGCGCCTCGTTCGCCGAGGCCGCGGCCATCCCGCTGGCCGGTCTCACCGCGCTGCAGTGCCTCGACCTGATCGGGACGCGCGCCGAGGACACCGTGCTGGTGCACGGCGCCGCCGGCGGTGTCGGCGTGCTCGCGGTCCAGATCGCCCGGGCCCGTGGCGCCCGCGTGATCGGCACCGCCTCGCCCGACAACCACGACTTCGTCCGCTCGCTGGGCGCCGAGCCGGTGGAGTACGGCCACGGGCTGGTCACCGCGGTGCGCGACCTGGCCGCCGACGGCGTGACCGCCGTCCTCGACACCCAGGGCGGGGACACCCTGGCCCGCAGCGTCGAGCTCCTCGCCGACGGCTCGGCCGGGCGACTCGCCTCGGTCGCCGACCCCTCGGTGGCGGAGCACGGCGGCCGTTACGTCTTCGTGCGCCCCGACGTCGCCGGCCTCACGACGCTGGCCGGGCTGGTCGACGCGGGCGACCTGCGCGTGGAGATCGCGGGCTCCTTCCCGCTCGCCGAGGCCGCCCGGGCCTGGGAGCGCAGCATGGAGGGACACGTCCGCGGCAAGCTGGTCATCACCGTGGGCTGACCCCGGACACCGCGTCGCGCCGCGCCCTGCATGCGGAGACGCCGCAGGTCACGGGGCCCGCGGCTGCCGTGCGCCTCGCCCGGGCTCGGTGAGGTGTACGGCGTCCGTGCACGCGCACGTCGCGGACCCGCAGCCGATCCACCGGGCGGTGCACGACTCGACCGCCCGGCCTCCGGGCCGGTCGCGACGCCGCGGTCCGGGCATTGCCCCCCGGGGTGGGGTGATGACCACCGCCGGCGGGTACCGACCCGGGTGTGACGAGGGAGGTGGCCGGCTCGCCTCAGTCCTACCCCTGGGGAGGGATCGTCCCGTTCTCGTGGCGTGTGAACCTTACGGAGTAAGGCTGTCCGGGTCCCCATGGCCCGGAGCGACACCGAACCACAGGAGGAACCATGATCACCACTGACCAGGCACGCACGCTCCTCGACGGCGGCGGCAACGTCGTCGGCTCCGACGACGCCAAGATCGGCGGAATCGGCCAGATCTTCCTGGACGACAAGACCGGCCAGCCCGAGTGGGTGACGGTGAAGACCGGCCTCTTCGGCAACGCCGAGTCGTTCGTCCCGCTGCACGACGCCGACGCCTCCGGCAACGACGTGCGGGTGCCCTACGACAAGAACAAGGTCAAGGACGCCCCGCGCGTCTCCGACTCCGACGGCCACCTCGACGAGACCGAGGAGCACACGCTCTTCGAGTACTACGGGCTGAACGGCACCAGCACCCCCACCGAGACCCCGGCCACCACCAGCGAGACCACCAGCGACGACGCTGCCGGGACCGTGGGCCGCGACACCTCCGGCCCGACCACCGACTCGGCGATGACGCGCTCCGAGGAGCAGCTCCACGTCGGCACCGAGAAGGTCGCCACGGGCAAGGCCCGCCTGCGCAAGTACGTCGTGACCGAGAACGTCACCAAGACCGTCCCGGTCACCCGCGAGGAGGTCCGCCTGGAGCGTGAGCCGATCACCGAGGCCAACGCCGGTGACGCCCACTCCGGTGGCGACCTGACCTCCGAGGAGCACGAGGTGACGCTCCACGAGGACCGCGTCGTGACCCAGAAGGAGACCGTCCCGGTCGAGCGCGTGCGCGTCGACAAGGACACCGTCACCGAGCAGCAGCACGTCGACGAGGAGGTCCGCCACGAGGAGATCGAGCTCGACGGCGAGTCCACCGGCACCACCGGGACCACCGGCGACCCGAACCTGCGCGACCAGCACTGAGACCAGCACCAGACAGCACTGCGAGCAGCAGTGCGACCAGCATGGAGGAGCGACAGATGAGCAGAGGATCGAGCAAGCTGGGCGGCGGGAAGAACTCCCGTCGCGACGGCGGCCACGACGACACCCAGGGCACCACCCAGGACACCACCCAGGGCACCCAGGGCACCCACGCCGGCACCACCGGTGACGGCCGGCAGGGGCAGGCGTCGCGCCGCGAGGAGGTCGTGGGACGCGAGAAGGAGGAGCACGGCGGCATCAAGTGGGGCTCTGCCTTCTTCGGGTGGCTGACCGCCACCGGGATGGCCGTGGTCCTCACCGCCGTGCTCGCGGCGGCCGGGACCGCCGTCGGCCTGGCCTCGGACACCGGGGCCGGCAAGGTCACCAACGAGGCCACCCAGCAGGCCGGGACCGTCGGCATCATCGGCGGCATCGTGCTGCTGGTCATCGTGCTGCTGGCCTACTTCTGCGGCGGCTACGTCGCCGGCCGGATGGCCCGCTTCGACGGGCTCAAGCAGGGCCTCGCCGTGTGGATCTGGGCCGTCGTGATCGCGATCGTCGTCGCGATCGTCGGCGCCGTCGCCGGCTCGCAGTACAACGTGCTGTCCGCGCTGAACAGCTTCCCCCGGCTGCCCGTGGGCGAGGGTGAGCTCGGTCTGGCCGGCATCATCGCGCTCGTCGCGGTCGCCGTTGCCAGCCTGGTCGGCGCCCTGCTGGGCGGCCTGACCGGCATGCGGTTCCACCGCAAGGTCGACAAGACCGGTCTCGGTCGCTGACGACCACCCGCAGCCGCACCACCACGACCCGCCCGGGCACCCTGCCCGGGCGGGTCGCTGCTGTCCTGCGGTGCGAGCACGTCGTCGAAGCGACGCGGGTCAGGACAGCCGAGAGTCGGAGGCCGCGCCGGCGATAGACGGCCTCGACCCCCTGGCATCCGCGGACGACCTGCTCCTGCGCGCCGGGTCGCCGTACGCGCGGCGGTGCCGGTCCTGCCCCCGCCTGATCCTCGTCGACCGTGAGGCACCGGGTCATTCCGATGGTGCCGCCACTCCTGATCGCGGACGGCGTCGAGGCACGGGGCCCTGGTCGGACTTGACCTGCCTCGCGTCGACCCGCAAGCGCGGCCTCGCCGGTCGTGGCGTGGGAGCGGCGTAGCGGCCCCGGCCCGGCCTTGGTGCAGACCGGGACCCGCCGACGTCGGCACCCGGGCACCGACGCATCCACCCGGTACCCCGCGGGCGGGTTCCTACACCAGCCCGGAGACCGCGGCCGGCCGGGCGTCGAGCACGCAGCCCCACTGGGAGGTGCTGGAGTCGAACCCGTGCTCCAGGGCCCAGATGACGGCCTGCGGGCGGGTGGTGACCCCGATCTTCCGGTAGGCGGAGCGGATGTAGGTCTTGACCGTGTTGATGCTGAGGTGCGTTCCGGCGGCGATCTCGTGGTTGCCCTTGCCGAGGCAGACCTGGGCCAGGACCTGGGACTCGCGGGAGCTCAGACCGTGCTCGGCGCCGCGCCAGAGGTGCCCGTCGTCCGCGTCGGCCTGCGTGGCGGGCACCACCAGCTCCCCGGCGTGGACCCGCTCGACGGCGTCCACGAGCTCCTCGGCCGAGGCGGACTTGGCGACGTAGCCGTCGGCCCCGCGGGTCAGCGCCGAGGCGACCAGGTGGGAGTCGGTGCGCCAGCTGAAGACGAGCAGCTTCGTCCGGGCCTGCCCGAGGCCCCGTCGGGGGTGGGGGACGGCAGTGGACGGGCCGCTGAAGGGGTCGTGGAGGAGGACGTCCACACCGGCGTACGTCGGGTCGCCCTCGACGACGCGGATGCGCAGGGCGAACGGCTGGAGCACGGAGCGGAGTCCGGCGACGACCAGGGGGTAGTCGTCTGCCACGGCCAGGGTGACGGGCATCGAAGGAACCTCCGACGTGTGGATGCCGTCTCGCGACGGATCTGGCGCGACCGGGTGGGAGCCCGGGCAACACCCCACCGTAGTCCCCGGAGGACCCCCTGAACACCGCTCGGGGCACTGGGTGCCGGAGCCGGGTCGTGCGCCGGTCAGCTCAGAGCGTGGCGCACTGGTCCTCCCTGTTGCCCTGCACGATGTTGCCGCCACCGGTGGGTGCCGGGTTGTTCTGCTTGCACTGCAGGTTGCCGTTGATGCGGTTGTTGTGAAGGCCTGCGCGCGGCGGTTCGAGAAGGACTGCACGTCGGAGCCGCCGCGGTCGCCGGCCAGGACCGCGGCGCGGCCCTGGACCAGCTGGATGCTGCCGTCGACGGCCGAGCGCCGCACGACGACCCGGGCGTGACCCTCGGCCTGGACGTTGCCCGCGACGTCGATGGTGCGAGCGGTCAGGGTGGCACCGTTCTCGACCGTGAGGGTGCCCTTGACCGTGGTGCCGGTCTGGGTGCAGGTGGCGTCCTGGGGGACACACAGGTTGTCGACGGTGACGGCCCCGATCGAGCCTCGGCACACGCGCTCCTCGGTGAAGGCGGGGGTCGGGGCGGCCAGGACGGAGGTGGCCACGGCGAGGGCGCCGACGCCGGGCGCGACGGTCTTGCGCATGAGGGAGCCCCTCGGCTGGTGGCCGGGTCCGTCCCGCCGTGCGGACCAGGCTCCGGTCGTCGCGTGAAGGGACGGTGAGGATCTGGTGGGAGACCTCTCATGTGTGGTGACGACGGCCTGCCTGCGCGGCGGGGCGGGACCGACCGAAGCGCACGTGGCGCCCACTGTCGCGATCGGCGCCGAAGGCGACGTGGGAGAGGGCGTCGACGGTCGTCCGGGCCTCGAGGTGGTCGGTCCTGCGGGCGCAGCCCCCGCCCGTACCCCTCGAGGACGCAGCCGCGAGGTCGGGTCGTCGCCACCGCGGTCGGAGGAGGAGCCCCGCCAGGTCCCGCGCCGCGACGTCCCACCGGCTCATGGCGAAGTCGATGACGCGCAGCGTCCGTCGCCGGTCGATCAGCCAGTGGTGCGGGCGGTAGTCGCCGTGGCGGCCGGGCGGTCTCCGTCCTCCGGCGACCCGGCTCTGGCACAGTCCTCCCGTGAGCAGCCACCACCCCCGCCCCGCCCGACGTGACGGCATCCTGCTGACCGTCGCCCCGACCGGGGCCGAGACCGCCAAGGCCGACTGCCCGGCGCTGCCGACCACGCTCGAGGAGCTCGTCGTCGCAGCGCAGGAGTCCGAGGCCGCGGGTGCGGCCATGGTCCACGTGCACGTCCGCGACGACGACCACGCCCCGTCGCTGGACCCCACCCGGCTGCGCGACACCGTCCAGGCGTTGCACGAGCAGACCGACCTGGTGGTCCAGCTCTCCACCGGCGGCTCGGTGCACGACCCGCTCGAGCAGCGGCTCAGGGTGCTCGACGCCGAGCCCGACTCCTGCAGCCTGACCCTGGGCACCGTCAACTTCGGAGACGACGTCTTCCTCAACCCCTGGCCGTTCGTGACCGAGCTCTACCGGCTGGCCCAGGAGCGCAGCGTGCTGCCGGAGTTCGAGATCTTCGACCTCGGCCAGGTGGCCACCCTGCGTCGTCTCCTCGAGACGTACGGCCCGCCGCCCGCCGGTGCCGTGCACTGCGACTTCGTGATGGGCGTGCCCGGCGGGATGCCCGGCACCGCGCCCGCGCTCGTCGCGGCCCACGCCGCGCTGCCGCCCGAGGTCACCTCGTGGTCGGCGACCGGCATCGGCCGCACGGCCCTGCCCGTCGCGCTGACCACCCTGGCCATGGGCGGGCACCTGCGGGTCGGCATGGAGGACACGCTGACCCTACGGCGCGGGGTGCCGGTGGAGTCCAACGCCCAGCTCGTGGAGCGGGCCGTACGCCTGGCCGGCGAGGCGGGCCGCACGCCGTACGCCCCCGACGAGGCACGGGCGCTGCTGCGCCTGCCGGCCCGCCCCTCGTAGCCCTCCGTCCAGCCGGTCGGACTGCGAGGGGTTCGCCCTCAAGGTCGCTGCCGGGCCGGCCGACCACCGGGTTGAGTGGGCGCGCACCCCGCGCGCCACCCCGGCGGAGGGGCAGGACGATGGCGATCGCGAGCAGGGGGCAGCAGCCTCCACGCACCACCAGGGACCCGCTCGCGGCGCTGCTGCTGGGCGCGCTCGGGCGTGCCCTGGCCTTCGTGGTGGTGGTCATGGTCGTGGCCACGGCCGTACGCGGGCCGCTCCCGGGGCTGACCCTGGCGCCGGCCTCCGACGGGCCCGGGGTCGTCTTCGACACCGTCGGCCGGGAGCCGGCGCCGGACCACCGGGGACCCGGCCGGTCGCGGTGAGGTCGCCCCGTCGGGCTCAGCCGGTGTGCGGGCCGTAGATGGCGTCGATGCCGGCGAGGTAGGCCTCGGTCCACACCCGGACCTGGTCGGCGTCGGCCCGCAGGGCGGGGTCCAGCGGCTCGAGGCACTGCTGGCCCGCGCAGTCGGCGAAGCGCTGCCGCTCGGACTCCAGCAGGGCCCGGACCTCGGCGTGGTCGGGGTCGGCGTAGACGTTCTCGAGCTGGGCGGGGTCGCGGAGCAGGTCGTAGAGCTCGCCCTCACCGTTGCGGTAGAGCGAGTAGGACCAGCGGGCGGTCCGCAGCCCGATCGAGTCGCGGGGCTCGCCCGCGTCGAAGACGTCGGCCGCGGCGGTGGAGCCGGCCCGGGTCGGCTCGGCGCTCACCCGGGGCACCGTCGACCGGTCCCGCACGGTGGACACCTCCGGGGTCCGCGCGTCGCCGTCGGGGTTCTCCGGCAGGTCCGGCACCGTCACCTCCAACGTCCCCACGGCCTCGGTCAGCACGGGGCGGTCCCAGCCGCGGTCGCCGCCGATCACGGTGGGCCAGACGCTCCGACCGTCCTGCGGTCCCGGGGGAGCGGCGCCGGCGACGTCGAGCAGGGTCGCGGTGAGGTCGACGGTGGTGACCGGGTCGTACCTGGTCTCCCCGGTGCGGATCCCCGGACCGGTCAGCAGGAGCGGGACCCGGAGCGAGGGCTCGTGGGCGAAGCTCTTGCCGGTCCGCTTGCGGTGCTCGCCGAGGAAGAAGCCGTTGTCGCTGGTGAAGACGAAGACCGTGTCGCGCCACTCGTCGCGGCGCTTGAGGTCGGCCACGAGCCGGCCGACCTCGCGGTCCATGGCGTACACGGACTCCGCGCGCTGCCGGGTGACGACCGTGAGCGCCCGGCGCTCCTGGTCGGTCATCTCGGGCAGGCCGCGGAAGGCCACCGGCTTGTCGCTGACGTCGGCCTCGGCCGGGCTGCCGTCGCGGGGCATGCCGGAGGCGCGGACGATCTCCTCGTCGAACATGCCCTTGACCCACTCGGGGCGGGCCGCGGTCTCGAAGCCGCTGTCCTCGTCGCCGACGGGCGCCTTGCGGCTCGGGTCGTCCGGCTCGACCGGTCCACCGGTGTGGGGGGCCAGGTAGTTCAGGTACAGGAAGGAGGGGGAGTCCTGGCGCGCGAAGTCGCGGAGCGTGCGGGTGGCGTAGCGGGTGACGACCTCGGTCTGGTACTCGCCGTAGGCCGAGGTGTCGACCAGGCCGTTGCGGACGAACGGCGTGGTGAAGTAGTGGTAGGGCCCGCCCCGCAGGCGGCTGCCGTCGACCCGGGTGCCGGGCGGGTACTGCGTGGTCGCCTGCCAGTCGGTCCACCCGCGGGGCACGTAGCCGAGCGAGGGCCCGCCGGTGACCCGGGAGGTGGCCCGCCCGTAGCCGTTGAGGTACTTGCCGACGTAGCCGGTGCGGTAACCCGCCTGCCGCAGCGACGTCGCCAGCGTGCGCGAGTCGTCGAACGAGCCGTAGCCGTAGGGGTCCTTGTTGTCGAGCACCCCGTGGCCGTGCGCGTAGCGGCCGCTGAGGAACGAGCTGCGGGCGGGGCAGCACAGCGGGTAGGGGCTGAAGGAGTTGGCGAAGGTCAAGCCCCGGGCACCGGCCAGGCGGCTGATCCGGGGCGCGAACTGCAGGTCATCGACGCGCATGTCGTCGGCCATCACGACCACGATGTTCGGCTGCGCCGGCGCGGCGGCACCAGGTGCGGGCGCGGTGGGCGCGGTGGGCGCGGTGGTGCTCGCGGCGCGGGCGGCGCGGGCGGCGGAGCTCGGGCCCCCGGGCGCGGTGGTCGCGGTCAGGACCGCGGCGAGCAGCAGGGCGAGGGTGGCGCGGCGGTGGCCGCGGCCAGGGCTGCGGGGTGCGCTGCGGGGTGCGCTGCGGGATGGGCGGGGCAACGGTTGCTGCTTTCGGGGAGGGAGGGGCGAGGACGACCGTACGCGGGCCGACCCGCCGTGGGGTCCGAACGTTCCAGCGGACCCGGTGCTGGTCAGGGGAAGTGGCTGCTTGTCAGGGGATGCCTCCCCTGACAAGCATGCATTTCCCCGGCGGACCGGGGAGACCTGCGCCCGGGGCGGTGGCCCGGTGCTGGTCAGGGCAAGTCGCTGCTTGTCAGGGGATGCGTCCCCTGACATGCGTGCATTTCCCCGGCGGACCGGGGAAATGCACGCCCCCGCAGCCCCACCCGCCCGCAGGTCAAGGGCGCCCGGCGGTCCAGATGGCCTGCACCTGCGCCGCGGTCAGCACGGTGGTGTGCACGGCCGCCCAGGCGAGGCTGCCCTGGAAGTACTCGCTGGTGGGAGCCTCGGGCCAGCCGGTGAGGGTGTCCCAGCCGATCCGCCACTGCCCGGTGATGTTCTGGGCGCCGGTGATCGCGACGTCGCTGGCGACCGAGAGGCCGTCGACGTACAAGGTCGCGCCGGCGGTGGGCGAGAGGGTGGCCACGGCGTAGTGCCAGGCGTCGTCGTTGTACCCCGTCGCCGAGGACACCGTCCTCATCGAGTTCGGGCGGACGCCGAAGATCACCTTGCCGGCGTTGGTGAGGTACAGGTGCCGGTCGGTGTCGACCGACCTGGTGGTGCCGGCCCCGTTGCCGAACCCGATCAGCCGACCGCCCCGCACGCTGCTGGTGCGGAACCAGACGCCCACGCTGAACGTGCCGGGACCGGCGACCGTGCCGGCAGGGCCGCTGAGGAAGGCCGTGCCGGTGGTGGACGTCACCGGGGTGTTGATGCTGATCGCGGTGCCGGCGTCACGGGGGCAGGGGCCGGGCTGCTGGTAGGCGATCGGCGCCCCCCGGTAGGTGCCCGCACGGTTGCTGCCCGAGGTGTCGGCGACGACCGTCGCCGCGGCGGCGTCGTTGAGCGGGTAGACGAAGGAGCGCGTGCCGACGTTCGTGGTGGCCTGGCAGGTGGTGGTGCTGCCGAAGACGGCGCTGGCCGCGGTGTTGGTCGAGTTGGCGATGGAGCTGGTCAGGGCGCCGTACGTCCTCGGGGTGGCGGTCAGCGCCAGGAGCAGCGCGAGCACCCCGCCCACCGACACGACGAGCAGCTGCCCGGACCGGCGCCGGGGCGCGCAAGCCCTGCTCACGACGTCGTCACCGCGGCCGGGTCGTCGGCGGGCTCCTGGGGGGCCAGGCCCACCAGCAGGGTCCAGATGGTCGGGAGCAGGCAGAACGTCACCGCGGCGGCCCACAACCCGGGGCCGAGGTCGAGCTGGGTCAGCACGTCGTACGACCCGCTCTCGGCGCCGGCGGTCAGGTGGAGGGTGCCGACCTCCCCGTCGACCAGCGAGACCGCGGCGGCGCCGTCGGCCTCGAGGGCCCGGATGGGCAGCAGCCCGGTGGAGACGACGTCGACCAGGACGCCCGCCCCCTCGTCGGGCGCGCGCTGGTTCAGCCGCTCCAGCCCGATCCACGGGCGCAGCAGGTAGGTGGTGACGGCGATGCTGGTGGAGAAACCGATGAGGCGGAAGGAGTAGCGGCGCGCCGGTGCCAGCCTCGAGGTCAGCAGCCATACCGCGGCCAGGCCGGCGAAGAAGATCGGCAGCCCGCGCACGAGCCAGCCGAGGCCGGGGGCGTGCCAGGCGACGGACCCGATCAGGTCCTCGTCGCGGACCGTCCAGGCGTCGACGGCGCCGTTGATGTCGCCCCGGGTCTCGATGCCCTCGGGCGCGACGGTGACGGCGCGGTGGGTGTAGACGATGCCGGAGTCCGGGCTGCGGAAGGTGATGACGTCGCCGCGAGCGACGTCATCGGCCGCGGTGGGGGTGGTGAGGACCAGCGAGCCGACCGGGAGCTCCACGCCCATGGAGGGCGTCGCCACGACGAACCACCGGCCGCCGTCGAGGCGCCACGCGCCGGCGGCGACGGCGAGCGCGAGCACGCCGAAGGCGGCGATGCCGATCAGCACCACCGCCCACGGTCGTCGTGCCCGCACTCCTCGTCCCTCCCCGGTCAGACGCTGCAGGTACTACTGGTTGAAGGTCCAGGTCAGCGGCTGGCTGACCTGCTGGCCCTGGATGGTGGTGGTCGCCGAGGCCGGGAGCGTGACCTTGAACGTGTACGCCTGGCTGGCCGCGACCGCGATCGGGTCCACGGTCGCCGTGGCGGTGAAGGCCGACAGCGACCCGTTGAAGACGACCGTGCCGGCCTCCGTGGCGCCCTTGTAGACGGCGACCTGGAGCACCGAGCAGAGGTTGCCCGCCGTGGTGTTCGGCGTGGTCGGGGTGGTCGACCCGGTCGCGCCGGTGGTGGTCGCCACGCAGGCGCCGGGCGCCAGGGTGGCCGAGCCGACGGCCACGGAGCCGGTGTTGTTGAAGGTCACCGTCGTGGTGCGCGACTGCCCGGGGGCCAGGGGGGCGCTCACGCCGCCGTACTTGTTGATCGTCGAGCACGTGGCGGTGTTGTCGTAGCTGTTGCAGGTCGCGCCACCCGAGGTCTCCGAGACCGCCAGGGCGGCGGACGCCGAGGTGTTGACCGAGTTGGTGATGGTCGCGGTGAACGCGGACACCGAGGCGCCGAGCGAGAGCGCGAGGGCCATGGAGCCGGCGAGGCCGGTGGCGACGGCAGCGCCGGTGAAGCGGCTGCGGGGGGTGAGCGAGCGAGACACGGTGAGGCCCTTCATAGGGGGGTGGAGGCAGGGGAGGACACCAGTAGGAAACCTGCTCATCGCGTCCCGCGGGTGGGAATGGTTGAAACTGATCAGGTGGACCAGACCGCGGTGCCCCGGTCGTACGGCCCGCGGACCGCTCGACGGCGACGTGGGACCCGCGCAGGCGCCGTCTCGGGTCCTGGACCGGTCTGGCATCTGCCGTGCCGTCCCGGGCTCTCGTACGTCGGGACCGGTCGGTCGACCCGACCGACGGCGCCGTCACGCATCCCGTTGACGAGCCGCCGTCCCCATTCGCGGGTCTGCGATGCCCACCCGAGTGACCGGACGTGGACAGGCCCACCCCGCCTGAGGACCTACCTGATGTTCTGTGGTCCCGATGGCGCCCGCGCCACCGACCCGTAGTCGGACCCCGCGCCCGACGACGACCCCGGACGTCGCGACCGCCCTTGCTGTCACGGCGCAGCACCGGCCGGTCAGCCATTCCCTCAAGCAGGAGCCCGGCACCGTCCTCGACCATCCGAGCCGGTTCCGCCGATGACCACCGGCCCGGTGACTACGATGGGGGGCTGCCCGCCGGCCCCGGTGGTGCGCCACACGACCGGCTCGCAAG
>JBKJPE010000123.1:0-7778 GCA_046595185.1 Nocardioides sp.
ACTGAGACCAATGCCCGCGCACGAGCTGCCATGAACGCCGACAGACGACGCCGACAGCACCGGCGAAGCTGACAGCCATCGCACTCGACACCCTCGAACCTGGTGCACGTCACCTACCACCACAAGCGGCTCAGGGAGCGCCGAATGCACCACCGCATCCGGTCCCATCGCGATGAGTCCAGCGTCGACATTCCGCGAGCCGATCGGTCACTGGCAACGCTCCGCGAGCCGATCCCACACCGGGACGCGTAAGTGGTTGGAGTGCCCCTGACCCACTATGGCGCGCCGGGATGTGGCGAAGTAGTTCGCTGCTGTGTGTCCGTCTCGGCGGAGGGGATGACGAGGCCGGACTCGTAGGCGACCACGACCGCTTGCACACGGTCGCGGATCCCGAGCTTCCTCAGTACCCGGGCGACGTGGGTCTTCACCGTGTTCTCGGTGACGAAGAGGGTGGTCGCGATCTCGGTGTTCGACAGCCCGCGGGCCACCTGTCGGAGCACGTCGACCTCACGCTCGGTGAGCCCGTCCAGCAACGGATGCGGGCGCGGGCGGTTGCGACGTGCGAACTCCTCGATCAGTCGGCGGGTGACCGAAGGCGCGAACAGCGAGCCGCCGTCGGAGATGACCCGGATTGCGGTGGTCAGACGATCTTCCGAGGCATCCTTGAGGAGGAAGCCGCTCGCCCCGGCGCGCAACGCGTCGTACACCACGTCGTCGAGATCGAAGGTGGTGAGGACCAGCACCCGAGGCGACGGATCCTGACCGCTCGTGATCGCCTTGGTGGCCTCTATCCCGTCGACTCCCGGCATCCGGACGTCCATCAGCACCACATCGGGTCGCGCGTGCGCACTCAGGGCGATCGCCTCTGCGCCGTTGCGCGCCTCCCCGACGATCGTCAGATCGGGCTCGGTGGAGAGGATCATCCGCAACCCGGTCCGTACTAGTGGCTGATCGTCGGCCAGCAACACGCGGATCATGTGATGCCCTCTGGCTCCACGAAGTAGGGCAGGTGTGCGCTCACCACGAATCCCCCGTCTGGACCGGGTCCGGCCCAGACGGTCCCGCCGAGCACGGCGACCCTCTCCCGGATGCTGATCAGCCCGTGTCCGTCGCTGGGTCGCGTCGCCTCGCTGCTGTCGACGTCGAGCCGACCGTCGTCGCTGACCGCGACGTCCACCTGGTCCGGCAGATAGCTCACTCGCACGCGCGCCCGGGTCTTGCTCCCGGCGTGCTTGATCACGTTGGTGAGGGCCTCCTGGACGATCCTGTACGCCGACAGGTCGACGCCGGGGGGTACGACCCCCGGCTCGCCACACATCTCCAGGTCGACTGGCAGACCAGAAGTGCGAACCTGCTCCACCAAGTCCTCGAGCCGCGACAGGGACGGCTGCGGCGTGAACCCGTCGCTCGGGGCGTCATCGGTGTCCCGGAGCACGCCCAGCAGCCTGCGCATGTCCCCGAGTGCTGCTGTGTTGGTGAGCTCGATGGCGTCGAGGGAGCGGAGGACTGCCGCGTCGTCGACGCCGATCATCCTGCGGCCTCCGCGGGCCTGGAGAACGGTCACCGAGATCGCGTGCGAGACGACATCGTGTAGCTCGCGCGCGATCCGGGCGCGCTCCGCGGCCACCGCGCGGCGGGCCCCGTCCTTCTGGTCACGGCGGAGCAACTCTGCGTCGGCCCGGAGCCGGTCCTCGCGGTCCCGGTGCAGCCGCATGGCGACGCCCACACCCCACGGTGTTCCGACGAAAACAATCCCGAACGCGATGTCGCTGGCGTCGTGTGCACCGTCCGTGATGACGAACGCGGCGATGCACGCGACCACCACACCCAATCCCAGCCACGTCTGGAGCCCCCTTGCCCAGCGGCCCAGGGAGTAGATCGCCACCAGCATCAAGAGCGGGATGCTGATCGCCTCGTCGTCAAAGCCAGGCGCGACGTCGTGCACAACCTGGATCGCGCTGAGCACCAGAAGCACCATGACGACCGGCTGCCGCCTTCTGAGCAGCAGCAGGAAGCATGCCGCTACGCCGAACGGGATCGCTAGGGCGAGACGCACGTCGTCCCAGCGCAGCAACTCCCCTGCGTACATCACCGCGAGCGCGGAGACCAGCAAGCGGTCGCCATACCTTGCCCACACCTGGGCGGGGTTCATGGCCACCACGGTAGGCCCATTCGAGGCTGGGGGAATCACTCCCACGCATGACCGGGTCGTCGTTCCCACGGACGATCGCCAGGTCGCCACTCGGAGTGACGACACCAGTCCCTCCCGGCCGTTGACTCGTAGCGTCGAAACCACTCCCGAAGGGACAGTGCCATGCGCCGTCACACCACAGGTCACCAGCGAAGTCACTCAGAGGGCCGCGCCGCGCGGCAGGACTGGAAGCGGCGCGGGGGTCGCGTGGCAACCGCCATCACCTTGTCAGTACTGGTCTTGGGCTCGACGGCTGGGTCCGCCCTCGCCGATCCTCCAGAGCGCGACCACAGCGTCACCACCACCTCACCATTGGAAGGTCGGTTCCAGTGCGGGGACATCCTGCTGACCGTCACCGCCGGAACCGAGACCGAGATCGTCGACAGCACCTTCAAGAACGGAGTTCTCCACGTCCGGATCCAACGACGCTACGAGGGCGTGGCCCTGGCCGGGTCCGACGGAGTCGTCTATCGCGCGACCGCTCACGTCAACGCGCACTTTGTCCTCATCGCACCGGACTTCGACAACCCAGTCCGGGGGGACGAGCTCATCCATGTGAGTTTCCTCGGTGGCCCCCAGGGATCACCCGGCTACCTCAACGAGCACCTGCGAATCCGAGACGGGGTGGAGACCGACGAGGTCACCGGGCCCTGCGACTACGCGGGCTAGGGCAGGTCGCCTCTCGAACCCACCCGCGTCCGCGTACGACCGTCAAGCGCAAGCCGTCGTGCGCCCGATACTCGAGTCCGCTGCTGTCCCGTACGCCGAATCTCCCACGGCGACGGAAGACGCGGCGTTGAGTGATGCCGAAAGCCGGTCGGGCACCGCTGATGGTAGGGATTGCGGAAAGTCCCGCCCCTTCACGCGTCTTACATTGTGTGCGACAGTTGATGGATGGCTGACACCATCACCTTCCGACCCGACGAAGACGCTTCTCGGGCACTAGCGGTCTTGACCCGAGACGGCACCCCCGTCTCTGCCGCCGTGCGTGCGGCCCTGATCGATGCGGCTCGCGAACGTGCCCGATCGGCGCTCCGCGCGGAGGCCGAGGAGCTTGCTGACGATGCGCAGGACCGAGCAGAGGCGGCACAGGTCCTTCGGGACATGGAGAGTCTGCGTGCGTGGTGAGGTGCACCGGCTGCGCGCACCCCGAGATGCTCGTGGCAACGACCAGCGCGGCACACGGTATGCCGTCGTAGTCCAATCAGACACGATCCCGCTCTCCACCTGGCTGGTGGCCCCGACGTCTACCTCGGCACGGCCAGCAACTTTCCGACCAGAGGTCGAGATCGGCGGCACCATGACACGAGTGCTCGCTGAACAGACCGCAGCAGTTGACCCCGGGCGCCTCGGGGACGTGGTCGGACATCTCACCTTCACCGAGCTGCGTCAGGTCGAGGCGGCGCTACGACTGGTCCTCGACCTGTAAGCCGTGCCGGCGCCAATCCCCGAGGGGTGACCCGCCGTCCTGGTCGACGTGCGACTGCGCGAGTACCGCATGCCGTTCGGCTACCGGGGACGGGCGTCCAGAAGGACGGTGCCGGCGTTGCGTGAGATCGTCAATTCGTGACCACCAAGACGGCGCACCTGCTGACCCAAGACCAAGCGCGGCGGATCGCCGTCCGGTCAGCTCTCTTGGCCGAGGATCGTCCAGACGACGTGCTGGACACCGTACGGCGGCTCACGGGGCTCCCCCTGGACCAGACCCGCGCGGTAGCGCCAGCTGCCGAACTCATCTTGTGGGGTCGGCTCGGGCACGATCACCGGCCTGGCGATCTCGACGACGCGATCGCGTCACAGCTGGTGGTCGAGGTCGCCGGCGAGCTGCGCTCGATCGACGACGTCGGTCTGTACCGGGCCGAGATGGCTGCCTGGCCGACCTCGGGACCTTGGAAGGAGTGGCACCACCGGCTGAGTGAGTGGATCGAGGCCAACGAAGCATCTCGCCGCGACGTGCTCGAGCAGCTCCGTCAGGAAGGACCACTGCCGATCGGTTCGCTCCCCGACACCTGCGAGCACCCCTGGCGATCATCGGGATGGAACGACGGGAAGAACACCCGCATGCTCCTCAATCAGCTCGTGCAGCGCGGCGAAGTGGCGGTCGCGGGTCGTCAAGACCGAGCACGCACCTACGATCTCGCCGAGCGTGTCTACCCCGACCATCCCGTCCCCCCGCTTGCCGAAGCCGAGGCCGAGCGCGACCGTCGGCGCTTGCGCGCCTTCGGCGTCGCCCGCGCCGGCGCCGTCTACCAACAGGGGGAACCGGTCGGGGCCGGCGAGGCCGGCGAGGCAGCGGTAGTCGAGGGCGTACGAGGGCGGTGGCGCGTCGACCCCGCCGCGCTGCACGCGCTCGAGCGACCCGCACCCGACCGCACCGAGCTGCTCGCACCCTTCGACTTCCTGCTGCACGATCGTAAACGGATGAGCGACCTGCTCGGCTTCGACTACACACTGGAGATGTACAAGCCCAAGGCGAAGCGCCGCTGGGGTTACTACGCCCTACCCGTCCTGCACGGCGACCGGCTCGTCGGCAAAGTTGACGCGAGCGCCGACCACCAGGCGGGCGAGCTGCTCGTGCACGCGGTCCACGAGGACGAGCCGTTCCACGACGACCTGCGTTCCGCTGTCGAGCTCAAGATCACCGAACTGGCGCGCTGGCTCGACCTCACCGTGTCAGAGGCGCCACACGAGACCTGAGGGCAGGATCGGCGATGGAGAACACACACCCCGGGACCCCCCCGCCAGCGGTAACGAATCCACGAGGCGTCAGTCGCCGCAGGCCGATGGGCTCGCCGAGCTCGCACCGGGCACGGCGAGCCCCGGCGGGATAGGTGGCTCAGGCTTCGTGACGTGACCGCCGGTGTGGGTATTCGTCGTGCACGTACCAAACAACCCACGTGAGCGGGAAGAAGACCCCCGCCAGGAGGGACTCGTAGACACGGAGACCCCGGCGCCGGGCTCCCATCGCGGTGAGCGTTGGCAGCGTCAAGAGCGCGGCCGCGCCGATCGCCGCACCGATCAGCGGAAGGGGGTCCACGATGTGAGTATCCTCCACGCCGGGCTGGATCGCGAGCGTGATCTCCTCCACTTTGCGCGGGAGCGGCGGCCGCCCACGACCCCCAAACAGGGATCTCAGGCGTCCGCGGGCGCGTGTTCACGCAGGTGCTGCAGCAACTCCCCGGGCGGACAGCCGCCGTTTTGCGAGGTGTCGCGCCAGGCTCCTGAGGGTGGACTATCGCGAGGGTGGGGTCAGCAACTCGACCGAGGCCTCACGGCAAGAGGCGCGTACGCCGTCGTCGGCGGTGTCGGCGACGAGGGTCCAAGGGCCGGGCATCCGGGTCCAGGAGGGTGCGGAGGCGCCGAGCTTGCTGGCGTCGGCGAGCACGACGGTGCGGCGCGCGAGGCTGGCGACCTGCTCCTTGAGCAGCGTCTCCTCGAGCGTCGGCTCCCCCACTCCGCGGGCCGGGTCGACTGCGTCGGCCCCGAGGAAGGCGAGGTCGAAGGACATCCGCTCCAGCGCCAACGAGGCCAGTGGGCCGACCAGGCCGTGGCTCATCCGCCGCACCCGACCCCCGACGAGCTCCAGAGCGACGTGCTCGGCGTCCGCGAGGACGACGGCCGTCTCGAGACCGCGGGTGACGACGGTGAGCGGACCGAGGTCCGGCTCGGCCGCGATCAGCCGGGCGAGCGCCCCGCAGGTGGTGCCGGCGTCGAGGAAGACACGGCCGCCAGCGGGCACGAGCGGCCGGGACAGCCGGGCGATGGCTTGCTTGGCGGCGGTCGCGACCTGGGCGCTCTCGCTGACGGAGCGCTCGTAGAACGGCGCCATTGCGCCGCCGTAGGTCCGGGCGACCTCGCCGTCCCGTCCGAGCCGGGCGAGGTCGCGGCGCACGGTCGAAACCGATACCCCGGTCTCAGCCGCGAGGTCCTCGACCGCGGTGACGCCCTCGCGTACCAGCCGCACCAGCGCGGCGTGCCGGGCGCGGGTGCCGGCGCGGGTGCCGGGCGGCGTCTCGCTCATGTCACGAACCGTAGGCGCTGCGCATCCGCGGGACGAAGGGTGCGTAGTCGATCGCCGCGAGGTATGCCGAGCGCATCGTGCCGTGGTCGGCCTTCCCGGAGCCGGCGATGTCGAAGGCGGTCCCGTGGTCGACGGACGTGCGCAGGATCGGCAACCCAACGGTGACCGAGATGGTCCCGTCGAAGTCGAAGGTCTTCGCGGCGATGTGACCCTGGTCGTGGTACTGCGACAGCACGCCCTCGAAGCGTCCCTCGAGGCCCTGGTGGAAGACTGAGTCGGCCGGGATCGGCCCGTGCACCGCCAGGCCCTCGGCGCGCAGGTCCTCGCAGGCTGGGATGATCTCGTCGAGCTCCTCGTGGCCGAAGGCGCCGTTCTCCCCGCCGTGCGGATTGACCGCGGCGACGGCCAGCGTCGGGGAGTCGACCCCGTAGACCTCGAGCGCCTGCAGGGCCCGGCGGATCGAGTCGACCTGCTTGTCGCGGGTTAGTTGGTCGAGGGCCTTGCGGAGCGAGACGTGGCGGGTGGCGAAGAAGATTCGCAGGTGGTGGTCGGGCCGCTGCCGTGAGCGGACGACGAACATCGTGTCCTGGTGGGTGACGCCGGTGAGCTCGCCGAGCATCTCGGTGTGGCCGAGGTGCTTGCTGCCGCTGGCCCAGATCGCCTCCTTGTTGATCGGCCCGGTGACGACGCCGTCGACGTCGCCGGCCATCGCGGCCCTCGTGGCGACCTCGATGGCGACCACGGCCGCCTTGCCTGCGTCCTTGTTGACCTGGCCCCAGGTGAGCTCGGTGTTGCCGAGGACGCCGATGTCAAGCACGTCGATGACGCCCTCGCCGGCGGGTGGGGTGTTCCATCCGGTGACCTCGCGCACCTCGACGCTGAGGCCGGTCGCGGCCACCGCGCGGCGCACGGCGACCGCGTCACCCACCGCGATGCCGTGGTGGGCCGGGTCGCCGGCGTACTCCGCGAGCGTGCGGACGGTGATCTCCGGGCCGATGCCGACGGGGTCTCCGACGGTCAGGGCGAGGACGGGGGCGGTGCGGCTGCTCATGGTGTCTCCTTGGGTCGAATGGTGGTCAGTAGGTGCGGGTGCGGGCGGGCTGGACGTGGCGGCGACGGGCCTGGGCGGACTGCTCAAGGAAGGCGAGGCAGGCGACGGCGGTCTCGTCGTCGCCGACGAGGCCACCTTTGGTGACGACCGGTAGCCCCGCCCAGGGACCGCCGACGAGGTTGCCGGCGACAGCCAGCGGGACGACCTCGTCGGCGACGTCGAGGCCGTCGGCGGTGAGCTCGGCGAGGCAGGCGGCCGCGAGGTCTCCGCCGGTGAGGTAGAGCCCGTCGATCCGGGTCTCCTCGAGCACGCTGCGGGTGGCGCGGGCGAGCACCGCGGGGACGGCGTCGCGCGCGGACGGGTCTAGCAGGTCGGCGTCGTCGAGTGCAGAGGCCAGCAGCACCAGGTCGCCCGGCTCCGCGGCCGCCAGCGCCGCCTTTAGCGCGGCGGTCGTGGCGTCGGCGTCGGGGCGACCGGCGGAGGTGGTCGTGAGCCGCACCAGGTGCACCGGCCGG
>JBKJPE010000216.1:0-5394 GCA_046595185.1 Nocardioides sp.
TGGCGTGCTGGTCGGACTCGGGCGTGGTGCCGATGAACACCGTGGGGGTGGTCGCCCTTAGCGACGACTACAGCATGGGGGTCATGAGTTCTCGGGCGCACGGCGCGTGGGCCTGGGCTCAGTCGTCGACCCTCGAGACCCGACTTCGCTACACCCCGACCACTGTCTTCACGACCTTCCCCTGGCCCGACCCGACCCCCGCCCAGCGGGAGGCGGTCGCCGACGCGTCACGGCGCCTGCTCGCCCGGCGTACCGAGATCTGCACCACCGAGCAGATCGGCCTGACGAGGCTCTACAACGCCGTCGACGACGGCGCCTGGACCGATCTCGCCGCGATGCACCGCATGCTCGACGAGGCTGTCGTCGCCTGCTACGACTGGCCACGCTCCGCTGCCCAGGACGACGCGGCGCTCGTCCGACGCCTCAGCGACCTCAACCGCGAGATCAGCGAGGGTCGGGTGCCGTACGCCCCCTTCCCCTAGCGCGTCAGGTGCCGTGGGTGTCCGGGTCGCGCCAGGTCCGTTCGAAGGGCAGCCGCCAGGTGTACGGCGCGATCAGCTGGTGGATCTGGTTCGGGCCGTACGAGCCGGGCTGGTAGGGCCGCACTATCGGGGGGTCCTCCAGCAACGGCGCCGAGACCTCCCACAGCCGCTCGATGCCGGTCGCGGAGTTGAACAGCGTGCGGTCGCCGCGGGCGGCGTCGTAGATGAGCCGCTCGTAGGCCTCCAGGATGCTGCCGGCCCACTCGGTGTCGTTCATCGAGAACTGCATCGAGAGCTTGTCGAGCTTCATCCCCGGGCCGGGGCGCTTGCCGTAGAAGGACAGCGACATCCGCGCGCGGTCGGCGAGGTCGAAGGTCAGGTGGTCGGGGCCGTGGTCGCCCAGGCCCGACCCCGGGGGGAACATCGAGCGCGGCGGCTCCTTGAAGGCGATCGACACCACCCGCGCGCCCTCGGCCATCCGCTTGCCGGTGCGCAGGAAGAACGGCACCCCGGCCCACCGCCAGTTGTCGACGTAGCACTTCAGGGCGATGAACGTCTCGGTGCCGGAGTCGGGGCTGACGCCCTCGACGTCCTGGTAGCCGCCGTACTGCCCGCGTACGACGTCGCGCGGCTCGATCGGCAGCATCGAGCGGAAGACCTTGACCTTCTCCTCGGTGATCGCCCCGGGCTCGAGCGCGCTGGGCGGCTCCATGGCGATGAAGGCCATCACCTGGAAGAGGTGGGTGACCACCATGTCGCGGTAGGCGCCGGTGCTCTCGTAGAACGACGCCCGCTGCTCCAGGCCCAGGGACTCCGGGACGTCGATCTGCACGTGGTCGATGTGGTGGCGGTGCCAGATCGGCTCGAAGAGGCCGTTGCCGAAGCGGAAGGCCAGGATGTTCTGGGCGGCCTCCTTGCCCAGGAAGTGGTCGATGCGGAAGATCTGCTCCTCGGCGAAGACCTCGTGCAGCGCCGCGTTCAGCTCCCGGGCGGAGGCCAGGTCGGTGCCGAACGGCTTCTCCATCACGATCCGGCTGCCCGCGACGAGCCCGGCCTCCGCCAGCCCGTGGACCACCGCGAGGGCCGCGCTGGGGGGTACCGACAGATAGTGCAGGCGGACGGCGTCGTGGGTCCAGCCGGACTCGGCCTCCTCGACGGCGGCGCGCAGCCCCGCGGGCCCCTCGGCGCCGGGGGCCCAGAAGAGCAGCTTCGCGAACTCCTCCCAGCTGTCGATGTCGCCGTCGTCGCCGCTGAACTCCACGGCGGCCTCGCGGGCCAGGGCGACGAAGGACTCGCGGTCGTGGTCGTCGAGGGAGGTGCCGACCACCCGCAGCTCGGGGAGCAGCCCGGTCTGGAAGAGGTGCAGCATCCCGGGCAGGAGCTTGCGCCGGGCGAGGTCACCGGTCGCGCCGAAGAGCACGACGGTCGTCGGGTGGTGGGCCATGGCCCCAGCCTGCCCGGTCCGGCACGGACCGTGAAGGGCCGGTCTCAGCGCCGGGTCTCAGCGCCGGGTCTCAGCGCCGCGGGCCGGCAGCTCGTCGAGCCGGGCCCGGGCCCGCTCGGCCAGCTCGACGAACGCACCGTCCTGCAGGGTCACCTCCGGCGCCGGCACGAAGCCGACCTGGGCCACGCTCGTGCCCTGGCGCACCACGGCCATGAAGAACCGGATCGAGCGCTCGTCGGACAGCTCGGCGGTCAGCTGCCAGGCGTCCAGGCTGGTGTCGTCACCGGTCGAGCCGGCGATCCGGGTGACGTCGGTGCCGAGGTCGTCGGAGCACGTCTCGAGGCGGTCGCGGACCCGGTCGACGAAGGCCCGGGCCTGAGGGAGCGGCAGGCTGCCGACGGTCTCCGTGAGCCCGAACTCCGTCGGGAGGTCGGCCTCGGGCACCAGGAAGGTACGCGTGCTGCTGCGCTCCCAGGCGGCGCCGTCGAAGGGGGCCGAGAACGAGGAGCTGTCGCAGCTGGTCGCGGCCGCGTTGGTGAGGGCCTTGACGGGGTCGGTGCCCACCCACGGCTGGTCGACCCCGGAGACCGGCGGGAGGTCGATCTCGGCGATCATCGCCGGCGACCCGGCGGGCGGTGGGGGAGGTGCCGTGGCGAGCCGGGGCGTACGGGCGCAGGGGCCGGCGCCCCGGACCTCGCAGACCCGGTCCACGGCGGCGGCCTGGAGACCGGCCGCGGCGGCGGGGTCCGGCGCGGTCTCCCCGGCGAGGGTGGAGGCGGTGGCGGTGACGACGGTGCCGGTGCGTGCGACCTGCACGACGGTGGTGGTCACCGGCGCCTGCCAGTCGCGCAGCACCAGCTGGACGGCGTCGTCCCCCACCCCCTCGACGGCCCGGCTGGCGAGCAGCTGCGTCCGGGCGGCGGTCCCGGTGCACGCGCCGACCCAGCCGGTCAGGGTGCGCAGGGAGCGCCGCGCCGCGGCGGGGGAGGAGGAGACCTCGGTGAGCTGGACTGCGGTCGGGCGTACGGGCGCCCGCCCCTGCGCGGCGCGGAACTCGCGGACCAGCGACGCGTCGCCGTCGGGGTCGACGTAGCGCTGGTCCTGGCAGGGCAGCACCAGTCCGTTGCCGGTGCTGTTGTCGCCGGTCGAGGCGATCTCCCACCCACTGCCCGGGAGGGCGTCGGCGACCTGGGGGGCCGCCAGGAGGGTGCTGCGCGGCAGGAGCTCGGCCGGCTTCCCACCCGACTCCTCCGGCACGCCGGGCTCGGCGGCGGTGACCCCGCCGGCGTCCCCGCCACGGGTGACGTCGCCGACACCCGCGACGGCCTGCGCCAGGGTGGGACGCAGGCCGGAGGGGTCGGAGACGAAGAGGCCGCTGACCACCAGCGCGGCCACGACGCCGACGACGCCGACGACGGTGTGGGCCCGGCGACGCGCGATCCCGGAGCGGCGCACGATGGTGGACCGGGGCCACGTGGTCCGCTCGGACACCGCGCCCAGGGGCAGCAGGGCGGCGCCGACCCCCGCAGCCGGGACGTCGCGGCTGAGGACGAACGCGGCCGTGGCCTGCTGCAGCTGCTGCTCGGTGGCCCGGACCGTCAGCCCCACCTCCCGGGCGAGGTCGGACATCGAGATGGCGGCCAGGTGGGCGAGCACGAGCACGCGACGCTGCTGGCCGCCGAGAGTGGCCAGGGCGTCGAGGGTGGCCCGGGTCTCGGCGTCGACGTCCTTGTCGCGGTGCCAGGGCCGGGCCCCGTGGCGTCGCTGCGCCTTGCCCCAGGCCAGCTCCCGCACCGCGGCCTCCGGGTCCGCCGAGCGCTCGACGCGGGACCAGTGGTGCCAGGCGCTGACGAAGGCGTCGCGCACCGCACCGCGCGAGACCGCGCGGTCACCGGTCAGGGCGTAGGTCTGCACCAGGAGGCGCTCGCGCACCTCCCGGTAGAACGCGTCGAACGCTGCGGGATCCGTCATGGCCGTGCCACGCTACGTGGCGCACGGGGGCGGAAACCAGCCGAGGCGGCCCGGGGTGACGTGAGGCCGGCCACGGTCGGGTGCGGCGTGCCTGCGCCGAGCGACCCGGTGGGCGGGCGACGATGGTCCGACCATGACCTCGCTGCTGCCGTCCTCGGTCCGACCCGACCGCCGTGCGGCGGGCGACGTCCGCACGACGCCGGCGTCGCTCCGGTCCCAGCAGCCCCGGCCGCTGGTGGCGGTCGCGGTGCTCGGCGGGCTGGTGGCCGCGCTCGCGCCCCTGGTGGTCTGCCTCGGGGTCGGGGTGGTCGGCTGGTTCGCCAGCGACGCCGGCGCGCACGGCACCCCGCGCGACGGGCTGCGGGTCGGGGCGTTGGGGTGGCTGGCCGCCCACGGGTCGGGCGTGCGGGTCGACGGCGTCACGGTCACGGCGCTGCCGCTCGGCCTCACCCTGCTCTGCGCCCTCGTGGCGTGGCGGTTCTCGCTGCGGGTGGGCGAGGCGCTGTCCGGGCACGGCCCGGACGCGGACCGCATCGGCGACGGCGAGCGTGACTGGACCGTCGGTGCCGCGGTCGCGCTGCTGACCGCGTCGTACGCGGTGGTGCTCGCCGTCGTCCACACCGTCGCCGCGTCGCCGGCGACCGCCCCGTCGCTGCCCGACGCCCTCGGCGTCACGCTCGTGCTGGGACTCGTCGTGGTGCTGCCGGCGGTCGCGATCGGCTCCGGGCGGGCCGCGATCTGGCTGGACCGGCTGCCGCCGGTGCTGCGCGAGGTCACCGACCTGGCCCGGCGCGTGGTGGTGGCGTGGTCGGTGGCGGCCCTGGTGCTGCTGGTCGTCGCGCTGCTGCTCGACCTCGGCACGGCGGCCAACGTCCTGGCCCAGCTGCGCACCTCCGTCGGCGAGGCCCTCCTGCTGAGCGCGTTGTGCCTGCTGCTGCTGCCCAACGCGGTGCTCTTCGCGGGCGCCTACCTGCTGGGCCCGGGCTTCGCGGTCGGCACCGGCACCGTGGTGTCGCCGACGGTGGTGGCCCTCGGCCCGGTGCCGATGGTGCCGCTGCTGGCCGCCCTGCCCGACAGCGGCGACGTGCCCGCCTGGACCCCGTGGCTGGTGGCCGTGCCGGTGGTGGTCGCGGCGCTCGCGGCCGGGCGCCACCTGCGCCGTCGTCCCGCGGACCGTTGGGACGCCGCCGCGGTCCGCGGTGCCGGCGGCGGGGTGCTGGCCGGGGTGGTCGTCGGGGCGCTGGCCGTGGTGGCCGGGGGCGCGGTCGGCCCCGGGCGCATGCAGCAGGTCGGTCCTGCTGCGCTCGAGGTGCTCGTCCACGCCGTCACTGCGCTCGGCGTCGGGGGGCTCGTGGGCGCCGTCGTCGTGCACGCCTGGTCACGTCGCTCCCGCCGCGCCGACCCCGAACCGGCCCCCTAGACTCGACGGGTGCCGCACCCCGCCCGCCTGGTCGTCCTCGTCTCGGGCAGCGGGACAGTCCTGCAGGCCCTCCTCGT
>JBKJPE010000058.1:0-15578 GCA_046595185.1 Nocardioides sp.
TCAGCCAGCAGCGCCACCTGGTCGCCCGACTGGGCGGAGACGGGCACGATCTCGGCCCACTCGATGCCGATCTCGGCACCGAGCGCCTGGATGTCGAGCAGGTGCTGACCGATCTGCTCGGGCGTGGCCAGGTCGGTCTTGGTGGCGATGGCGACCTTGATGGTCCGCTTGACCTTCGCCATCTCCTTGACGATGAAGCGATCGCCGGGTCCGACCTTCTCGTTGGCCGGCAGGCACACGGCGACGACGTCGACCTCGCCGAGCGTGGTCTTGACGAGGTCGTTGAGGCGCTCGCCGAGGAGGGTGCGCGGCCGGTGCAGGCCGGGGGTGTCGACGAGCACCAGCTGGGCGTCGTCGCGGTGCACGATGCCGCGCACCACGCTGCGGGTGGTCTGGGGCTTGTCGGAGGTGATCGCGACCTTCATGCCGACCAGGGCGTTGGTGAGGGTCGACTTGCCGGCGTTGGGCCGCCCGACGAACGACGCGAAGCCGCTGCGGTGGCCCTCGGCCCACTCGTGCGACATCAGGCTCGCCGGGGGCGGGGAGGGTGGGGGAAGGTCAGCCATCGTTCGCCTCGTCCTGCTGCACTCGCTGCTGCACCGCGTCGTAGTCGGCCCAGATCTGCTCGTCAGTCTTGCCTGCCGCCCGGCCGGCACGCCAGACGGGTCCCGGGTCCACGCTGCGCGGCTGCCGGGCGGCGTTCGCGCGCCAGTAGCCCATCACGTCGTACGCCTGGCTGGGCAGACGCTTCTCCCGCATCAGCTGCTTGCGGATGGCCCGCATCTGGGAGGACTCCCCCGCCATCCAGAAGTAGCCGGGGCCCTCGGGCCACACGAGCTCCTCGACCACCGCGGCCAACCTGCTGGAGCCGTCACCGGGGCTGCGCACCCAGGTCACGTCCGGGCCCTGGGGCCCGTCGGGCAGGTAGCCCCCGAGCAGCCGCGGGTCGTCGGGGACCTCGGCCCAGACGCGGACCGGCAGGTCGGTCGTCTCGCACACCCGCGCCATCGCCGGCAGCGCGGTGAGGTCGCCGACCAGCAGGACCCACCCGGCGTCGGCGGGCGGGTCGTAGGACCCGCTCGGGTCCGAGACCACGACCTCCTCCCCGACGCAGTCCCGGGCGACCCACTCGGTCACCAGGCCCTGGTCGTGCACGACGACGTCCAGCACCAGCTGCGACCCGTCCCACGAGCGCACGGTGTAGTAGCGGCCCTGGAACTGCCCGGGGACGACCAGGGACACCCACTCGTCCGGCACCCCGGTGGAGGCGAAGCCGGCCAGGCCGGGCCCCCCGAGGCCCAACCGGACCAGGTGCGGCGACACCTGCTCGCGTGCCATCACGCTCGCGGGGTGCAGGCCGGCCCTGGTGCTCATCGCGCCATCATCGCCTGCCCGCGGACGGGTCTCACCAGGTGGGGCGCAGGGGCAGGCCGTCGGAGCCGTCGACGGTCGTGCGCACGCCCAGCACCTGGTGCAGCTGGATCTCGTTGCGCTCGAAGGCGAGCCGCGAGCCGGCCAGGTAGAGACCCCACACCCGGGCCGTACCGGGGCCGACCTCAGCCACCGCGTCGTCCCAGTGCTCGACGAGGTTGGTGCACCAGTCACGCAGCGTCAGGGCGTAGTGGTGACGCAGGTTCTCCTCGTGCGCGACCTCGAGCCCGGCGTCCTGCATGGCCCCCACCACCGTCCCGGAGCCGGTCAGCTCCCCGTCGGGGAAGACGTAGCGGTCGATGAACGCGCCGGTCTCCTCCGGTCGGTTGTGCGGTCGGGTGATGCAATGGTTGAGCAGGCGCCCCTCGGGGCGCAGGTGGTCGCGCAGGAACGAGAAGTACGCGGGGTACTGCCTGACCCCGACGTGCTCGGTGAGACCGATCGAGCTGATCGCGTCGAAGTCGCCCTCCAGCACGTCGCGGTAGTCACCGTGGCGGACCTCGGCCAGGTCGCCGAGGCCGTCGCGGTCGATGGCCTCCTTGGCCCAGCCGGCCTGCTCGCGTGACAGCGTCACGCCCAGGGCGCGCACCCCGTGGTGACGCGCCGCGTGGCGGACCATGCCGCCCCAGCCGCACCCGACGTCCAGCAGGCGCATGCCGGGCTGCAGGCCGAGCTTGCGGCAGACCAGGTCGTACTTCTCGGCCTGCGCCTGCTCCAGGCTCGCGTCGGGGTCGGGGTAGACCGCGCAGGTGTAGGTCATCGACGGGCCGAGCAGCAGCTCGTAGAACGCGTTCGACAGGTCGTAGTGGCGGGCGACGGCGTCGGCGTCCCGGGTGATCGAGTGGCGGACGCCCTCCACCACCCGACGCCAGCGGGGCAGGTGCTCCTGCGGCGGCGGCGGGGGCGGCCTGAGGTTCGACAGACCGAGACCGCGGACCAGGTCGAGGGCCTCCTTGGCAGAGGGCCGCCGGGGCGCGGTGTGGTTCAGCAGCAGCGACATCGCGTCGTACGGGTCGCCGGGGTGGGCGCCCTCGAGCTCGAGGTCACCGGCCACGTAGGCCCGTGACAGGCCCAGGTCACCGGGTGCCGTCATCAGGTACGCCAGGCCGCGCCGGTTGAGCAGCCGCAGCGTGATCGAGGCGTCGGCCGGCCCCGCGGAGCTGCCGTCGTAGGCCTCGAAGCGCACGGGCAGCCCGTCACGCATCAGCACGGAGACCGCGTCACCGATCGGGATCGCACTCATCGGCAGCGCACCGCCTTGTCGTAGAGGGAGGTCAACCGGCCACCGGGGTCGGTGACCGCCTTGAGCGCCGCCAGCAGGGCGCCGTCGTGGAGCGCGTCGAAGGTGGCCCGGTCGTAGAACGACTCGGAGTAGAGCGACTTGTGCCCACCGAGCTCGTCGACGCGTGCCTCGATCGCACGGTTGGTGGGCCCGGCGGGCGCGTCCGGCCCGACGTGGACGGTGCCCCAGAAGCCGACGTTGACGTAGGTGTCCCCGGCCACCAACGGGTAGGTCGGCCAGTCGCGGCGTGCGACCAGCGGACACAGCCACACCGGCCGCATCCCGACGTGCTCGTCGAACCAGGACAGGAAGGCGCCGAGCCGGTCCAGCGGCACCTCGACGTCCTGCACCACCCGCTCGCGCCGCGGGCGCCCGGCCCGGCGATCGAACCGGTCGACGACGCCGAGCCACTGGTCGAGACCCAGCAGGCGGTGGTAGACGTCCGAGCGGCGCCAGCGGCGCGGCCACAGCCGGCGGACGACCGGGTGCTGCAGGCCGAGGGCGCCCGAGCACCAGAACCAGTCGGTGTCCCAGCGCCACAGGTAGTCCTCGACGGTGAGCAGGTCGGTGGTCCGTTCGCGGATCGAGCGGTAGAACACTTGCTGACCGCCGTAGTCCGACAAGGGCTGCCCGTCCACGGGCTTGCGGTCGGTCCAGCGGGCCAGGGTCAGGTAGACCTCGTCGGGGGCGAAGACGACGCCGTCGAGACCGTCGACGCGCTCGTCGTCGTGCTCGCCGCAGGCCACCACCGCGGCGATCGCCTCGGCGAGCGTGGCGGTGTCGTGGAAGCGGACGTGGCGCAGCGCGGCGTACGACGGGACGGCCTCCAGCGCGACCTCGAGGCGCGTGGCGTAGCCCAGCGAGCCGTAGGAGCCGGGGAAGGCGTCGAAGAGCGCGTCCCCCGGGCGGATCGTGACGACCTCGCCGGCGCCCGTCAGCACATCCATCTCGCACACCGACTCGTGCGGCAGGCCGTGCCGGAAGCTCGTCGACTCGATCCCCAGGCCAGCCACCGCACCGCCGAGGGTGATGGTGCGCAGCTGGGGCACCACGAGCGGCACCAGGCCGCGGGCCAGGGTGGCGGCCACCAGGGCCTCGTAGGTGCACATCCCCTGGGCCTGTGCGGTCCCGCGGACCGGGTCGACCTCGATCACCCCGGTCAGGCCAGAGACGTCGAGCCCCGGGGCGGAGGTGGCGGCGCGGGGCCGGAAGAGGTTGGAGGTCGACTTGGCCAGGCGGACCGGCTCACCCTCCGGGACCGCGGCGTACGACGCGCGCAGCCGCTCCACGCCCTCGCGATGGGCGCTCCAGCCCGCCACGACCTGCGGATCCAGGATGCCGAGGTCAGTCACGCCACCCGAAATTACTCCTGCCGACCCCTGCGGTGAACCCCGCGCGGTGGTGGGACTGGACCACCGGGCTGGGCGACCACCCGGCCTAGCTGGTGGCGGTCCCGGTCAGCGTGCCGCGGGCGTCGCCGGCGTGCACGGGCACCCCGGTCCCGCCGAAGTCACGGACCACGGCCAGGTCGGCCCCGGCGACGGCTCCGGCGCCGGCACCGGCGAGCACGACCGCCGCCTCGAGCCCCGCCGAACCGGAGGCCACCGCCATCGCCACGCACACCCCGAGCGCGGAGACGTGCAACGAGGGCAGGTCGACCGTCGCGGCGGCGTAGGTGCGGCCGTCGGAGTCACGCACCGCGGCACCCTCGGCGGCACCGGTACGCGCGCGCGTGGCCCGCGCCAGGGTCACCAGCTTGGCGTCCTCGGCGGCCAGGGCCCCGGGCGCGGTGGCCAGGTCGGCGGGGGCCAGGCCCGCGGGCTCACGGGGATCAGTCACGGGTGCCCACCATCGTCTCGTCGGTGCCGACCGGCTGCGGCGTGACGGGGTCCTTCCCGAGGAGCCGGATCCGGACGGTGCTGACCTTGTTGCGACGGCCGGTGGCGTCCTCGGCGTCGAAGCGCAGGCCGTGCGCCTCGACGTGAGAGCCGGGGATGGGCACCCGGCCGAGGTGCTTGGCCATCAGGCCGCCGACGCTGTCGACGTCCTCCTCCTCGACGTCGAAGCCGAAGACCTCCTCGAGGTCGTCGACCGGCCAGCGGGAGGAGACCCGGACCTCGCGGCCCTCCTCGAGGACCTCGAGGTCGAGCTGCTCCTCGTCGTACTCGTCGGTGATCTCGCCGACGATCTCCTCCAGCACGTCCTCGATGGTGATCAGCCCGGCGGTGCCGCCGTACTCGTCGACCACGATCGCGACGTGGGTGCGGTCGGCCTGCATCTCGCGCAGCAGGTCGTCGACCGGCTTGGACTCCGGCACCCAGTGCACCGGGCGCATCAGGGCCTCGATGCGCTGGGTGAACTCGGCGTCCGGCGCCTCGAAGTCGCGGCGCACGATGTCCTTGAGGTAGGCGAACCCGACCACGTCGTCGAGGTTCTCCCCGATCACCGGCACCCGGGAGTAGCCGCTGCGCAGGAACAGCGACAGCGTCTGGCGCAGGTTCTTGTGGCGCTCGACGTAGACCACGTCGTTGCGGGGGACCATCACCTCGCGGGCCGTGGTGTCGCCGAGCTCGAAGACGGAGTGGATCATGCGCCGTTCCTCGGACTCGATCAGCGAGGAGGCCTCGGCCATGTCGACCATCTCGCGCAGCTCGGTCTCGGAGGCGAACGGGCCCTCCCGGAAGCCCTTCCCGGGGGTGATCGCGTTCCCGATCAGGATCAGCAGCTGCGGCAGGGGGCCCAGGACGCGGGTGGCCAGGGCCAACGGGGCCGCGCACCAGACCGCGACGCTCTCGGAGTGCTGGCGGCCCAGGGTGCGCGGGGCGGCGCCGATCACCACGAAGGAGACCACCAGCATCAGCGCGGTCGCCGCCAGGACGGTCAGGCCCCAGCGCCGGTCCAGGGCCTGGCTCAGCTCCAGGGTCACCAGCACGATCGCGGTGATCTCGGCGGCCAGGCGCAGCAGCAGGGCGGTGTTGAGGTAGCGCGGCGGGTCGTCGAGCAGGGCCAGCAGCCGCTTGGCGCCGGTGCGCCCCTCCACCACCAGCTCTTGCGCGCGGGCCCGGGAGAACTGGGCCAGCGCCGCGTCGACGGCGCTCAGCACGCCGGCGGCGACCACGAGGACGGCCGCGGCCAGGAACGGCCAGAGGTCGGGGGTCATGCGTCGTCCTGACGCCCACGCCAGGCGGCGAGGAGCTCGTCCTGCAGCCCGAACATGGCGCGGTGCTCCTCGGGCTCGGCGTGGTCGTAGCCGAGCAGGTGCAGGATCCCGTGGGTGGTCAGCAGCTCGATCTCGGCCAGCGTGCCGTGGCCGGCCTGCTCACCCTGGGTGGCCGCTATCTCGGGGCACAGCACGAGGTCGCCCAGGACGCCCTCCTCGGGCTCCTCGTCGATCATGCCCGGGCGCAGCTTGTCCATCGGGAAGGCCAGCACGTCCGTGGGCCCGGTCTTCTCCATCCAGCGTTCGTTGAGCTCGGCGATGGTGTCGCGGTCGACGGCCTTGAGGCACAGCTCGGCCTGCGGGTGCACCCGCATCCGGTCCATCACGAAGCGGCAGAGCCGCGCGAGGTGGGCGGCGTCGATCCCGAGGCCGGACTCGTCCAGGATCTCGATGCTCATGGTTCCCACCCGATCAGGACCGGTCGCCGGAGGCAGCCCGGTCGGCCACCTCGTCGCGGGCGACCTGGCGGGCCTCGCGCTCCGTGTCGCGATCGGCCTCGTGCTGGTCGTAGGCCGCGACGATCTTACCGACCAGCCGGTGCCGGACGACGTCGCCGCTGCCGAGGCGGTTGAAGGACAGGTCGTCAACGCCGTCGAGGATGTCCTCGACCACCCGCAGCCCGGACTTGGTGCCCTTGGGCAGGTCGACCTGGGTGACGTCGCCGGTGACCACGATCTTGGAGCCGAAGCCCAGCCGGGTCAGGAACATCTTCATCTGCTCCGGCGAGGTGTTCTGGGCCTCGTCGAGGATGATGAAGGCGTCGTTGAGCGTGTTGTGGGTGACGATGAAGTCGTCGGTCACGTAGAGCGAGTCCGGCGCTGCCACCTGGATGCACTGAGTCTGCATGGCCCCGACCGGGTCGATCGCCGCGACGTGACGCATGGGCCTGCCGCCGCCCCCTGCGGCGTCGTAGACCTCCTTCTTCCGAGTCAGGCGGAACGGGTCCACCCCCCGAGGGAGCCGGATGTCCACCGAGTAGGCGTCCGCCCGGTACTCGACGGCGCGGCCGCCGGCCCACCCCGGCAGGCGCCCGTGCGCCGCCCTCCTGCGTGAGCGGGCGACGCCCCCGAGGGAGCGCACCAGCCAGACCACGTCGTCACGCAGCTGCGGTGAGGTCGTGGCGTACCGGACCCGGCAGCTCCGCCCGGTCCTGGTGACCGGCCCGCCGTCGGTGTCGAGCAGACCCTGCAGCACACCGAGACGGACGTCGGTGGCATTCTGCAGGTAGACGGGCGGCACGAACGTGGTGCCCGACCGGTGCCCGGCCAGGCCCAGCTGACGGATGGCCACGGTGACGGGGTTGGCGACCCGGAGCCCGCCCCGACCGCCGTGGACGTGGCGCAGGACGTAGTCGTAGCGGTCCTTGTACGTGACCTCGATCCCGTCGAGCTCGGCCTCCAACGCCGTGGCCAACTCGGGATCGGCAGTCGTGAAGGAAGGCGTGGTCGCTGTCGTGGTGCAGCCGTCTCCCAGCAGCAGGCCGAGCGCGTACGCCGACATCGGCACGTCCTGGGGCACCAGGTCGACCGGAGCGACGAGCGGGAGCTCGTACCGGTGGACGCGGCCCCGACGCGGGCGGCCGACCATCTCGGAGGTCTGGAGCGTCCGGGTCGTGCCGCGTCTCCGGTCGTCGGGCGTCCGGACGGTCCACAGGTGCTCGCCGCAGGCGAGCGTGGACGCGCCGTCGCTGGTCCTCACCCGGTAGACGTCCTTCGAGCCCTGGGGGAAGACACCGAGGACCGGGGTCGGCCGACCGTCGCTGCCCGTCACGAGGTCGCCGACGGACAGCGCGCCCATCGACACGAACCCGTCGGGCGTGAGGACGTCCGCGTCCAACGGCTGCGCGCGGCCCCTCATGTAGGCCAGGGGCGCGACCTCGATGGTGCCCGCGGCGAGCAGCTTGGGGATCGTCTCAGGGTCGATCATGTCGTGCAGCGCGTCGTAGAGCGGGCGCAGGTACGGGTCGATCTTCTCGCTCAGCGTGCCGGGCAGGTAGCCCAGCCGCTCCCCCGCCTCGACCGCCGGGCGGGTCAGGATGATCCGCGTCACGGTCTTGGCCTGCAGCGCCTGCACGGCCTTGGCCATGGCCAGGTAGGTCTTGCCCGTGCCGGCCGGGCCGATGCCGAAGGTGATGGTGTGCTCGTCGATCGCGTCGACGTAGCGCTTCTGGTTCACCGTCTTGGGTCGGATGGAGCGCCCGCGGTTGGACAGGATGTTGAGCGAGAGGACGTCGGCCGGTCGCTCGGTGGTCTCGGCGCGCAGCATCGTCATCACCCGCTCGACGGTCTCGGACGTCACGCCCTGACCGGTGCGGATGATGGCGACCAGCTCGTCGAGCAGCCGCTCGGCCAGCGCCATCTCGGCCGGCTCGCCGCTCAGGCTGATCCGGTTGCCGCGCACGTGCACCTGGGCCTCGAAGCTGCGCTCGATCATCGCGAGGTGCTCGTCGCCGGGGCCGAGGAGGCTGACCATGTCGATGCTGTGAGGGACCACCACGGTGTGCTTGGTGGGCTGGACGGGCACGCTGTCTGTCATGGAGGCCCGGGTGGGCGACCTTCCTGTGGCTCGGGCGGGGACTAGGCGCGCGACCGGCGCCCGGAGGCGGGTCGCGGACCGCTCCCCAATCGTACGCCGGGGCGCGTCGCGGCGCCCCACGGCCGGTGGCCGTACGGTGGTGGCATGACGGGCAGCAGCGGGCACGCCGACGAGGAGCTCCCCCGCGACCCGTTCGACACCGACTTCGACCACGACGACGACAGCCCGCCGGCGTGGTTCGCCGGTCAGCACCTGCCGTACGACGCGCAACGGATGGGCCTGACCCAGCACGTCCCGGACGGCGCGCTGCTCGACTTCGCCGGCCGGCTCGACGCCACCAAGACCAAGCACCGGGTCACCGCGTGGGTGCTGCTGGTCGTCTTCGCGTTCCCGGTGCTCATGTACGTGGTGCGGCTGGTCCAGGCCGTCCTGCCGGGCTAGTCCGACCGGCGGTCGACCGGTGTCAGCCCGGCGGCCAGGTGAGGTCCCGGCCGGCGATCACGTGCAGGTGGGTGTGGAACACGGTCTGCCCCGCCCCCGACCCGGTGTTGTAGACCAGGCGGTACGCCTCCCCGTGCCCCTCGGCGGTGGCCACGGCCGCGGCGGTGGTGACCATCTCCGCGCTGGCCTCCGGGTCGGCGGCGGCCAGCGCCGCCGCGTCCCGGTGGTGCGCGCGCGGCACGACGAGGACGTGGGTGGGCGCCTGGGGGTTGACGTCGCGGAAGGCCACGGTGCGCTCGGTCGAGTGCACGACCTCTGCGGGCACGTCACCGGCCACGATCGAGCAGAACAGGCAGTCGTCCATGGGGCTCCTCCTCGTCGTCGGGCGCGTCTCGCCGACGGCGCGATGCTGCCACGCCCGCCTGCCGAGCCACCACCGCCCGCCGAGACCACCGACTGCCGACACGCGGGCGTCCCGCGCCGTACTGCTGGGACGGGAGGGGATGATGGGGTTCATGTGGTCCACTCCTGCCGCCCCGCACCGCCGTCACCGCCGTCACCGCGCGGTCGCCCTCGGGCTCGCCGGCGGACTGTCGCTGGTCGTCCTCGCAGGGTGCGGCGACGACGCCGACCAGAACGCGGAGGACCCGGGCTCCGAGGCGTCCGGCGACACCTCCGAGCAGCCCTCGGACGACACGGGGCCCACGCAGGACGCATCAGGGCCGTCGGAGGAGCCGACGGCCTCCGACGAGCCCACGTCGACCACGACGGTGCCGGTCTACGTGGTGGGCGACACCCCCCAGGGCCAGCGTCTCTTCCGCGAGTTCCGCTCCGTCGAGGCCTCCGACCCCCTGGTCGCGGCGGGCGACCTGCTCACCGGCGGCAGCACCCTGGACCCTGACTACGACAGCCTGCTGCCGACCGGCTCCTTCGCCGACGTGCGTCAGGGCGCCGACGGCTTCGAGGTCGTCCTCGACGACCCGTCGTGGACCCGGCGCCCGGAGGGCATGACCGCGGCGCAGGCGACCCTGGCCGTGCAGCAGGTCGTCTACACGCTGCAGGGCGTGGCCCAGGAGCGGCAGCCGCTGCGGGCCTTCACCGAGGACGGGGGTGAGGCCACGACGCTGCTCGGCGTGCCCACCGCGCAGGGGGTGACCGCCGGCCCGCAGCTGCGGACCCTGGGACTGGTCAACGTGACGATGCCCGAGGAGGCGACCGTCGTCGGGGACTCCTTCACCGCCACCGGCGTGGCCAGCTCGTTCGAGGGCAACGTCCCGTGGGAGGTGCGCAGCGGCGGCGAGGTCGTGCTGGACGGGTTCGCCACCGCCGACGGCTACCTCGAGCGGCTCTTTCCCTGGTCGGCCGAGGTGGACGTCTCCCGCCTCGACCCGGGCACGTACACCTTCGTGGCGATGACCTCCGACCCGTCGGACGGCGAGGGCAGCGGCCCCACCGAGGACTCCAAGACGATCCGCGTCGAGTGAGCCGAGCCGTTCGCGACCGGCATGTGGGCTGGCCGCGACCGGCACCTGGGCTGGTCGCGAGCGGCATGTGGGCTGGTCGCGAGCGGCACCTGGGCTAGCGCCAGCGGGGGGTGCGGGCGAGCAGGGCGGCGCAGGCGGCGACGCCGGCGGTCGAGGTGCGCAGCACCTCGGTGCCCAGCCGCACCGACCGGGCACCGGCGGACACCAGGGCGGCGACCTCGTCGTCGGTGAGGCCGCCCTCCGGGCCCACGACGACGACCACGGTCCCGGTGGCGGGGACGTCCAGGCCGGCCAGCGTCTCGCGGGCGTCCTCGTGCAGCACCACGGCCAGGTCGGCGGCCGCCACCAGCCCGACCACGCGGTCGGTGCGGGCCAGGTCGTCGACCTCCGGGTGCCAGGCGCGGCGGGCCTGCTTGGCGGCCTCGCGGGCCGTGGCGCGCCACCGGGCCAGCGACTTGGCGGCCCTCTCCCCCCGCCAGACCGCGACGCAGCGCTCGGCCGCCCACGGCACGACCCGGGCCACCCCCACCTCGGTGAGCACCTCGACGGCGAGCTCACCGCGGTCGCCCTTCGGCAGGGCCTGGACGACGACCAGCTCCGGGTCGGGGCGGGCCAGGTCCTCGCGCGTCGAGACGACGGCGGCGAACGTCCGCTTGCCGGTCTGGCCCACCTCGGCCAGGACCCGCGCCCCGAGGCCGTCGGTCAGGACGACCTGCTCACCAGCGCGCAGCCGGCGTACGGCGACCGCGTGGTGGGCCTCGTCGCCCTCGACCGTGACGGTGTCGCCCACCCCCACGCCGGCCAGGGTGGGCACCAGGTGCACCGGGAGGCTCACCGCACCGCGTCCTAGTGGTTGAAGGCGTCGCGCAGACGACCGAACACCGACGACTGGCGGGGCTTGACCTGACCGTCGGGGCGCTGCTCGCCCCGGATCGCGGCCAGCTCCTCGAGCAGCTCGGTCTGACGGGCGTCGAGCCGGGTCGGGGTCTCCACGCTGATGCTGACCACGAGGTCGCCGCGACCGCCGCGCAGGCCGGGCACGCCACGACCGCGCAGGACCTGCTCGGCGCCCGACTGGGTGCCGGGGCTCACCTCCAGGTCGTGGGAGGCCGGGAGGTCGGGATCCACCAGAGGACCCTCCTCCTCGGGACGGTCGACGACGTCGGCCTCGAGGGTGGGCAGGTTCAGCGTCGTGCCGAGCGCGGCCGCCGCCATCGGCACGGTGACCACGCAGTGCAGGTCGTCGCCGTGCCGGGTGAAGACCGGGTGCGCGGCGACGTTGATCTCGACGTACAGGTCGCCGGCGGGGCCGCCGCCGGGACCGACCTCACCCTGCTCCGACAGCTGCACCCGGGTGCCGGTGTCGACGCCCGGAGGGATCTTGACCGTCAGGGTGCGCCGCGAGCGGACGCGCCCGTCGCCCGCGCAGGTGCGGCAGGGCTCCGGGATGATCGACCCGAAGCCCCGACAGGCCGCGCAGGGGCGCAGGGTCCGCACCTCGCCCAGGAACGAGCGCTGCACCTGGGCCACCTCGCCGGCCCCGCGGCAGGTCTCGCAGCCCACGGGCTGGGTCCCCGGGGCCGCCCCGGCGCCCTCGCACGTCGTGCACAGCACCGCGGTGTCGACCTTCAGCTCGCGGGTCACGCCGAAGGCGGCCTCCGCGAGGGGGATCTCCAGGCGGATCAGGGCGTCCTGTCCGCGCCGGCTGCGCGGACGGGGGCCGCGACCACCGCCGCCGCCACCGCCCTGGCCGCCGAAGAAGGCGTCCATGATGTCGGTGAAGGAGAACCCGGCCCCCTGGCCGAAGCCGCCGGCACCGGCGAACGGGTCGCCGCCCCGGTCGTAGGCCGCACGCTTCTGCGGGTCCGAGAGGACCTCGTAGGCAGCGGAGACCTCCTTGAACCGCTCCTGCGTCGCCGGGTCCGGGTTGACGTCCGGGTGCAGCTGGCGGGCGAGGCGACGGTAGGCCTTCTTGAGGGTGTCGCTGTCGGCGTCGCGCTCGACGCCGAGCATCGCGTAGAGGTCCTGGCTCACGCTGGGATCATCGTCCTTCGGTCCGTGGGGTCTGGGTGCAGGTCGGGGTGCGGGTCTGGGTGGGCGCGCCGGCGCCGTGGCGCCGTGGCGCCGGGCCGGTCAGGCCTCGTCGAGGATCCGGCTGACGTAGCGGGCCACGGCGCGCACCGCGGACATGGTGCCGGGGTAGTCCATCCGGGTCGGACCGACGACACCGAGCGTGGCCAGGGCGTCGTCGCGCGAGCCGTACCCGGTGGCCACCACGCTGGTCGAGGCCAGCTCCTCGTACGGGCCCTCGTGGCCGATCCGGACGGTGACCGCCCCGTCGGCGCCGGCCTCCCCGAGCAGCCTGAGCAGCACGACGTGCTCCTCGAGCGCCTCGAGCAGCGGCCGGACCGCGGAGTCGGGGCTGTCGACGTGGCGGGCCAGGTTGGCGGCACCGCCGACCGCCACCCGCTCGTCGGAGCGGTGGTCGCTCATCGCCTCGAGCAGCGCGTCCACGACCGGGCTGCTGGCGGCGCTGGTCGCCCGGGTGGCGTCGTGCGGTCCCGTGGCGGTCGGGTCGGCGGCGGTCGGGTCCGCGGCCGGACCCGGAGGTGGCCAGGCGAGGACGCGCAGCGCGTCGGCGGCATCGGCGATCGGCTCACCCACCGCGGCCCGGTTGACCCGGCGGCGGAGGTCGGCGAGGTCGGTGTCGCCCATCGGCTCGGCGACCTCGACCACCCGCTGCTCGACCCGGCCGGTGGAGAGGATCAGCACGACCAGCAGCCGCGTCGGGGCCAGCGCGACCAGCTCCACGTGGCGCACGGTGGAGCGCGACAGCACGGGGTACTGCACGACGGCGACCTGGCGGGTCAGCTGCGAGAGCAGCCGCACCGAGCGGCCCACGACGTCGTCGAGGTCGACGGCGCCGTCGAGGAAGGTGGCGATGGCGCGCTTCTCGGCCGCGCTCATCGGCTTGACCGTGGTGAGGCGGTCCACGAAGAGGCGGTAGCCCTTGTCGGTCGGCACGCGGCCCGCGCTGGTGTGGGGCTGGGCGATGTAGCCCTCGTCCTCCAGCACCGCCATGTCGTTGCGCACCGTCGCGGGCGAGACGCCCAGGCGGTGGCGCTCGACCAGCGACTTGGAGCCGACGGGCTCCTCGGTGGAGACGTAGTCCTCCACGATGGCGCGCAGCACGGCCAGCCTGCGTTCCTCCTGCACCCCGGTCCACCTCCTGCGCCTGGCACTCACCGTTCGCGAGTGCCAATGCTAGCGCGCGGGCCGCGATCCACCGCCCCCGCGGGCGCGGCCCCGACGGGGCCGCGTCTCCTAGGGTGGGGCGGTGCCGTTCACCGAGGTCGCCGACCGCGTCTGGCTCGCCCCGCAGCCCTGGTGCGACGTCAACGTCTCCGTCGTCGGCGGCGCCCGCGGCCTCGTCGTGGTGGACACCTCCGGCTCGACCGCCGCAGCAGCGCCCGTGGCCCGGGCGGTCGCCGGGCTGCCGGGGGAGGTCGTGGCCGTGGTCACCACGCACTGGCACTTCGACCACGCCTTCGGCACCGAGGCCTTCCGCGGGCGCTGGCCCGCGGTGCCGGTGCACGCCCACGAGAGCGCAGCCGACGAGCTGGCCCGCTGGGGCGAGGCCACCCGGCGCCGGATGGCCGCCGACCCGGCCGAGCCGCACGCCGTCGAGCTGGACGGGACCACGCTGGTCGCCCCCGACCACCTCTTCTCCGCCGTGAGCGTCCTCGACCTGGGCGACCGGGTCGTCGAGCTGGTCCACCCCGGCGCCGGTCACACCGGCGGCGACCTCGTCGTCCGCGTCGGCGACGTCGACGTCGTCCTGGCCGGCGACCTGGTCGAGCAGTCCGACCGGGCCGAGGACCGCTCGGTGGGCGGGCTCGCCGTGCCCGGTCTGGGGCCGGACTGCCACCCGCTGGCCTGGCCCTCCACCCTCGACGTCGTCCTCGACCTCCTCACCCCGGCCACCCTCGTCGTCCCGGGTCACGGCCGGCCGGTCGACCGCGACCACGTCGAGCAGCAGCGCAACGAGCTCGGCCTGCTCGCGCAGCAGGTGCGGGACCTGGCCGCGACCGGCGTCGGCCCCGACGAGGCGCTCGGGCTGGGCGACTGGCCCTTCCCCCGGCACCTGCTCGCCGACGCCGTCCGCCGGGGGTACGACGCACTCCCCCCGGGCGGTCGACGGCTCCCCCTCGCCTGACCGCCCGACCTCGGCCGCGGGTGGTTGACGCCCCCGCCGGACCCACTAGCGTCGCGCCATGAGCGACACCTCTGCCTCCCAGGACCGGTCCGAGCCCGACATCGGGATCTCGGACGACCAGCTGCCCGAGGACCTCGTCCCCAGCGAGGACAACCCTCTGGCCGTGGGCCTCGAGCCCGGTGAACGGGTCGACGACCTCCTCGTGAGCGACAAGCCGGTGGAGCGCTCCGAGCCCGACGGGCCCGGGGGCGCCGAGGACGACTCACGCCCCGACGACGGCTCCGGGGACGACGCCCAGGACGAGGGCTCCGGCTCGACGTCCTGACCCGGCGCGCGTCCCCGGGACCGTCGGCGGCGCCGCCTAGCGTGTCCAGGGTGAGCGACCGCTACGGATCCGACGTCCTCTCCGGTGACTGGCGCGCGCCCCGGCGGGGCCGCGCCCTGCCGGCCACGGCCGACCTCGGCGCCGTGGTCGAGGAGGTGATGACCGACTTCTGCGGCGAGGTCGTCTCGGTGGACCGTGACCTGCACGTCCTGACGCTGGAGGACCGCCACGGCACCCGGCGCACCTTCCCCCTCGGCGCGGGGTTCCTGCTCGACGGTCGTCCGGTCGTGCTCGCCGCTCCGGTGCCCGTCCGCGCTCCGGCCGCCCCCGCGCGGACCGCCTCGGGGTCGGTCGCCGTGGGCGGCGCGCGCGCCCGGGTCGCCCGGGCGAGCCGGATCTTCGTCGAGGGCCGCCACGACGCCGAGCTGGTGGAGAAGGTCTGGGGAGATGACCTGCGGGACCTTGGAGTGGTGGTCGAGCGCCTCGACGGCATGGACGACCTGGCCGACGTCGTGCGTGACCTCGACCCTGCCCCCGGCCAGCGCCTCGGCGTGCTGCTCGACCACCTCGTCGAGGGCTCCAAGGAGTGGCGGGCGGCCCGAGAGGTGCGTCATCCCCATGTGCTGGTGACAGGCACCCCCTTC
>JBKJPE010000222.1:0-17125 GCA_046595185.1 Nocardioides sp.
GTGGTGATGATGCCGTTCTACTACGGCTCCAAGGTGCGCTCGGTGCCCGAGTTCATGCGGCGCCGGTTCGGCACGGGTGCCCACCTGGTCAACGCGCTCTCGTTCGCGCTGGCGCAGCTGCTGATCGCCGGCGTCAACCTGTACCTGCTCGGCAGCATCATCCAGGCGCTGCTCGGCTGGAACCTCTACCTGTCGCTGGTCGTCGCCGCCGCGGTCGTGTTGTCCTACATCACCCTCGGCGGGCTGAGCGCGGCGATCTACAACGAGGTCCTGCAGTTCTTCGTGATCGTGGCGGCGCTCCTGCCACTGACCCTGATCGGCCTGAACCGGATCGGCGGCTGGGGCGGCCTGACCGACAAGATCACCGCTGCGGCCGCGTCGAACCCCGACTCGGCGACCGCGGCGGAGCAGCTCAACTCCTGGCCCGGCAACGCGCTCTCCGGCTTCTCCAACGACTTCCTGTCCGTCGTCGGCATCGTCTTCGGCCTCGGCTTCGTGCTCTCGTTCGGCTACTGGACGACGAACTTCGTCGAGGTCCAGCGGGCGATGGCCTCGAACTCCATCTCCGCGGCCCGCAAGACGCCGATCATCGGCGCCTTCCCGAAGATGTTCATCCCGTTCGTCACGATCGTGCCGGGCATGATCGCCGCCGTCCTCGTCACCGAGATCGCCTCGCTGAAGGCCGGTGAGACGGTCGCGGGCGGGGCCGAGGGGACGGTGCAGTACAACGACGCGCTGCTCTACCTGATGCGCGACGTGCTGCCCAACGGCCTGCTGGGCCTGGCCATCACCGGTCTGCTCGCCGCCTTCATGGCCGGCATGGCCGCCAACATCTCGGCCTTCAACACCGTGCTGTCCTACGACCTGTGGGAGCAGTACGTCGTCAAGGACCGCTCCGACGACTACTACCTGCGGGTCGGTCGGTGGGCCACCGTCGTGGCTGCGGTGGTGGCGATCGGCACGGCGGTGTTCGCCTCCGGCTTCAGCAACATCATGGACTACCTCCAGGTGCTCTTCGGGTTCTTCAACGCCCCGCTCTTCGCCACCTTCATCCTCGGTATGTTCTGGAAGCGGATGACGCCGACGGCCGGCTGGGTCGGCCTGGTCGCCGGGACCCTGTCGGCGGTGCTGGTCGCCTTCCTCTCCGAGGACGCGTTCGGCGCGGCCAGCCTGGGGATCATCCCGTTGGGGGGTCAGGGTGCCGCCTTCGTGGCCGCCGCCACCGCCTTCGTGGTCGACATCGTGCTGAGCATCGCGGTCTCGCTGGTCACCACTCCGCGGGACCCCGCCGAGCTGAGGGGCCTGGTCTACTCCGAGACGCCCAAGGAGGACCTCGTCGACGCCGAGGAGGCCGGCTACCCGTGGTACCGCCGCACCATGCCGCTGGCCGGCATCGCCCTGGTGATGGTCATCGCCTTGAACTTCGCCTTCTGAGGAGCACCGCATGAGCAACGAGCAGCAGTCCGGGTCACCGGTCGACCCGGCGATGTCCGGGACCGAGAAGGCGGCCTTCGAGGAACGCACGCACACCGCGGGTGCCTTCGACATCCGCAACGTCATCGGCGGTCTGCTGGCCGTCTACGGCGTCATCCTGACCGTGGCCGGCATCGTCACCGACAGCACGCCCGGCGTGCCCAGCGAGGTCGACTACAACAGCAACCTGATCGCCGGCGTGGTGCTGCTCGTGGTGGGCGTGGGCTTCGTCGTCTGGGCGCGCCTTCGTCCGGTCGTCGTCCCGGTGCAGAAGGACGACGCCGCCGGGAGCTGATCTGCTGCTGTCACGTCCTGGCGGAGGAGTGGTCCACAGGCCCGCGACGCCGGCTGGCGCAGATCGGCGCCGCGGGGCACGCGGCCGGGAGTGGGGGATCCCCTGGAGCCGTACGCGCCTGCTGCCACGGTCCACCTCGACCACACCGGTCGACCCTCCTGGAGCCGGCGCGCCTGGGCAGCGGTGCTCGCGTGCTGTGGAAGCTCGGGCCGCCCCGACGGCGGTACGCCGGGTCGGTGCCGGACGCCGCTGCGAAGGCCGCGACCGAGCTGGACCGGGTGGCGGTGCGGGCGGGGGCCGCAGGCACCCGGCGCACCACTGCGGGTCAGCTGCTCGCCGCGCTCGCACGGCGCACCTGGGGCGTCCGACGCCGCTGGGCCCAGGACGTGCTGCGCGACGTCGCTGCCGGGACGTGACCGCGCCGTCGAGTCGACGCGGCTCAGAGGTCGAAGAGGCTGCTCGACCCGCTGATGTCGGCGTCAGTACGCGGCTGGTGCTTCTCGCCCGACGAGGCCGGCTGCTCCGGGTCCTCGTCGACCGCAGCCGGCGCCGGGGTGACCGCGACGTCGGGCTCCGGGTCCGGCTCGGTGGCGGCCGGCTCCGGGGTGGCCGCAGGTGCGGGTGCAGCGGGCCCCGCGAGATCGAAGAGCGACCCGCCCTCGGGGATCTCGGTCGAGGGCGCCGGGGTGACGGCCACCGGTGCTGCTGCGGCCGCCTCCGGCTCCTTCTCGACGGGCTCGGGAGCGACCACCTCGGGCTCGGCGGCGGGCTCGGCGGCGACGGGAGCCGGTGCCGCCGCAGCGGCCGGTGCGGCCGGGGACGCGATGTCGAACATCGACCGGCGGGCCGGGTCCGCAGTGGGTGCCGGTGCCGCTGCCGCGGGCGCCGCCGCTGCTGCGGGCGTCGGTGCCGGGGCCTCCGCCGGGGCAGCCGGTGCCGCCGGGGCGGGCTCCTCTGCCACCAGGTCGAAGAGCGACCCGCCGGACCCCAGGTCCGCTGCCGGCCTGGCTGCCGGCTCGGCTGCCGGCGCCGGCTCCGCCGTCTCGGTAGCCACCGGCTCGCTCGCCGCCGCGGGTGCGGCGGGCTCGGTCGGCGCGGCCGGCTGGACGTCCCTACCGAGGTCGAACAGCGACCCACCGCCCAGACCCTGGTCCCCCGGCGTCGCAGCGGCGGGCTCCGCGGCGGGTGCGGTCGCTGCGGGCTCGTCGCCACCACCGAGGTCGAAGAGCGACCCGCCGGACGACGTGGGCTCGGCGGCCCTGGCCTCGGCGGGCACGGACCTCTCGGACGACGCGGTGTCCGGCTTGTCCTCCGCAGGTGCCTCGACCGAGGCCTCCGCCGGGGTGTCGAAGAGCGACGTGCCGCCGCTGGCCTTGGCCAGCGGGCCGACGTCGGCGGTCCTGGTGATCGACTCCTCGGTGCGCATCGCGTCGTCCGGACTCGGCTCGGCGTGGGTGGCCTCGTCGTCCGCGACCAGCGTGGCCGTCCCGCCACCGGCCATGACCGGCGCTCCGGCCGGGGCCAGCTTCGTGGCCTGCACGCCCTTGACCGAGGCCAGCAGCATCTGGGCCACGTCGAGGACCTCGACCTCCTCGCGCGCCTCGCCCTTGTCCTGGGCGGCCGTGAGGCCGTCGGAGAGCATCACGCGGCAGAACGGGCAGCCCACGGCGATCTGGTCCGCACCGGTGCCGATGGCCTCGTTCGTGCGGTTCATGTTGATCCGCTCGCCGACGTTCTCCTCCATCCACATCCGCGCGCCGCCGGCGCCGCAGCAGAACGAGCGCTCGGAGTTGCGCTCCATCTCCACGAGCTCGGCGCCGGGCAGGATCTGGAGCAGCTCGCGCGGCGGGGAGTAGACGCCGTTGTGACGACCGATGTAGCAGGGGTCGTGGTAGGTGATGGAGCGCTTCGTGGCGCCTGCGCCCTCGGCAACCGGTGTCAACCTCCCCTCCCGCACGAGGCGGTTGAGCAGCTGCGTGTGGTGCACGACGTCGAGCTCGATGCCGAGCTCGCGGTACTCGTTCTTCAGCGTGTTGAAGCAGTGGGCGCAGGTCGAGACGACCTTCTTGACCTTCGCCTCCTTCATGGTCTCCACGTTCTGCTGGGCCAGGCCCTGGAAGACGAACTCGTTGCCGGCACGGCGGGCCGGGTCACCGGTGCAGGTCTCCCCGGTGCCCAGGACGCCGAAGGTCACCCCGGCCATGTCGAGCAGCTCGGCCACGGCGCGGGTCGTCTTCTTCGCGCGATCCTCGTACGCCCCGGCGCACCCGACCCAGAACAGCCACTCGACCTCGTCGAGCGACTCGATGTCCTGGCCGACGACCTTGACGTCGACGTCGAGCCCCTTGGTCCAGTCCAGGCGTGCGGAGGCGTTCATGTTCCACGGGTTGCCCTTGTTCTCCAGGCCCTTGAACAGCCCGTTGAGCTCGGCCGGGAAGTTCGACTCGACCAGGACGGCGTACCGGCGCATGTCGATGATGTGGTCGACGTGCTCGATGTCGACCGGGCACTGCTGCACGCACGCGCCGCAGGAGGTGCAGTTCCACAGCACGTCGGAGTCGATGACCGCGGCCCCGCTGTCGGGGTTGTAGAACCAGCCGTCCCCGGTGTCGCCGACCAGGGGCCGCTCGACCTCCCGGGTCAGGGTGTCGTTGCCCTCCAGCAGGGCCGCACGGTCGCCCTCGGCGGCCTGCAGGTAGGGCGCCTTGGCGTACGCGTGGTCACGCAGCGCGGTGATCAGCAGCTTCGGCGACAGCGGCTTGTCGGTGTTCCAGGCAGGGCACTGGCTCTGGCAACGACCGCACTCCGTGCACGAGGTGAAGTCGAGCAGGCCCTTCCAGCTGAAGTCCTCGACCTGGCCCACGCCGAGCGTGGTGTCGTCGTCGAGCTCCTCGAGGTCGTCGAGGCTGACCGTCCGGCCCCCGGAGGTCAGCGGCTTGACGCGGCCCAGGGCCAGCCCGCCCGAGCTCTCACGCTTGAACCAGATGTTGAAGAACGCGGTGAAGCGGTGCCATGCCACGCCCATGGTCAGGTTGAGCGAGACCACGATCATCCAGGTGAAGGAGATGACGATCTTGAGCATCGCGACCAGGAAGATCAGGGTGACCAGGCTGCTCTCCGACACCCCGGAGAGGGCCTCGCCGATCCAGGAGGTCAGCGGGAAGTGGAAGGCCGAGGCGAGGTCGTCACCATCCGCGGCGGCCAGGGCGTACTCCAGGCCGCGCAGCGCGACGATGCAGACGCCGACGCCCAGGATGACGGCCTCGACGAAGTAGCCCTGCCACATGCTCGAGCCGTACAGCCGGCCGCGGGCACCGCGCACCCGCTCCTTGGGCCGGGTGACGCGGTAGTAGAAGAGCCCGATGATCGCGGCCAGCATCACCCAGGTGAAGAGCTCGGTGGCCCACTCGAAGAGGAAGAAGTGGCCGAGGAGGGGGAGTGCGAAGCGCGGGTCGAAGAGCTGGCCGAACGCCGTGACCAGGGTCAGGAAGAGGAGGCCGAACCCGGTCATGACGAACCAGTGCGCGCCACCGACCCAGGTCCACTGGAGCATGCGGGTGTGGCCCAACGACTCCTTGACCAGGGTCAGGGAGCGCCCCACGGGGTTGTCGGTGCGCGACGTCGGCGTGCCGGTGCGGAGGACCGCGACCATCGCCGCGATCGCCCGCACGAACAAGGTGGTGCCGACGGCAGCGATCGCCAGGGAGACCACGATGGCCACGATCTGCATGCGGGTGTGCTCCTCGTCCTCGAGCACGTCCGGGGGACGTGCGCTGAGAGCCTAGGTCGCACGGCGTCGGTCGTCAGGTCCCTGGCTCGCCAAGGTCCATTCTACCCGGCGGTAACGTCACCCGCGGTCGGGGTGCGAGGTCGTCCCGGTGCCGGGTGCGCCGGGGGTGCCGGGCGCCTCGGGGGCACGCGGGTCGCCGCGGTGCGAGGTGCTGCCGGGCGCCTGCGGGTCGTGCGCCGTCTCGATCGGCTGGGTGGGCTGGGGCTGCTGGGTGGGCTGGCCCTGCTGGACGGGGGTCTGGGGGACGTAGTCGTCACGGCTCTGGTTCACGTCGGGGTCGAGCCGGTCGGCCTGGCGGACCTGGTCCTCGATCCGGGCCTCCTCGGCGTGGTGCCCCAGGCGGGCCTGCTCGGCCCGCTGCTCGGCGCGGGCGGCCTCCTGCCGGGCGATCTCGGCGTCTGCCTCGGCGCGCTGCGCCTCGGCCCGGCTCAGCTGGGCGTCCGGCGCCTTCGCCGCGGCCTGCTGGCGCAGCTGCCCGGCCTGCTCGCGGTTCGCCGTCGCCTTCTTCTTGCGGGCAGCCATCGCGACCGCGACGGCGATCAGCAGGACGACGAGGACGACGAGGACGATGATGATGATGGTGCTGGTGGTCATGGGGGCTCCTCGATGGGGGAAACCCTCAACATGGCAGAGGGTCTCGGGTGGGGGCCCCCACCCGCCGGGGGGGCCTGTGGCTCAGAGCACGACCTCCTGGGCCGCCACGGCCGCGCTCAGCGCCCGCGCCAGCCGCTGCACCTCGAGCCCGAGCCGTCCGCTGAGCACGTTGGTCGGCTCGCGGCGGTGGGTGAGGGCGACAGCGGCGGCCAGGCTGTGGGGCAGGCCCCGCACGGGTGCGGCGACCCCGGCCAGGCCCGGACGCATCTCGTTCTCCTGCACGGCGAAGCCCTGGCGGCGTACGCGGTCCAGGACGGTCTCGAGGGCCGCCAGGTCGCCGGGCCCGCGGTGCTGGCCGTCGTCGAAGGCCGCCGGGGCGGCGTAGAGCGCGCGCAGCTTGTCGGGGGGGACGTCGGAGAGGATCGCCCGACCCGAGGCGCACAACCGGGCGGGCAGCCGGGTCGGGCGGGTCAGCAACGAGGGCATCTGGGTCCCGCGCTCCTCGTGGAGGACGACGACCTCACGCCCCTGCCCGACGACCAGGTAGGCCGAGACGCCGAGCCGGTCGACCAGCACGGCGAGCGGGGCGCGCGCGACGCGCAGCAGCATGTCCTGCCCCATGAACCCGAGCCCGACCTCCTGCGCGCTGAGTCCGAGGCCGAACCGGTGCTCGGCTCCGAAGTGCACGACGAAGCCCTCGTCGATCATCGTGTTCAGCAGGTGGTAGGCGGTGCTGCGGGGCAGGTCGCAGGAGCGCGCGATGCACTCGAGCGTGGCCGGCGCGGGGCGGCTGGCGAGGAACCGCAGCACGCGCAGGGTCCGGGTCGCGGACGGGATGTGGCTGACCGACATGGTGTCACCTGGGAGTCGGGGATGGGAGGACGGTACCGCCGCAGGGCGGCGGGTCATCGACCTCGTTGCCGACGTCGAGCAGGGGGAGCGGAACTGCCTTTCGGCGCACGGTGTTCTCCTGGGACCGGTCACGCGGGGACGCCCGAGAGGTGGTGGGGGGATGTCACCTCTGTCCGAGACGCTAGGTGGTCCGGAGCACCGCGTCAGCGCTTGGTCACCGGCGTCTCGCCGCCGAGACAAGAGAGTGGTCATTCACCCTTGAGGGGGAGCCAGGACCACGATCGGGCAGAATGTCAGCGATCGGCCGAGACCGCCTCGTGCAGCGCCAGGGTGCGGCGGGCCGACTCGACGTGCAGGTTCTCGATCATCCGGCCACGGTAGGTGACCACGCCGCTGCCGGCACCCTGCTCCCAGGCCCCGAGGACGCCTCGGGCGTCCTCGACCGCGTCGGCCGACGGGGAGAACGCCTCGTTGGCGCCGGCGACCTGGCCCGGGTGGATCAACGTCTTGCCGTCGAAGCCGAGCTGGCGGCCCTGGCGGCACTCGGCGGCGAAGCCGTCAGCGTCCTTCACATCGTTGTAGACGCCGTCGAGGATCACGCGGCCGGTCGCGCGGGCGGCCAGCAGCGACCACGACAGCGCGGTGAGCAACGGCGCCCGGCCGGGGACGTGCTCGGCGTACAGCTCCTTGACGAGGTCGTTGGTGCCCATCACGAGCACGCCGAGGCGTTCGGAGGCCGCGGCGATCTCCTCGGCGTGCAGGACGGCCCGCGGGGTCTCGAGCATGGCCCACAGCACGGTGCGGTCAGGGGCGCCGTGGCGCTCCAGGGTGTCGGCGAGCGCGTGGACGGCGGCGGCGCTGTCGACCTTGGGCACCACGATCGCGTCGGGGCCGGCCGCGCAGGCGGCGGCCAGGTCGTCGTCGTGCCACGTGGTCCCGGCGGCGTTGACGCGGATGGTCAGCTCCCGGTGGCCGTACGCCCCCGAGGTCGCCGCGGCGCAGGCGGCGTCGCGGGCCTCGGCCTTGGCGTCGGGGGCGACGGCGTCCTCGAGGTCGAGGATCAGCGCGTCGCAGTCGAGGTCCCTGGCCTTCGCCAGCGCGCGGGCGTTCGAGGAGGGCATGTAGAGCACCGAGCGGCGCGGTCGCAGGAGCTCCTGCTCGCCAACGGCGCTCACGCCGACCCCTCGACGGCCGGGATGGCGTCGTACTGGGCCTTGAGGTCGGTGTCGATGGCGCCGAGCTGGTCGGCGAGGTCGACCATCACCAGGCACTGCTTCAGGGAGGCGTCGTCCTCCATCTTGCCGTCGAGCATCACCGCTCCGGTCCCGTCGCCCATCGCGGCCACCACCCGGCGGGCGTGGGCGACGTCCTCCACGCTGGGGCTGAAGACACGGCGCGCGATGTCGACCTGCCGGGGGTGCAGCGTCCACGTGCCGACGCAGCCCAGCAGGAAGGCGTTGCGGAACTGGTCCTCGCAGGCCACCGTGTCGGCGATGTCGCCGAAGGGTCCGTAGTAGGGGGAGAGCCCGTGCATCGCGCAGGCGTCGACCATCCGGGCGATCGTGTAGTGCCACAGGTCCTGCTGGTAGGTCGCCCGAGCGGCGCCGATCGCCTCGGCGCTGCCGTCGGCGGGGTCCTGGCGCACGAGGTAGCCGGGGTGGCCGCCGCCGACGCGGGTGGTCTTCATCCGGCGGTCGGCGGCGAGGTCGGCCGGGCCGAGGGAGAGGCCCTGCATGCGGGGGCTGGCCGCGCAGATCTCCTCGACGTCGGCCACGCCACGCGCGGTCTCCAGGATGGCGTGGACGAGGATCGGGCGGTCGAGGCCGGCCTTGGCCTCGAGCTGCGCCAGCAGGCGGTCGACGTAGTGGATGTCCTCGGCGCCCTCGACCTTGGGCACCATCACGACGTCGAGCTTGTGACCGATCGCCGGCACCAGCGTGGTGAGGTCGTCGAGCGCCCAGGGGCTGTCGAGGGCGTTGACGCGGGTCCACAGCTGGCTGCGGCCGTCCGGCCCGCCGAGGCCCTCGGTCTCCTGCCCGATCCGGACCAGGCCCTCCCGGGCGGCGATCTTGTCGTCGGCCCTGACGGCGTCCTCGAGGTTGCCGAGGAGCACGTCGACGGTGCCGACCATCCCGGGCACCTTGCCGGCCATCTTGGCGTTGCTCGGGTCGAAGAAGTGGATGGCGCGACTGGGGCGGGCCGGGACCTCGTGGACCGGCAGAGGCGCGCCCACGGCGAGCGGGCGGAAGAAGTCCTTGGCGCTGCGTGACATGGCGCGGAACCTAGCAGCGCGGTGGGCCGGGTGGCGGTGACCGGCCCGACCGGGTGCCGGCGGGGCGGGCGCGGCCCTCTCAGTGGGCGCGGCGCTGCCACCAGTGGCGCCGGGGTGGCGCGGCGGCCTCCTCGGCGGCACGACGGGCGGACAGCTCGGCGGCCCGGGCGGCGCGCCGCTCGCGCCAGGCGGCGAGGGTGCCGTCGACGTCGCGCGGCATCGTGATCAGAGGAGGGGTGCCGTCGGCGGGGGTGTAGCGGGCCCGGATGACGCGGGCGTTGAAGTCCTCGACCTCCCGCCGGGCCTCCTTCTCCGCGGCCAGCGCGTCGAGCCGGCCGTCGAGGTCGGCGTCGTCCTTGCGCAGCTGGAGGCTGGCGGGCAGGACGGTGATCTTCTCCCGCTCGACCATCTGCTTGAGCCACCAGTCGGGGTCGTGCGACTGCCCGAGGTCCTTGATCGGCTTGCCGGCACCCGGCAGGTCGTCGAAGTCGCCGCGCTCCATGGCGGTCCGCACCTGCTCGTCGACCCAGGTCTGCTGCTGCTGGATCCGCATCGCAGCGGCGGCCCGGCCCGTGCGGGCGTCGGCGTGCGGGGAGTGCCGGCCGCGCTCGTCCTTCTCGGCGCGCGCCAGCCGGTCGCCGAGGTCGAGGTCGTCGTCGGGGGCCGGGCTCATCGTGCCTCCAGGGTACGTGGGGGCGGCCGGTCGTGGGTCGAGGCAGGGGTGAGCCACCACCGTCACCTCGACCGTCCGCAGGCGGCATCTCGGCTCACCACGTCCCGCGGTGCACGACCTCGTCCAGCGGCTTGCGGCGTCGGCGCGAGGGTGACCCCGCGGCCGAGGGGGTCGTCGGATCGGGGTGGCCCAGGGCGATCACGCCGACCGGGTCGTGGTCCTCCGGGACGGTGAAGGCCGCCCGCAGGGCGGCGTACCGCTCGCGGGGGATGCCGAAGAAGCAGCCGCCGAGGCCCTCGTCCACCGCGGTCAGCAGGACCAACAGGGAGGCCATCGCGGTGTCGAGGTGCCAGTAGGGCATCGCCCACCGGTCGGGGTCGCGGTCGGTCCAGCCCTTGTCCGGCTCGGCGTACCGCTCGAGGTACGCCGCGCGGCTGCTGCACGGCACGACGAGGACCGGCGCGGTCAGCATCCCGGCCAACCAGCGCCCGGGGGTGACGAGGACGGCCGGCTCGACGCAGGCCTCCCAGTAGCGGCGCACGGCGTCCGGGGTGTCCAGGACCAGGAAGCCCCAGCCCTGGGTGAACCCGGCGCTGGGGGCGCGGGTGGCGTGGTCCAGCGCCCGGTCGACCACAGCCGGGTCGACCGGGTCGTCGGTGAAGCAGCGCACCATCCGCCGCCGACGGACGACCTCACGCAGCTCCACTCGCCCAGCCTAGGAGGCGTGCTCCTGGAAGCTGACGATGGTGGGCGTCGTCCTCGACGTCACCGACGAGCGACGGCTGGCCGGCCCGTGCCCCCGGGGTCAACGCCACGGTGGACGCCAGCCCGGCGGTGCTGCACTGGTGTGGAGCTGCCCCGTGCTCCGGCGCTCCGGGCTGTGGCGGCGCACGGTCCGCGCACCGGTCGCCCCGTCAGCGGCCCAGCTCGCCCAGCGCCTGCCACGCGCCGGCGACGACCTCGGCCTCGGTGGTGTCGTAGACGTCGTCGAGCAGCCGGGCGGTGAGGTCCTCGTCGTCCACCAGCTCCCCGGAGGCCACCCCCGAGCGGTAGCCCTCCAGCACCGATCGCAGGGCGGCCGGCCCGCCGCGAGCGAGCAGGTGCTGGGCGGCGGCCTGGGACACGAGGTAGTTCACGGCGGGGTCGAGCTGGAAGACCCCGGCGCTCGGCAGGCGGCGCGGCGCGGCCTGCACCCGCTGCCACAGCGCGGGGGTGATCCGCAGGTCACCGGTGGTCAGCGGGTACCAGCGCGCGTACTCGGCGACGCCCTCGGAGAGCCACATCGGCAGCACCCCGGCGTAGCGCCGCAGGAGCAGGTGCACCACCTCGTGACGCAGCAGGCCGGGGTCGCCGGTGAGCTCGTCCGCGGTCAGGTCGGGATTGATCCGGATCGTGCCGCCGCTCGGCGTCGTGCGGCGCCCCTGCGCGTCGAGGTCGAAGACGCCGGTGTAGATCGCGGCTGCCTCCTCGTCGTCGACGGTGCTGAGCCGGACGGTCGGGCCGTTGGCGGTGGCGTCGACGAGGACCTGCTGGTCGGGGGCCACCTCGAGCAGGGCGGCGTCGGCGGCCACGGCGTCCTCGACAAGGTCGGCGAGGTCGTCGGCCAGCCCGGCGTCGGCGGCGTCGGTCAGCACGACCAGGGCGCCCCGGTCGGCGACGTCGACGGCCCCGCCGAACCACGGCCGCAGCTGCCCCTCGGTGCCGGGCACCGGCTCCGGGGCGGTCTCCTGGCCGACCAGCCAGCGCCCGTCCCGACGGACGTAGGTCATCCGGACCACGTTGCCGACCGCGCCGGTGAGCGCGTCGGCGACCTGCACGTGCTCGACGGTCTGGAAGCGGGCGACCGGTTCGCGGGGGCCGGCGGCGGTCACCGGGTCGGGCAGCAGCAGGTCGCCGGTCGTCTCGTAGTCGTAGCGGGCCAGCCTCAACCGGGCGAGGTTGGCGAAGAGCGTGCGCTGCTGCGCGACCAGGCGGGCGTCGCGGTCGTCGACGGTGGCCAGGAAGGCGGCCTCGTCCCTGGTCCGCACGGCCCGGGCCCGCCGCGCGAGCATCGCGTCGACGGCGGCACGGTCGGCGTCGTCGGGCCGGTACGCCGGGCGCACACCGGGGGAGGCGGCGGCGGCCTCCGGGTCTGCCGTGGCGCCGGGGGAGGAGGTGGTGCGGTCGGTGGCGTCCGGACCGCCGGCGTCGTCGGCGCGGCCGCAGGCGACGAGGGCCGGGGTGAGGGCGAGGAGCAGGGCCGCGGCGCACGCGCGTCTCCGCGCCGGGGCGACCGACGCGGCCGGCACCCTGGGAAGCCTCACCCGGGCAGCCTAGGAGATCGTCGGACGGCCCGCTCCGCTTCGCCGGGTTGGTCCCGGAGACGTGCGCCGCGACAATGGGGGTCCGACCTCCCTCTGCCGCCTGGAGCGCCCGTGAACGACCAGCCCCGCCCGTCCGAGCGCCACCCCGTCGTGACCGGCGTCGTGGCACTGGTCGCCGTCGGCCTCGTCGTCGGCCTCGTGCTCGGTGGCGTCGCCTTCGCCGGGGCGCGCCTCGCCGGGCTGGACAGCGGCGGGTCGGCCACCGGCGGGTCGAGCTCGGTGGAGCAGGACGCCGGCGACCGCATGGTGCTGCCCAAGCCGAAGGAGACCAAGGCGAATCCGGACCCGCTGATCACGCTCGCCCCCATCCCGGGCGGCGCGACCGAGTCCGCCGAGCCCCGCAGGAGCAAGAAGCAAAAGGAGAAGGAGCGGGAGATCGCCCTCTCCGCCGGCCAGGAGGCCGTCGGCGTGTTCGGCCAGATCGACCTCACCGGTCAGTACCCCGCGGGCGACGGCCGGGTGCTGCAGGTCGAGCGCAACGAGGGCGGGACGTGGGTGGAGTTCAACGCCACGGTCGCCGTCACGGCGGGCACCTTCTCGACCTTCGTGCAGAGCGGCCAGACCGGGCCCAACCGCTTCCGCATGGTCGACAGCAGCGACGGCACGGCCTCGAACCCCGTGACCGTCCGGGTCGGCTGATCCCGGACGCCGACGAGCCCGCCGCCCAGGTGCGGGGCGGCAGGCTCGGCGGGCCGGCTGGTGCGGCTCAGTCGGGGATGTAGTCGAAGGTGGCCGGGTCGGGACCCGTACGACCCTCCTCGCCCTGGTCGAGGCCGGTGATCGTGGCGACCTCGTCGGGGGTCAGGGTGAAGTCGAAGATGTCGAGGTTCTCGACCATCCGCTCGCGCCGGGTCGACTTCGGGAAGACGATGTCGCCCCGCTCGACGTGCCAGCGCAGGGTGACCTGCGAGGCGGTCTTGCCGTACTTCTCGGCGATCCGTCCGATGGTGGAGTCGTCGATGACGGCGCCCTTGGCGATCGGGGACCACGCCTCGACCTTGACGCCGTGGCCGAGGGAGGCCTCCCGCACGGCGTCGTTGACGAAGTACGGGTGCGCCTCGACCTGGTTGACCACGGGGAGCACGCCGGTCTCGTCGACGATGCGCTGCAGGTGGTCGGGGTTGAAGTTCGAGACGCCGACCGACGCGGTCAGGCCCTCGGTGACCAGCGCGGCCATGGCCTTCCACGTCGACACGTAGTCGCCGTCGTACTGCGTGGGCAGCGGCCAGTGAATGAGGAACAGGTCGGTCCGCTCCAGCTGGAGCCTGGTCAACGACTCCTCGAAGGTGCGGCGGACGTCGTCGGGGCGGTGGTTGCCGTTGTTGAGCTTGGTGGTGACGTAGAAGTCGTTCCGCGCCAGGCCGGAGGAGGCCAGCGCGTCACCGACGCCGGCCTCGTTGCCGTACATCTGGGCGGTGTCGATGTGGCGGTAGCCGACCTCCAGGGCGGTCGAGGTGACCTCGGCGGTCTCCTCCGCCGGGATCTGGAAGACGCCGAACCCGAGCTGCGGGATGGTGGTCTTGTCGAGGAGCGTGAGGCTGGGAACAGTCATGACCCTCCTAGCGACCGCGGTCCCCCGGGTATTCCGGCGCCCAGGGTGGACGCGCCAGGATCGGGGGATGGACGCACCCCTGCCGGACTACACCTCGTACGACACCAGGCTGGCTGCGTACGTCCTGCTGACCGAGGACCGGCCCGGCGGCCGGCGGGTGCTGCTGGCGCTGTGGAACGAGGGCGACCGGCCCCAGTGGACGCTGCCCGGTGGTGGTGCGGAGCTCTACGAGAGCGTGGAGCAGACCGCGGTGCGCGAGGTGCGCGAGGAGACGGGGTACGACGTCGTCCTCGGTGACGTGCTGTGGGTCAGCAGCTACGTCATCGCGGCCGAGCGGCGCCACCGCGGCACCGACCGGCCGATGAAGGCCGTACGCGTGGTCTTCGACGGCCGCGTCACGGGCGGGCGGCTGCGAGACGAGGTCGACGGCAGCACCGACACGGCGCGGTGGGTGCTGGTCGGCGACGTGCCGGCGCTGCCGCACGTGTCGCTGGTGGAGGAGGCGCTGGCGCGTCTCCGCTGAGCCGAGGTGCCGCTCGCGGACGGCCGAGGTGCCGCTCGCGGTCGACCGAGGGCGGTCAGCCGACGGGCGGGCCGACCGCGAGCGCCACGACCGTGAGGGCGCCCACCGCGACGACGCCGCCGAGCGCGGCCCGGGCCGGGCGGCGCAGCAGCCCCGCGACGGCCTTCTCGGCGGGGCCGGTCGGCGTGGCGTCGGCGAGGCGCCAGCGCATGTCCAGCAGGCCCCGCCTCTCGGTGGCCCGGTCGAAGAGGACGGTGAGGAACGGCGGCACCGCGGCGGCCAGTCCGATCAGCCCGCGCGCCGGGGTCCACCGCTGGTCGACCCAGACCACCAGCGCGGTCAGCACGTAGGCGAGGAACACGACGCCGTGCACCATCCCGAACACCGACACGGCGACCTCGGTGGTCCCGGTGACGTACTTGAGGAACATCCCGACCAGCAGCAGACCCCAGGTGACGGCCTCGGCGACGGCGACCGCGCGGAAGAGGCGCCGGGGGCTCGACAGGATGCTCATGCTGCCTAGAGTGCCCCGGTGACGACGGCGACCACGACCCGACCGCGTGTGGCGCTGGCCACCTGCTCCGAGGAGCCCGCGCTCGACGGCGAGGGGCAGGTCCTCCTCGCCGCGCTGGACGCGGCCGGGGTGGAGGCCGTGCCGGCGGTCTGGGACGACCCCGCGGTGGACTGGGCCGGTTTCGCGACGGTCGTGGTCCGCTCCACCTGGGACTACCCGCGGCGGCTGACGGAGTTCCTGGCGTGGGTCGACCACGTCGCGGCGGTGGGGCGGCTGCTCAACGAGCCCGCCCTGCTGCGGTGGACCACCGACAAGACCTACCTCCGAGGGCTCGCCGAGGTCGGCGTCCCGGTCGTGCCGTCGGTCTTCGTCGGGCTCGGCGAGGACCCGGAGCACCCGCTGCTCGGCGTGGCCCACGTGGTCAAGCCGACCGTCTCGGCCGGGTCCCTGGACACGCTGCGCCTGGGGCCGGACGAGGCCGAGCGCTCCGTCGCCCACGTGCGGGCGGTCCAGGCCTCGGGGCGGTCGGTGCTGGTGCAGCCGTACCTCGCCGGCGTGGACTCCTACGGCGAGACGGCCGTCGTGACGCTGGACGGGACCTACTCGCACGCCATCCGCAAGGGCGCCCTGCTCCGGGCCGGCGCCGGGCTGGTCGAGGGCCTCTACGCCGAGGAGGACATCACCGCGCGCGAGCCGTCCGCGGCCGAGCTCGACGTCGCCGCCCGCGCCCTGGCGGCGCTCCCGGCCACCGACGCGCCGCCGCTCTACGCCCGGGTGGACCTGCTCCACGACGACGCAGGCCCCCGGGTGCTCGAGGTCGAGCTGTGCGAGCCGTCGCTGTTCCTCCAGCACGCCGGCGGCGCGGCCGACCGGTTCGCGGCTGCGGTCGTGGCTCGCCTGCGCTGATGCGCGGCGGAGCCCCGGGCTACGACAGCAGGCCGTGGGCGCGGAACATCTCGTCGTAGAGCGCCCGGACGACCGGTTCCTTGACGCGGTTGTAGTCCATCCCGGTCCCGCCGACCTTGGTGGTCGCGGCGGCGGCGTCGCGCTTGGCGGTGGCGTACCGCCCACGCACGCCCGCGTGCTCGCGCAGCCGGTCGCGGAACATCAGGTGCCGCACGACCTCCGGGCAGCCCGGACCGAAGACGTGCAGGGTGGTCCGCGGCTGCGAGCCGTGCCACACCAGCAGCCGGTGCTCGTGCCACCACGGCTCGCGGATCCGGTGGACGAACCCGCCGGCCACCAGGTGCGGGACGTACGCCTGCTCCTGCGCCGGGTCGGCCACGACCAGGTCGAGGTCCAGGACCGGCTTGGCCGGGAGCCCGGTGACCGCCGTCGACCCGACGTGGTGCAGCGCGAGCACGCGGTCGCCGAGCAGGTCGCGCAGGTGCTCCTCGACCCGTCGCGCCTCGACGGCCCAGGCCGGGTCGTGCTCGAGCAACCGGATCTCCTGCGGCTCCCGGCGCTGGCCCGGGACCAGCGCGTCGGCGTCAGGGCGGGTGCTGTCGTGGCGGACGATCTCGGCGGGCGGCGGGCGCACCGGACCATCCTGCCGTGCCGCCCGGCACCGCCGGGGAACAACCACGCCCCGCCCACTGTTCGAGCACACGAAGATTGAGTTGAACGCACTCAAGTCTTCTGCCAGGATCGCAGCAGGCAGCTCCACCAGCACCGCGGATCCCGCGGCCCACGCATTCCCGGAATCCCGGGCAGTACACAGGAGGAACTCACCATGGCACGAGCCGTCGGCATCGACCTCGGCACGACGAACAGCGTCGTCGCGGTCCTCGAGGGTGGAGAGCCCACCGTCATCGCCAACGCGGAGGGTGCGCGGACGACCCCCTCCGTGGTCGCCTTCGCCAAGTCCGGCGAGGTCCTGGTCGGCGAGGTGGCCAAGCGTCAGGCCGTCACCAACGTCGACCGCACCATCCGCTCGGTCAAGCGCCACATGGGCACCGACTGGAAGCAGAAGATCGACGACAAGGACTTCACTGCGCAGCAGATCAGCGCGTTCGTCCTGCAGAAGCTCAAGCGCGACGCCGAGGCCTACCTCGGCGAACCGGTCACCGACGCCGTGATCACCGTCCCGGCCTACTTCTCCGACTCGCAGCGCCAGGCCACCAAGGAGGCCGGCGAGATCGCGGGCCTCAACGTGAGCCGCATCGTCAACGAGCCGACCGCCGCCGCGCTGGCCTACGGCCTCGACAAGGGCGACGACCAGACG
>JBKJPE010000009.1:0-10599 GCA_046595185.1 Nocardioides sp.
GCACCAGCAGGTGTCGCGGGAGGCCACCGACGCCAAAGACGTGATCATGGAGATCAAGTCCGGCGAGGGCGGGGAGGAGTCGGCCCTGTTCGCCGGCGACCTGCTGCGCATGTACACCCGCTACGCCGAGCGGCACGGCTGGAAGGTCGAGGTGCTCGACGCCGCCGAGTCCGACCTCGGCGGCTTCAAGTCGGTCACCGTCGCGGTCAAGGCGACCGGCACGCCCGAGCCGGGGGAGGCGCCGTTCGCCCGCCTCAAGTTCGAGGCCGGCGTGCACCGCGTCCAACGGGTGCCGGTGACGGAGTCGCAGGGGCGGGTGCACACGTCGGCGGCCGGGGTGCTGGTGCTGCCCGAGGCCGAGCCGGTCGACGTCGAGGTGGCCGACAACGACCTGCGCATCGACGTCTACCGCAGCTCGGGCCCGGGCGGGCAGAGCGTGAACACGACCGACTCGGCCGTACGCATCACCCACCTCCCGACCGGGATCGTGGCGTCCTGCCAGAACGAGAAGAGCCAGCTGCAGAACCGCGACCAGGCCATGCGGATCCTCCGCTCGCGGCTGCTGGCTGCCGCCCAGGAGGCTGCCGACGCCGAGGCCAGCGACGCCCGCCGCAGCCAGGTCCGCACCGTCGACCGCTCCGAGCGCATCCGGACCTACAACTTCGCCGAGAACAGGGTCTCCGACCACCGCACCGGCTACAAGGCCCACAACCTCGACCAGCTTCTCGACGGCGACCTCGCCCCGCTGCTGGACTCCTGCGCCGAGGCGGACCTCGCGGCGCGCCTGGCCGCGCTGGAGCAGTGAGGTGACGACGCGGCGCGACCTCCTCGCGGCGGCCACGCGGCGGCTCGACGAGGCTGGCGTGGCCAGCGCCCGCACGGACGCCGAGCTGCTGCTGGCCCACGTCCTCGGCCGCCCGCGCGGGTCGCTGGTGCTCGTCGAGGACGTCCCCGGCCCGGACGTCGCCTCCTTCGAGGAGCTGGTGACCCGGCGTGCCGCCCGGGAGCCGCTGCAGCACCTCACCGGACGTGCGTGGTTCCGCACCGTCGAGCTGGCGGTCGGCCCGGGCGTCTTCGTGCCGCGCCCGGAGACCGAGCTGCTCGCCGGGTGGGCGGTGGAGCGTCTGACCGGGCTCGAGGACCCGGTGGTCGTCGACCTCGGCACCGGCAGCGGCGCGATCGCCGCGGCCCTGGCGGCCGAGGCACCCCACGCGCGGGTGCACGCGGTCGAGCTGGACGAGCAGGCGTACGCCTGGGCCGCCTGCAACCTGACCGGCACGGGCGTCGACCTGCGCCACGGAGACCTGGCCACCGCCTTCGACGACCTCGCGGGCGAGGTCGACGTCGTGGTGAGCAACCCGCCCTACGTCCCGCTCGAGGCGTGGGAGTCGGTGGCCCCCGAGGCCCGGGACCACGACCCCCACCTCGCGCTCTTCTCCGGCCAGGACGGCCTGGACGCGATCCGGGTGCTGGCGGTGCGGGCCCAGGTCCTGCTCCGTGCGGGCGGGGTGCTCGGCGTGGAGCACGCCGACGTCCAGGGGGACGCCGTGCCGGCGGTGCTGGCCGGTGCGGGACCCTGGACCGGGGTGGTCGACCACCGCGATCTCGCCGGTCGTGCGCGGTTCACGACGGCCCGCCTGGCACGATGAGCCTCGCCGAGCACCGACAGCGACCAGGAGGAGGAGCCGCGTGACCCGTGACCCGCAGGGCGACGAGGCGTCCCAGGACCCGGTCGACCACCCGGTGACAGACCCGGTGACAGACCCGGTCGACGACGTGCCCGACGAGGTGGACGAGCCCGACGAGCCGGACGACGACGAGCCGGACGACGACGACCCCGACGACGACCCCGACGACGGGTCGGTCGACGACGTGACCGGCGAGCTGTGGTCGACCGCCACCGACGAGCAGCGGGACGAGGCCGTGGCCGCCGCGACGTCGGCGCTGCAGCGGGGCCGGCTCGCCGTCATCCCGACCGACACGGTCTACGGGCTGGCCGCCGACGCCTTCGACGCAGACGCCGTGGCCGACCTGCTCGACGCCAAGGGCCGTGGCCGCGAGATGCCGCCGCCGGTGCTGATCAGCTCCGCGGCGACCATCGACGCGCTCGTGGTGGCCCTGCCGGGGTACGCCCGGTCGCTGATCGGGGCGTTCTGGCCCGGCCCGCTGACCCTGGTGGCCCGTCAGCAGCCCTCGCTGCAGTGGGACCTCGGTGAGGCCAAGGGCACCGTGGCGGTCCGGATGCCCGACCATCCCGTCGCGCTGGCGGTCCTGGAGCGCACCGGTCCGCTGGCCGTGAGCTCGGCCAACCTGACCGGTCGTCCCGCCGCCACCGACGCCGGGCAGGCCCTCGACATGCTCGGCGACGAGGTCGCGGTGGTCCTCGACGACGGCCCGTCACCCGGCGGGGAGGCGTCGACGATCGTCGACGTGACCGGCACCCAGGGCCGCGTGCTGCGGCTGGGGGCGTTGTCGCTGGAGCAGCTCAACGCGGTCCTCGAGCCGCTCGGGGCCTCCCTGGTCCTCGAGGGGAGCTGACCCCGACCCGTGCGCGAGTACCTGCTGGTGTTCCTGGTCGCCGCCGCCGTCACCTACCTGCTGACGGTGGTCGCGCGGGAGATCGCGATCCGCACCGGCGCGGTGGCGCAGGTCCGTGACCGTGACGTCCACGCGGTGCCGGTCCCGTACCTCGGGGGCCTGGCGATGCTCGGGGGCCTGGTGGCGGCCTACCTGGTGGCGCGCCAGCTGCCGTTCCTCTCCCAGAGCCAGCCCTTCGTCTTCGAGGACGCCGGCGTCGTGATCGTCGCCGGAGCGCTGGTCTGCGCGGTCGGCGTGCTGGACGACATCTTTGACATCGACGCGCTGACCAAGCTCGGCGGCCAGATCCTCGCGGTGGCCCTGCTGATCGGCTCCGGACTGGAGTTCCGCTTCTTCCCCCAACCCGACGGGTCGCAGTTCTCGCTGGAGCCGGCCCAGGGGGCACTGCTCACCGCACTGGTCGTCGTGGCCACCGTCAACGCGGTGAACTTCGTCGACGGCCTCGACGGCCTCGCCGCCGGCGTGGTCGGCATCGGCGCGGTGGCCTTCTTCCTCTACAGCTACACGATCGCGGTCCGCGCCGACCTGCCCCTGGCGACCACCGGGGCGCTGCTCTCCGCGGCCCTGGCCGGTGCCTGCCTCGGCTTCCTGCCCCACAACTGGCACCCGGCCCGGCTGTTCATGGGCGACAGCGGGTCGATGCTGATCGGTCTGGTGCTGTCGTCGACCGCGTTGACCCTGACCACCCAGTTCAGCGGCACGGCGCTGACCGGCACCCCCTCGACCAGCCTGCTGGCGACCTTCCTGCCGGTGCTGCTGCCGGTGCTCATCCTGGTCGTGCCGATGGCCGACCTCGTGCTGGCGGTGCTGCGCCGCACGGCGAGAGGCCGCTCACCCTTCGCCCCGGACAAGAAGCACCTGCACCACCGGCTGCTCGAGATCGGGCACTCCCAGCGCCGCGCGGTGCTGATCATGTGGTTGTGGGCTGCCCTGGTCGCCTTCGGCACCGTCCTGGCCAGCCTGTACGTCGGGTGGCGGATGTGGTCGGCCCTCGGCGCGATGGCCGTCCTGGTGCTGGTCCTGACCTTCGTGCTGCCCCAGCTGCACCGCCGCCACCTCGGTCTCGAGGGCGGGCCCGAGCCCGGGGCGACGCCGCTGCCGCCGGCCGACGCGGGAACCCCGCAGACTTTGTGATAGTTTTCACGAGCCCTGCTGAACCGCGACAGGACGGCCGCCGATGAGGACGACCGACAGACCCGCCCGGTCCGCGGACCGTCGAGCCGTCCCCGCCTCCGGCGTGCGTCTGCTGCTCCGCTCGGCTGCCACCACGGCCCTGCTGGGTCTCGTGGGCGCCGTGGTCGCCGCCGCGGTCGACGGTCGGGCCGCCGCGCTCGGCGTGGTCGTGGGCGCCGCGCTCGCGGTCGTCGTCCTGGCCGGGGGGAGCCTCGCCCTCGACGGTGTCGCCCGGCTGTTGCCGGCGGCCTCCCTGCTGGTCGCGCTGCTGACCTTCGGCCTCCAGGTCGTCCTGGTCCTGGTCGCGCTGGTCTCGCTCGAACGGTCCGGTCTGCTGGGCGGGTCCCTCGAGCGGCAGTGGCTCGGTGGGGCCCTCATCGGGGCCACCCTGCTCTGGCTCGCGGTGCAGGTGCGCCTGCACACCACCGCCCGCGTCCCGGTCTTCGACCTCCCCGACGACAGCCCGCGCCGGGCCGACGAGGGGGGTCACTGATGACCTCCACCGGCTGCTATGGTCCGGAGCGCAATGACACAGCAGGACCTTCCGTCCCACACCCCGGAACGCGGTCCGCAGGGCGATCCGTGGCACGCGTTCGGCTACGTGGTGGCCGGCGTCGCGGTCTACGGGTTCGTCGGATGGGGGGTGGACCAGTGGCTCGGGACCAGCTTCCTCGTGGCGATCGGCATCCTCTTCGGAGCCGTGCTCGGGATCTACCTGACCATCTCCCGCTTCGAGTCCTTGTCCAGGTCCCCTCGGGGCGACGAGCAGCCGGAACAGCACGACCAGCAGACCGACCAGCCCGACCCGACGTAGTAGGAGTCCACCGGTGAGTCTTGCCGCCGCGTCCGCCGTGCGAGCCGCCGAGGAGTTCATCCCTCCCGGCCCTCGCGAGTTCGACCTGCCCCCGGTGTTCTCCGTGGCCGGGGTCGGCGTCACCAAGCCGATGCTGCTGCTCGTGCTCGGCGCCGTCCTGGTGTTCGTGTTCTTCCTCGTCGCGATCCGCCAGCGGGCCATGGTGCCCGGCCGCCTGCAGTACGTGGGCGAGGCCGGCTACTCCCTGGTGCGCAACTCGATCAGCCGCGACATCATCGGCCAGCACGACTTCGCGCGCTACACGCCGTACCTGTTCACGCTGTTCTTCTTCCTGCTGGTCAACAACTGGTTCGGTTCGTTCCCCGGGATCAACTTCCCGACCTTCTCCAAGGCCAGCATGGCCTACGGCCTGGCCGCGCTGAGCTGGCTGATCTACAACGGTGCCGGCATCGCCCGGCACGGGTTCTTCGGCTACCTCAAGCTCCAGTGCGTCCCCCCGAACATCAGCGGCCCCATCCTGGCCCTGCTGATCCCCTTGGAGTTCTTCTCGAACCTGATCGTGCGGCCGGTCACCCTGGCCCTGCGTCTGTTCGCCAACATGTTCGCCGGCCACCTGCTGATCATCCTGTTCGCGGTCGGCGGTGAGTACCTCCTGGTCGAGGGCAGCCTGCTGCTCAAGCCGGTCGGCATCCTCGCGTGGGTCCTCTTCATCCTGATCTCCTTCCTGGAGCTGCTGGTGCAGTTCCTGCAGGCGTACGTCTTCGTGCTCCTGAACGCCATGTACATCTCCGGTGCCGTCGCAGACGAGCACTGAGAGCAGAGAAAAAGAAACCGAAAGGAACAGAAGCCATGGACGGCTCCCTGAACATGATCGGCTACGGCCTCGCCGCGGTCGGCCCCGGCATCGGCATCGGCCTGATCTTCGCCGCCTACATCAACGGCGTCGCCCGTCAGCCCGAGGCGCAGAGCCGCCTTCAGTCGATCGCGATCCTCGGCTTCGCGCTCGCCGAGGCGCTGGCGATCATCGGTATCGCCCTCGCGTTCGTCCTCTGACCGGGCTCCACCGCACGCCACACGAGAAGGACCAGTCATGACGCTGATTCCCATGGTCTCGGAGGAGGGGCCCAGCCCGCTCGCCGTCGCACCGGTGGAGATCGCCCTCTCCCTCGTCGTCTTCGGCATCCTCTTCTTCCTGGTGAAGAAGTTCGTGGTGCCGAGCTTCGAGCAGACCTTCGCCGCACGGACGAAGGCCATCGAGGGCGGTCTGGCCGCGGCGGAGACGAAGCAGGCCGAGGCCGACGCCAAGCTCGCCGAGCTCGAGAAGAGGCTCGCCGACGCCCGGCAGGAGGCCTCCCGCATCCGCGAGGAGGCCCGCGAGCAGGGCGCCCAGATCGTCGCCGAGATGCGCGAGCAGGCCCAGGCGGAGTCGGCGCGCATCGTCGACCACGGCAAGTCCCAGATCGAGGCGGAGCGCCAGCAGGCCGTGACCCAGCTGCGGGCCGAGGTCGGCTCGCTGGCCACCAGCCTTGCGGGCCGTATCGTGGGCGAGAGCCTGGAGGACGACGACCGCGCCAACCGGGTGGTCGACCGCTTCCTGGCCGACCTGGAGAGCGACACGACGACCGGGAGCGGGGTCAGCTGATGCAGTTCCGCGGTGCCTCCGCCGACAGCGTCGCCGAGCTGACCGACCAGCTCGCCGAGCAGGTCCGTGGCGAGCCCGGGCGTGCGGCCACGATGGCCGACGACCTGGTGACCGTCGCGGCGACGCTGCGCCGCGAGGGAGCGCTCCGGCGCTTCTCGACCGACGCCTCGCTCCCGACGGAGGCCAGGACCGGCCTGGCGCGCGAGGTCTTCGGCAGCTCCGTGGACCCCGAGAGCCTCGACCTGGTCGCCGCGGGCACCGCGCGGCGGTGGATCTCCGCCGGCGACCTGCCGGCCGCCTTCGAGCACCTCGCTGTGGTCGCTGCGGTCCGCTCCGCCGGGGAGGACACCGAGCGCCTCGCCGACGAGCTCTTCGCCGTCAGCCAGGCCGTCAAGCAGCAGCACGAGCTGCGCGACGCGCTCTCCGACCCCGTCCGCGACGTCGCGGCGAAGGAGGGGCTGGTCCGGGACGTCCTGGGCTCGCGCTTCCTCGATGCGACGGTGAGCCTGGTCGTGCAGGCGGTGACCAGCAACTACCGCACCGTCACCGCGGCGCTCGAGGACTACCAGAAAGTCGCCGCCAGCGTGCACGGCGAGGGCGTGGCGACGGTCCGCGTGGCCAAGTCGCTCACCGACGACGAGGCGCGGCGCCTCGAGCAGGCCCTGCAGCGCCAGTACGACCGGCCGGTCCACCTGAACCAGGTGGTCGACCCCGACGTGATCGGCGGCGTCCGCGTGGAGATCGGCGACGACGTCATCGACGGCACCGTCTCCTCCCGCCTCGCCGGCGCCCGCCGCCACCTCACCGGCACCGCCGGCTGACGCCGGCCCCCGACCCCACCGACGAAGACGAAGAGAGAAGGCACCACCATGACGGAGCTCTCCATCCGGCCGGAGGAGATCCGCGACGCGCTGGCCAAGTACGTCGCCGACTACCAGCCCGACGCCTCGAGCCGTGAGGAGGTCGGCACCGTCGCCTCCGCCGGTGACGGCATCGCCCGCGTCGCTGGTCTGCCCTCGGCCATGGCCAACGAGCTGCTCGAGTTCGAGGACGGCACCCGCGGCCTCGCCCTGAACCTCGACACCCGCGAGATCGGTGTGGTCATCCTCGGTGACTTCGACGGCATCGAGGAGGGCCAGACGGTGCGCCGCACCGGCGAGGTCCTCTCCGTGCCGGTCGGCGACGCCTACCTCGGCCGCGTCGTGGACCCGCTGGGCAACCCGATCGACGGTCAGGGCGACGTCGAGTCCAGCGAGCGCCGCCCGCTGGAGCTGCAGGCGCCCTCGGTGATGGAGCGCAAGTCGGTGCACGAGCCGATGGCCACCGGGATCAAGGCCATCGACGCGCTGACCCCGATCGGGCGCGGCCAGCGCCAGCTGATCATCGGCGACCGTGCGACGGGCAAGAGCACCATCGCGATCGACACGATCATCAACCAGAAGCGCAACTGGGAGTCGGGGGACCCGGACAAGCAGGTGCGCTGCATCTACGTCTCCATCGGTCAGAAGGGCTCGACCATCGCCGCGGTGCGTGGCGTCTTCGAGGAGGCCGGCGCGATGGAGTACACCACCATCGTCGCGGCCCCGGCCTCGGACTCCGCGGGATTCAAGTACCTCGCGCCCTACACCGGCTCGGCGATCGGCCAGCACTGGATGTACGAGGGCAAGCACGTCCTGATCGTCTTCGACGACCTGACCAGGCAGGCGGAGGCCTACCGCGCGGTGTCGCTGCTGCTACGCCGCCCGCCGGGCCGCGAGGCGTACCCCGGTGACGTCTTCTACCTGCACAGCCGGCTCCTCGAGCGGTGCGCGAAGCTCTCCGACGACCTCGGTGCGGGCTCGATGACCGGCCTGCCGATCATCGAGACCCAGGCCAACGACGTCTCGGCGTTCATCCCGACCAACGTCATCTCGATCACCGACGGCCAGATCTTCTTGCAGTCGGACCTGTTCGCGGCCAACCAGCGCCCGGCGATCGACGTGGGCGTCTCGGTCTCCCGTGTGGGCGGTGCGGCGATGACCAAGGCGATGAAGGCCGTCACCGGCTCCCTCAAGGTCGACCTGGCGCAGTTCCGCGCCATGGAGGCGTTCGCCATGTTCGCCTCGGACCTCGACGCGGCCTCGCGCCAGCAGCTCGACCGGGGCCAGCGCCTGATGGCGCTGCTCAAGCAGTCGGCCTACTCGCCCTACCCGATCGATCACATGACCGTCTCGCTGTGGCTGGGCACCTCGGGTCGTCTCGACCGCGTGCCGGTCGGTGACGTGCTCCGCTTCGAGCAGGAGTTCATCGACTACCTCAGCCGCTCGCACGAGGGCATCCTCGCCGGTATCCGGGAGAGCCTGAAGTTCGAGGACGAGGACGGCCTGATCTCCGCCTACGACTCCTTCCTGGACCAGTTCGAGACCTCGGACGGCGGGTCGATCAAGTCCGGCCGCGAGGACCACGAGGCCCTCGAGGACGAGGACGTCGAGCAGGAGCAGATCGTCAAGCAGAAGCGGGGCTGAGGGATGGCCGTGTCCCTGCGCGAGTACCGCGCGCGGATCAAGTCGACGGAGTCGATGAAGAAGATCACGCGCGCGATGGAGCTCATCGCCGCGTCCCGCATCATCAAGGCCCAGCAGCGGGCCCAGGCGGCGGCGCCGTACGCCCGGGAGCTCACCCGGGCGGTCTCGGCCGTCGCCACCTTCTCCAACGTCGACCACCCGCTGACCCACGAGCAGGAGGACCCCAAGCGGGCCGCCGTGCTCGTGGTCACCAGCGACCGCGGCCTGGCCGGCGCCTACTCCTCCAGCGTGCTGAAGGAGGCGGAGCGCCTCGCCGAGAAGCTGCGCGGCGAGGGCAAGGAGATCGACTGGTACCTCACCGGGCGCAAGGGCGAGGCGTACTTCAAGTTCCGCCAGCGCGCCGTCGTGCAGGCCTGGACGGGCTTCTCCGACCAGCCGACCTACGACGTCGCGGCCGAGATCGGCTCCGCGCTGATCGGCTCCTTCCTCAAGGAGCAGGGCGAGGACGGCGACGTGGACGAGGTCCACGTGGTCTACACGCGCTTCCGCTCGATGCTGACCCAGGAGCCGACCGACATCCGGATGCTGCCGCTCGAGGTCGTCGAGGGCGAGGACTCGCCCGGTGACGACGAGGTGCTGCCGCTCTACGAGTTCGAGCCCTCCGCCGAGGCCGTCCTCGACGGGCTGCTGCCGCAGTACGTCCAGAGCCGGATCTTCTTCTGTCTGCTCCAGGCAGCCGCCTCGGAGCTCGCGGCCCGCCAGAAGGCGATGAAGGCCGCCACCGACAACGCCGACGAGCTGATCAAGAAGTACAAGCGCGTCGCCAACCAGGCCCGCCAGGCCGGCATCACCCAAGAGATCAGCGAGATCGTCGGTGGCGTGAACGCGCTCGCCGACTCACAAGCCGGGAGTGATTGAGAATGACCGCCACCATCGATGAGACCACCGAGACCTCGCACGAGGGAGCCGTCGGCCGGGTCGCCCGCGTGATCGGCCCCGTGGTCGACGTGGAGTTCCCCGTCGACCAGATGCCCGACATCTACAACCTGCTCGAAACCGAGCTCAGCCTCGCCGGCAACGAGCGCACCCTGTCGCTCGAGGTCTCCCTGCACATCGGCGACGGGATGGTCCGCGCCGTGTCGCTGCAGCCGACCGACGGCCTGGTGCGCGGTGCCCAGGTGCGCGACACCGGCGGCCCGATCACGGTCCCCGTCGGCGACGGCACGCTCGGCAAGGTGTTCAACACCCTCGGCGAGTGTCTGAACCTCGAGGAGGGTCAGCAGCTCGAGGTGACCGAGCGCTGGGGCATCCACCGCAAGGCACCGGCGTTCGACCAGCTCGAGTCCAAGACCGAGATGTTCGAGACCGGCATCAAGGTCATCGACCTGCTGACCCCCTACGTCCTCGGCGGCAAGATCGGCCTGTTCGGCGGCGCCGGCGTGGGCAAGACCGTGCTGATCCAGGAGATGATCGCCCGCGTGGCCACCAACCACGGTGGTGTGTCGGTGTTCGCCGGTGTCGGCGAGCGCACCCGCGAGGGCAACGACCTGATGGTCGAGATGGAGGAGGCCGGGGTGCTCGGGCAGACCGCCCTGGTGTTCGGCCAGATGGACGAGCCGCCGGGCACGCGTCTTCGCGTCGCACTCTCGGCCCTCACCATGGCCGAGTACTTCCGCGACGTGCAGAACCAGGACGTGCTGCTCTTCATCGACAACATCTTCCGCTTCACCCAGGCCGGTTCCGAGGTCTCCACCCTCCTGGGCCGCATGCCGTCCGCCGTGGGCTACCAGCCCACCCTTGCCGACGAGATGGGCACGCTCCAGGAGCGCATCACCTCGACGCGTGGCCACTCGATCACCTCGATGCAG
>JBKJPE010000010.1:0-4849 GCA_046595185.1 Nocardioides sp.
CGACCAGGAGTTGGGCAGGGAGATCACCCGCAGGCTTCCGACGTCGGCACCGTCGGGCTCACCGAGCACCGGAGCCACGAGCGTGCCGCTGAGACTCTCGGTGGCGTAGCCGTCCCGCAGCGGCAGCCGTGCGACACGGAACCATCCGGCAGTCTCGAAGCTGACGTCGAACGGTGACAGCCCCTGTGCCGTCCAGCTCGCGCGGCGCGCGGCCAGCGTCGTCTCGTACCTGCTGCTGGTCCGCGAGTCCCCCGCCCCGCCCATGTCGTAGTTGGACTGGCAGAACTCCGGGTGGTTGGCCCGGCAGTGGTAGCACTCCCGGTTGTTCTCGACCAGCGTCTTCCAGTTGGCCCGGACCCGGTAGTGCTCGCGGTGCACGACCCGGGCGCGGTCGAGGCGGTGCGGGCCGAGCTGTGCGGCGAAGGCGGCCGCGAGGGGCTCGACGGACGGCGGTTCGTCGGCGAGGCAGACGAACACGAGGCCCGCGACCTCGCGTACCGCAGCCGCGCCGAGCCGGTGGCCCGGCTTGTCGAAGTCGTCGCCCATCAGCCGGGCGGCGCGCAGCTCGCCGTCGAGGCCGTAGGTCCACTGGTGGTACGGGCAGACCAGAGCGCGGGTGTGGCCGCGGGGCTCCTCGCAGATCCGCGAACCGCGGTGGCGACACACGTTGTGATGGGCCCGCAACCGCCCGGCCTCGTCGCGGACCACGATCAGCGACTCGTCGCCGAGGGTGAAGGTGAGGTAGTCGCCGGCCTCGCGCAGGTCACAGCTGTGCCCGGCGAACAACCAGCAGTCGACGAGGACGCCCCGGAGCTCGGCGGCGAGGACGGCCGGGTCACGGTAGTAGGCCGCGGGCAGGGTGTGCCCCGGGCGGACCGGGGGCAGGTCGAGAGCGGTCGCGGCCTCAGACATGGACGGCCCTGGCGAAGGTCGGGTCGGTCAGCGCGGGCCGCTCGAGGCGGAAGTCGCCGATCTCGTGGGGGGTCCTGCCGCGCAGGGCGAGGTCGGCGAGGACCCGGCCGATCAGGCTGGCGAACTTGTAGGCGTGGCCGGCGCCGACCGCGACCGCGACGTTCGGGTGCCCGGGGACGGTGTCGAGCACGAAGTGCTGGTCCGGGGGGACGGTGTAGAGGCAGGTCCTGGTGTAGAGCGTGGGTCCCAGGAAGCCGGGGAGGTGTCGGCCCAGGAAGTCGCGCTGGCGCTGCTCGCGGACCGGGTCGGGGGTGAACGTGCGCTCGGTCGCGCTGGTCGGCGACCCGCCGTTGTGCTGGCCGAGCTTGGTGGCGACCTCGCCGTAGACCGGGAAGCCGTAGAAGTTGTGCGCGCCGTGCCACATGAAGACCGGGAACCGGTCGGGGGCGAAGTCGCGCAGGTTCGGCGTGGCGTAGTAGGTGACCTGCTCCTGGCTGACCGTGAGCGGCAGCTGCCGGCCGAGGTCGCCGAGCAGGGCGTTGGTCCAGGCGTCGGCCGCCAGGACCACCCGCTCGGCCAGGAACGTCTCGCGGTCGGTGACGACCTCGACCCGGTCACCGCGAGCTCTCAGGGCGCGTACAGGGGTTCGGTCGCGGACGGTGGCGCCGGCGGCGCGGGCGAGGGCGACGTGGGTGGCGTTGGCCCTGGCAGCATCGACGATGCCCGACTCCGACTGGTAGATCGCGCGCTCGTCGCCGCGGAGGTGGAACTGCGGCCACCGGCGGACGACCTCCGCTGCGTCCAGGTCCTCGAAGGCGACGCCGTGGCGGCGCATCACCTCGGCGTACCCGTCCAGGTTGCGGGTGCCGGTCGCGGCTCCCTCGCGGACGGCGACGTCCTCGATCACCAGCCCGCCCGTGCGGGTCACCAGGGTGACGCCGGAGGCCTCCTCGACCTCGTGCCACGCGTCGTAGGCCGGCGGCGCGAGGTCGGCGTAGACGTCCTGGTGCTGGGCCAGCCGGATGATCCGGGAGTGGTCCTGGGAGGCGCCCCGGTGGTGGCCGAGCTCGAACTGCTCCAGGCACAGCACCGCGGCGCCGGCCTCACGGGCCAGCCAGTAGGCGGCGGCGGAGCCGAGGCCCCCGCAGCCGATGACGACGATCGGGAAGTCCTTGTCCACAGCGACGAGCCTGCCGCGCACCACCACCATCGGGGAAGCGGATCGTCATCGCCGTTACGGGTCTTTCGATAGGTTGTGACTTATGGATGTGGAGCCCCGTCGGCTGCGGGCCTTCCTCGCGGTGGCGCAGACGTTGCACTTCAGCCGGGCCGCGGCGCTGCTGCACGTCAGCCAGCCCGCGCTCAGCCAGCAGGTCCGGCTGCTCGAGGAGGACCTCGGCGCGCGGCTGTTCGAGCGGACGAGCCGCCAGGTCGCGCTCACCGCCGCCGGGGAGGCGCTGCTGGTGGCGGCACCGCGGGTGCTCTACGAGACCGAGCGCCTGGTCGCGGAGGTGCTTCAGGCGGCCGCCGGCGTGACCGGACGGCTCACCATCGGCTCGGTGCGTACGGGCCTGGCCAGCGTGGTTCCCGGCATCGTCCGCGAGTTCACCGCGCACCACCCGCGGGTCCGCTTCGAGCTGGTGCACATGGACACCTCGCGGCAGCTGCGTGCGCTGCAGGAGCGCACGATCGACCTGGGCGTCGTGCGCGCGGCCCTGCCGGTGCGCTCGCTGCGGATCGAGCCACTGGTCTCCGAGCCGTTGATGCTCGCGGTGCCGGCAGACCACCCCCTGGCCGAGCAGGAGGAGGTCGACCCCGCCGCCCTGGCCGACGAGCGGTTCGTGAGCTGGCCGCGCCACCTCGGCGCAGACTTCTCCGACATCGTCACCGCCTACTGTCGCGAGCACGGCTTCGCCCCGGACGTGATCAGCGAGGCCAACGACATCGACAGCCAGCTCGCCCTGGTCGCGGCCGGCTTCGGGGTCTCGCTGCAGCCCGCGTTCTACGCCGGCGCCCAGCCGGCCGGTGTGGTCTTCCGGCGGCTCCGAGGGCCCCCGCCGGAGGTGGCGCTCCAGCTCGCCTGGCGCCGCGACAACCCGCCGAGCGTGGTGCAGGACTTCGTCGACGTCGCGCGGCGGGTCACGTCGGGGCCGGTCGACACCGCCTGACCGACCGGGAGCACGACGGCGGCGGCGCGGACTGTGTCCGCGCCCCCGCCGTCCCACGGGTCGACCTCAGTCGGGCCCGTCGGCCTTCGGGGCCTCGTCGGGGAAGTCCTCACCGACCGGGTGGGCGTGGCCGGGCGAGCCCTGGGCGGGGTCGTACTCGCCCTCGGCGGCGGGGCCGCCCGTGGTCGACGACGGCTCCTGCTCCTCGGCGGCGTCGTCGAGACGTCCGGTGTTCTCGGAGTCCTGGCTGCTCATGCGTGCCCCTCTCGTCGGTGTGCGGCTGACACCTCACGCTGTCACCCGGCGGGCCGGCACCACTCACCCGGGGGGACCGTCGGCGAGACCGCCGGGGGTGCCCACGCCTACGGTGGGCCGATGGCAGAGGTGAAGCAGGTGCAGGTGACCTTCGACTGCGCGAGCCCGCGAGCAGTGGCGGACTTCTGGAAGGCGGCGCTCGGCTACGTCGACCCGCCGACCCCGCCGGGTTTCGACTCCTGGGACGCGTTCGACGCCTCGCTCCCCGCGGAGGACCAGGGCTCGACCTGGGCGTGCCAGGACCCGGGCGGCGTCGGTCCCCGGCTGTTCTTCCAGCGGGTGCCCGAGGCCAAGATGGTGAAGAACCGGCTGCACCTCGACGTACGGGTCGGGGTCGGCCTCACCGGCGCCGAGCGCCTCGCTGCGCTGGAGGCCGAAGCGGCCCGGCTGGAGCCTCTCGGCGCCCGACGCCTGCAGCTGCTGCCTGCCGACGACGAGAACGAGGCGTGCCTGGTGATGCAGGACGTCGAGGACAACGAGTTCTGCCTCGACTGAGGCTCCCGACCTGCGTCAGGCTGACGGACCCGCGGGGTCGGCGAGCACGTCGCGCCACGAGTGCTCCGGTGCGAAGCCGAGCAGCCCACGCGCCTTGTCGATCGAGTAGAAGGTCTCGTCGCGGCCCATCTCGCGGCGCAGCTCGACCCCGTGGTAGAAGCGCTCGCGGATCTCGTCGGCGGTCGCGGCCACCGACATGTCCGCGTTGGCGACGTTGAAGACCTCGTAGCCCAACCCGTCGGTCTCCAGGCACCGCTGCACCAGGTGGCCGAGGTCGCGGACGTCGATGTAGGCGAAAACATTGCGGCGACGCAGCGAGGGGTCGTCGAGGAAGGCGGGAAACATCGCGGCGTACTCATGAGGCTCGATCACGTTGTTGATCCGCAGCCCGTAGATGTCCGCCTTGGTGCGTGCCTGGAACGAGCGAGCGGTCACCTCGTTGGCGACCTTCGACATCGCGTAGGAGTCCTCCGGGATGGTCGGGTGCTCCTCATCGACCGGCAGGTAGAGCGGGCGTCGCTCGCCCTGCGCGAAGCAGATCCCGTAGGTCGTCTCGGAGGAGGCGAACACGATCTTGCGCACCCCGAGCCGGGTCGCGGCCTCGAGCACGTTGTAGGTGCTCAACACGTTCGTCGCGTATGTCGCAGCGTCCGGCTTCAGCAAGATCGCCGGCACGGCGGCGAAGTGCACGACCGCGTCGTAAGACGGCTTCTCCGCCAGGTCCAGCTCGTCGAACGTCGCCAGCCCGGCCAGCGCCGAGTAGGTCTCTCCGGCGTCAGTGAGGTCGACCCTGAGGTCGGCTACGGCCGGATGCCTGAGCGGGACGAGGTCGGCGTTGGTGACCTGGTGGCCCTGTTCGGAGAGGTAGGCCGCGACGTGCTTGCCTGCCTTGCCACTGCCACCGGTGAAGAAGATGCGCATTCACGCACCGTACCCACCCCTGCCCTAGGGCGCCTTCG
>JBKJPE010000107.1:0-2634 GCA_046595185.1 Nocardioides sp.
TGGTCACACCTGCGCCGCAGCCGAAGACTTCTGGCCCTCAGCCCTCAACGAGGAGTGGGTGTGCTCACCGGGCCAGGTCTACGGCTCTTCCACTGACCCCGTGGTCTACCCCGCGGAGCTCTCCCTAGAACAGGTGGCGTCGAGACTCGACGACGGGAAGACGCTTCACGTCGACAGCGATTCAGGGCGCACGGCCTCAGTGACGTTCTGGAACGAGCAGGGTCTCATCGTGGAGCGCTTGAAGTTCGAGAGGAGTGTGTCTGTCGGGTGGCACATCGAGAGAGGGCGCGCTTGCTGACGCTCGCACCTCGGCACGACCGGGAGTTTCGGCCCGTCCCGCAGGCGGCGGATCGGGCGCCCCAGCAACTCAAGCCGAGCGCTTGCCGCATGGAGCGTCGTCGTGCAGGCGAGCCTTGCTCGCAGCTGGGGCAACGGGTGCCACACGTCCGCATGGTCACGGGGCCGCGCGGCATAGCGCCTGCGCCGTCCTACCCGCCGGCCGATGTGACGTCGCCGACGACGTTTCGCCCGACAAGACATCCCGGCCTGCAAGAGGTGTGTGGCGCTTCGTTCTCGTGCCTGTGTCGGGGGTACGTGGGCGTCGGGGGCACCTACGCATTGGCTGGTTGTCGGAGCGGGGGGCAGTTGTCAGTGTGGCACCTTCATCGATCACTGGCTCGAGGTAGTAGACAGTCGCGGGTTCACCCCATTGCCACGCTTGCCCCTAGTGAGGTTCGAGTTGGGCCCTGGCACCCCGGCCCCATCGCACCCTGCCCCAGCCGTTCAAAGGCGAGCGTCACCGGTCGGAGGTCGCGAGCGACCATGAGGAGGAGGCGGGCCGGATCACGCGAGGGCGAGGAAGAGCTTTTCCATCTTCTTGACGTCGACGCCATCGAGACCCTCGTCGGTCTCGGTGAGGCACTGCTGCAGCCCGGTGGCCACGATGGCGTAGCCGGCGCGCGACAGCGCCTTGTTGACCGCAGCGAGCTGGGTCAGGACAGCCTCGCAGTCCGAGCCCTCCTCCATCATCCGGATGACGCTGGCGAGGTGGCCGTTGGCCCGCTTCATGCGGGTGATGATGGGCTTGATGTCGGTCGGTTCGAGCTCCATCAGGCGTCCACCTCCGCCGCGACGGGTGCTTCCGCGCCTTCCAGCGCGTCGAGAACCGCAGTGAGCCGGGCGCGGGCGTCGGCGGCGACGGCCCGCAGGGCGTCGCCGGCCGCACCGTCCCCGGCGAGGGACATCATCACGTCCGGGTCGAAGGCCTCGACGACCGTCGTCGTCGCGTCGACGCTGCGGACCACCACGTTGCAGGGCAGCAGCACGGCGACGGACGGCTCGACCTGCAGGGCCTGGTGCGCCAGCTGCGGGCGGCAGGCGCCGAGGATGACCTGCGGCGCGACGTCGACGTCGAGCTTCCTCTTGAGGGTCGCGTGGAGGTCGATCTCGGTCAGCACGCCGAACCCGGCCCCGACCAGCTCGACGCGCACCGCCTCGACAGTCTCCTCGTAGGGACGTCGGACGGTGGTCCGCATCGTGTAGTCCCTCATGGCGGGTCCTCCTCGGGCCGGTGGCCGCGGCAGGGCGCCGCCGTCACGTCCCAGCGTACAACCCCCTGGGGGGATCGCGGTCAGCGCGGCGCGGATCACGACCTCCTCCCGAGGAGTCGGCCGAGCAGGCCGGCCCCGGCCTCTTTCGGGTGGCCCCCGCACCGGTCGGCGCGGGGGACGTGGGCTAGGACCTGGTCGGCGTGCTGGCCGCAGCCTGCCCAGGTGGTCCTGCCGCACTTCTTGCAGGGGACTGCTCGGCACATCGTGTGCTCCTTGGGGTGTGGGTGGGGTCAGTCGTGGGAGAGCGTGATGGTGGGGAGCGCCCGGCGCAGCCAGGCAGGCGACCACCAGGCAGCCCGGCCGTTCAGTCGCAGCATCACCGGCAGCAGCACCAGCCGGACCAGGAAGGCGTCGAGCAGGACGGCGACGCCCAGCACGATGCCCATCTCCTTGGGCGGCAGCGGACCGGAGAGGGCGAAGGTGAGGAACACCGCGACCAAGACCGCGCCGGCGGCGAAGATCACCCGGCCGGAGTGGGCCAGCGAGCCGACCACCGCGTCCTTCAGGTCACCGGAGTGCTCGTAGTGCTCCTTGGCGGAGGCCAGCAGGAAGGCGGTGTAGTCCATCGCGATCGCGAAGATCATCGCGAAGAAGAACACCGGGGCCCAGGCGTCGAGGAAGCCCTGGCTCTCGAAGCCGAGCAGTCCGGAGCCGTACCCCTCCTGGAACACCAGGCGTGCGACGCCGAACGCAGCGGCCGTCGACAGCAGACTGGCCAGGGTGCCCAGCAGCGAGATGAGCGGTGCCTGGAGCGCGATGAGCAGGAGCAGGAAGCCGAGCACCAGCACGACGCCGATCACCGGCGGGGCGCCGAGGCCGACGATCAGCAGGAGCCACACGCCCGTGACGGACCTGGCGTGCCCGGTCACCCAGACCCCGAGGCGCCCGAGCGGTCCGTCTCGTACGCCGGCCGCGGTGCCGCGCGTCGGGTCGGGGGAGCCGGCGCGGTGGGTGGCGGTGGTCGTGCTCATGGGGTGTCCGTCCGGTGAGGAGGGTGGGTGGGGCAGGGTCAGAGGAGGGCCGG
>JBKJPE010000198.1:0-10138 GCA_046595185.1 Nocardioides sp.
CACGGTCCAGGGCTCGGGCGACGTGAAGTACCACCTCGGCGCGGAGGGCGTCTTCGCGTCCGACAAGGGCCACCACGTCAAGGTCTCCGTCGCGGCGAACCCCTCGCACCTCGAGGCCGTCGACCCGGTGCTCGAGGGCATCGCGCGCGCCAAGCAGGACGTGCTCGACCGTGGCGCGGACTACCCCGTGCTGCCGCTGCTGGTCCATGGCGACGCGGCCTTCGCGGCCCAGGGCGTGGTCGCCGAGACGCTCAACCTGTCGCAGCTGCGCGGCTACCGCACCGGCGGGACCATCCACCTCGTCGTCAACAACCAGGTCGGCTTCACCACCTCCCCGGGATCGTCGCGCTCGTCGCTGTACTGCACCGACGTGGCCCGGATGGTCCAGGCGCCGATCTTCCACGTCAACGGCGACGACCCCGAGGCCTGCATCCGGGTGGCCCGACTGGCCTTCGAGTACCGCCAGGCGTTCAACAAGGACGTCGTGATCGACCTGGTCTGCTACCGCCGGCGCGGGCACAACGAGGGCGACGACCCCTCCTACACCCAGCCGCTGATGTACGACCTGATCGAGCAGAAGCGCTCGGTCCGCAAGCTCTACACCGAGTCGCTGATCGGTCGCGGCGACATCACCGTCGAGGAGGCCGAGCAGGTCCTGCGCGACTACCAGCAGCAGCTGGAGCGGGTGTTCACCGAGGTCCGCGACGCCGGCAGCCAGCCCAGCGAGTGGACCACCGTCCCGGACTACCCCGACAAGCCCGCCGGGGAGGCCGGCACCGCGATCTCGGTCGAGGCGCTGAAGCGGATCGCGGACGCCTACGTCTCCCCGCCCGCCGGCTTCACCGTGCACCCCAAGGTCATGCCGCAGCTGCAGCGTCGCGCGCAGGCGATCACCAGCGGCCCGATCGACTGGGGCTCCGGTGAGATCCTGGCCTTCGGCTCCCTGCTGATGGACGGCCGCCCGGTCCGCCTGTCCGGCCAGGACTCGCGCCGCGGGACCTTCGTGAGCCGGTTCGCGACCATGATCGACCGCCGCAACGCCGACGAGTGGACCCCGCTGTCGGCGTTGACCGAGGACCAGGCGAAGTTCTTCGTCTACGACTCGTTGCTCTCCGAGTACGCCGCCCTCGGTTTCGAGTACGGCTACTCGGTGGCCCGTCCCGACGCCCTGGTGCTCTGGGAGGCGCAGTTCGGCGACTTCGTCAACGGCGCGCAGACGGTCATCGACGAGTTCATCACCGCCGGCGAGACCAAGTGGAACCAGCAGTCCGGCGTCGTGCTGCTGCTCCCCCACGGGTACGAGGGGCAGGGCCCCGACCACTCCTCGGCGCGTATCGAGCGGTTCCTGGCGATGGCCGCCGACGAGGCCTTCGTGGTGGCGCAGCCCTCCACCCCCGCGTCGTACTTCCACCTGCTGCGTCGGCACTCCCTCGGCGAGCGGCACCGACCCATGATCGTCTTCACGCCGAAGTCGATGCTGCGGCGCAAGGAGGCGGCCTCGCAGCCGCACGAGTTCACCGAGGGCACCTTCCGCCCGTTCATCGGCGACGACCACGCCGAGGCCGACAAGGTGGACACGCTGCTGATCTGCTCGGGGCGCGTCACCTGGGACCTGCACGTCGCCCGTGACAAGGCCGAGGACGGGGAGCGCTTCGCGATCGCCCGCATCGAGCAGCTCTACCCACGCCCGATCGACGCCATCAGGGACGAGATCGCGCGCTACCCGCACCTGAGGAAGGTCCGGTGGGTGCAGGACGAGCCGCACAACATGGGCCCGTGGCCGCACTACCAGCTCACCGTGTGGCCCGAGGTCGACGCCGAGGTGGAGCCGGTGACCCGGGTGGCCTCGTCCTCGCCGTCGGTCGGCACCGCCAAGCGCCACCAGGACGAGCAGAAGGACCTGCTGGCGCGGGCCTTCTCCTGACCGCGGCGGAACCGCCGGCCTTCGAGGAGGCAACACGATGTACTTCACCGATCGCGGCATCGAGGAGCTGCAGCGGCGCCGGGGCGACGAGGAGGTCACCCTGGCCTGGCTGGGCGAGCGGCTGCAGGAGTTCACCGACACCCACCCCGAGCACGAGGCGGCGGTGGAGCGGTTCGCGACCTGGTTGGCCCGCCTCGACGACCCCGAGGACTGACCGGTGGGCGACCCGGTGGGACCGGCGGGCTGGGCGGGGCCGGCCGCGTACCCCGCCGCGCCCTGGCTCCTGCACGGGTCGATGTGGCTCACCTTGTTCTGGCGGCCCCGGGCCGCCCGGGGCCGCGGCGGACCCCGCCCGCGCGGGCTGTGGGGTGCGGCCTGGGTCGACGACACCGCCCCGAGCCCGTTGACCTGCCGCGAGCTGCTGGTCGCGCGTCCGGTGCGGTCCGGGGCCGCACCGCGGGTCCGGGTCACCGACATCTGGGTCGACTCCCCCGCCTCGCGCGACGGCGGCCGGGCCGTGTGGGGTGTCCCCCGGGCCCTGGCGACCTTCTCGGCCACCGGCAGCGCCCGGCTGCGGCCGGTACGCCTGCGGTGGGATCTCGCCGCCGACGGCCCGCGCGAGTGGCTGGCGCATACCCGCCCGCTCGGCTCCGTACGCCTCGACGCCGTCAGGCAGCGTTTCGGCTGGGGCCGGGGGGCCGCCGCGGTCGCTCAGTCCTCGCCGTGCTCCCGGCCGGCGCGGCGGGCCGCGTCCCGGATCTCGAAGAGGTCGGTCGCCAGGCCGCCGACGGTCGTCGCGACGTCGCGGACCGCCCCGGTCACGATCCCGGCGACCTGACCGACCGCGCCGACGGTCGCCTCGGCGCCCGACTGGACGGCGTCCTTGGCGATCTCGCCCTTGCTCAGGTGATCCGGCATGACCTCAGTGTCCCGCGACCGGGCTCAGGCCGCCACCGTGGGCTCGGTCACGACCTCCACGGTGTCGACGACCCCGTCCGGGACCTCCTCCGACTTCCTGCGGTCGGGCAGCGCCATCCGGCAGATCTTTCCTGCCACGCTGAGCAGCTGCCTGCCGAGGGGACCGGCGTTGTAGTCGAGGTCGTACCGCTCGCAGATCTCGCGGACCTCCTCGGCGATCTGGGGGTAGCGGCGCGCCGGGAGGTCGGGGAAGAGGTGGTGCTCGATCTGGTGCGAGAGGTTGCCGGTCAGCAGGTGGAAGAGCCTGCCGCCGGTGATGTTGGCCGAGCCCAGCAGCTGGCGGTAGTACCAGTGCCCCCGCGTCTCGTCCTCGCACTCCTCGATGCTGAAGGTGGCCACGCCGGCCGGGAAGTGACCGCAGAAGATGATGTTGAACGCCCACACGTTCCGGACCAGGTTGGCCAGCGCGTTCCCGGCGAAGGTGAGCGGGAACAGCGGACCGGTCAGTGCCGGGAAGAGCAGGTAGTCCTTGACGGCCTGGCGCCGCATCTTGCGCAGCAGGCCCGGGTAGAGCGGCTTGTTCTCGCCCAGGCTGCGCTTGCCCGAGACGATGTTCTCGACCTCGAGGTCGTGCAGCGCCACGCCCCACTCGAAGAAGACCATCAGCAGGACCGCGTAGACCGGGTTGCCCAGGTAGTACGGGTGCCACTTCTGGTCCTCGTCCATCCGCAGCACGCCGTACCCGATGTCGCGGTCCTTGCCGACGATGTTGGTGTAGGTGTGGTGGATGACGTTGTGGGAGTTCTTCCACTGGTCGCTGGGGCAGACGTTGTCCCACTCATACATCCGGGAGTTCAGGCCCGGGTCGCCCATCCAGTCGTACTGGCCGTGCATGACGTTGTGCCCGATCTCCATGTTGTCGAGGATCTTGGAGATGCTCAGCGAGGCTACGGCCAGCGGCCAGGCCGGCGGCAGGTAGAACAGGGCGCGACCGGTGATCTCGAAGCCGCGTTGGGCCTTGACGACCGTGCGGATGTAGGCGGCGTCCTCCTCACCGAGGTCGGCCAGGATGCGCTGCCGGATCGCGTCCATCTCCCCACCGAAGCGCTCCAGCTGCTCGGCGGTCAGCCTCCTGGCGCCGGCGGTCTCCTCGGCGGTGGGCTGCGGGTTCGTCATGGTCATGGTCATGGTGGTCGTCCCTTCGGGGGCGGGGTGCGGGGAGGTGGTCAGAGGTCGACGGTGCAGTCGCCGACAGGGGCGGAGACGCAGACGCGGATCTCCTCGTCGGGCAGGGAGGACTCGACGCCGCTGACGACGTCGCGCACCGTGCCCTCCGGCTTGCGGCTCACGCAGGAGAAGCAGATGCCCATCCGGCAGCCGGACTCCGGGCGCAGGCCCAGGGCCTCGGCCTGCGCGAGCAGGCTCTCGCCGGTGTTGGGCGCGGACGTCCCGGATCGGGCGAAGGTCACCTCGCCACCGGCGTTGCCACCGCCGGCGCGCGGAGGCTTGAAGTACTCGACGTGCAGCGCCTCCGAGCCGTCCCGTGGGGACGGCTCGTTCCGCGCCTCGCCAGGACGGGCGTACGCCCCGTGCACGGCCTCCATCAGCGGGGCCGGGCCGCACGCCCACGTCGGCACGTGGCGGTAGCCCGGCACGGTGCGCTCGAGCCAGGCCGGCGAGAGCGACGGGTCGCCCAGCTCGGGGTGGAGCAGGTGCAGGTCGATGCCGTTGCCCGAGGCGGCGACGTCGGCGAGCTCGGAAGCGAAGATCTGGTGCTCGGGGCTCTGGGCGTAGTGGATGAAGGTCACCTGCCCGCGGTGCGTACGGCGCTGCAGCGAGCGCAGCATCGACATCACCGGGGTGATCCCGGAGCCGCCGGAGATCATCACGACGTGCTCGGGGACGCGGTCGGGCAGCACGAACCCACCCTGGGCCTGCGAGAGGTGGACGGTGGTGCCGACCGCCGCCCGCTCGGTCAGGTGGCGCGAGACGCTGCGCCCGGGTGGGGCGTCGGGGTTGGCGCGCATCGTGACGGTGAACCGGTCACCGGGGCGCGAGTCCGGGCTGGAGATGGTGAAGACCCGGGTCGTGCGCCGGGCGCCGTCGATCTCGACGCCCAGCTGCACGTGCTGGCCGGCGCGGTGGCCCTGCCAGGTCGAGGTGGGCTGCAGCGTGAGCGTCGCGACCGGCGGGTGGCCGGGTACGTCGACCTCGCGGTGGACGTCGACGATCCGGGCGCGCACCTCGTGCGCGGCCCACATCGGGTCGATCAGCTCGAGATAGCGGTCGACGCCGTGCGGCTGGGCGAGCGCGGCCAGGGTGCGCGAGCGCAGGATGCGCTGGGCCAGGCCGGGCCGGGGCCTGCCGCGGGAGGCGGTGGTCGTGGTGCTCATCGTCGGCTCCTGGTGAGTGTACGGATGTGCACTCACCAATATGGACGGGCCCGGCATCACCGTCAACCGCGCCACCGCGTGATGCCGCGCACGCCGGGTCCACCCGCCCCCGCGGCGCGGCCGGGCCGCCGGGCTCGGGCGCACGTAGGGTGAGGTCATGGTGCCGATCCCCGCGAGCCCGGGCGCACGCCCGGAGTCCCGGGCCGAGCGCAAGGAGCACACCCGCAGGGCCATCCTCGACGCCGCCCTGCGGCTCTGCGAGGGCAGCAGCCTGGTGGCCCTGTCACTGCGCCAGGTGGCCAAGGAGGTCGGCATCGTGCCGACCGGCTTCTACCGTCACTTCGAGTCGATCGAGGACCTCGGGCTGGCGCTGGTCGAGGAGTCGTTCGTGTCCCTGCGGGAGATGCTGCGCGACGTACGCCTGCACGACCCGGCGCTCGACGACCTGATCGACAGCTCGATCGACGTCCTGGTCGAGCACGTGCACGCGCAGGAGGCGCACTTCGCCTTCATCGCGCGCGAGCGTGAGGCAGGTCCCCCGGCGGTGCGCGAGACGATCGCGCGCGGCATCGAGCTCTTCGAGCACGAGCTCGCCAGCGACCTCAGGCGGCTGCCCGGCACCGACGTGTGGTCGGCCGAGGACCTGCGCATCCTCTCCAACCTCTTCGTCACCGCCCTGGTGGCCACCGCGGTGGCGGTGCTCCATGCCAGCGGCCACCCCGACGAGGAGAAGCGGCTGGTCGAGTCGGCGCGCACGCAGCTGCGGATGGTGCTGGTCGGCGCGCTGGGCTGGCGCTCCGAGCGCTGACCCGCCGCCGCTCACAGTGGGCCGAGTTGCCGCTCACAGTGGGCCGAGTTGCCGCTCGCAGTGGGCCGAGTTGCCGCTCGCGGAGCGTTCGGCAAGGCCTCAGACCGGGGTGACGACCAGCTCCGGCACCGCGGCGTCGCCCGGAAGGTCGAGCACGTGCAGCACGAGGTCGGCGACGGTGCCCGGCTGGATCCAGGCCGAGGCGTCGTACTCCCTGCCCTCCTGGGCGTGCACCGCCTCCTGCATGGCGGTCGCGGTCCGACCGGGGAAGACCGACGTGACCCGGACCTCCGGCTCCTCGGCGCGCAGGCTGTCGGCGAGCGCGCGGAGCCCGTGCTTCGACGCGGCGTACGCCGCCCACTGCGGGTTGGCGTGCAGGCCGGCGCCGGAGTTCAGCAGGACCACGGTGCCCCGTGCGGCCCGCAGTGCGGGCAGCGCGACCCTGGTCAGCACGGCCGGCGCGACCAGGTTCACTGCGAGCTGCTCGGTCCAGGCCGCCGCGGTCAGGTCCGCCACCGCGCCGAGCTCGACGACGCCGGCGGCGTGCACGACGGAGTCGAGGCTCCCAGGCAGGCGGTCCCCCAGCGCCTCGGTGCTGCGGGCGTCGGCGAGGTCGGCCACCAGCGTGGTGGCCCCAGGCAGGGCCGTCGCCATCTGCTCGGCCCGCCGCTCGGAGCGGGCCACGGCCAGCACCTGGTCGCCCCGGGCCAGCAGCCTCTCCGCGAGGACGCGCCCGATGCCCGACCCGGCACCGGTCAGCAGGTGGGTGCTCACCGGGTGAGGACCACCTTGCCGAACAGGTCACCCTCGAGCATCGCGGCGAAGCCGTCACGGGCCTGGTCCATCGGCAGCTCGCGGTCGACCAGCGGGCGCGTGCCGGTGGCGTCGAGCATCGTCACCAGGGCGGCCAGCTCCTCCCGGGTGCCCATCGTCGACCCGATCACGCTGAGCTGCAGGAAGAAGATCCTGGTCAGCTCGGCGTCGTCGAGCTTCGGCCCCGAGGTGGTGCCGGAGGTGATCAGGCGCCCGCCGGGGCGCAACGAGCGGATGGAGTGCGACCAGGTCGCCCGGCCGACGGTCTCGACGACCGCGTCGACCTTCCCTGGCAGGCGGGCACCGGACTCGAAGACCTCGTGGGCGCCGATCTCGAGGGCGCGGGCCCGCTTGGCCTCGTCGCGGCTGGTGGCGAGCACCCGCAGCCCGGCCGCGCGGGCCAGCATGATCGCCGCGGTGGCCACCCCGCCCCCCGCGCCCTGCACCAGCACGGTCTCCCCCGCCCGCAGCCCGCCGCGGGTGAAGAGCATCCGGTAGGCGGTGAGCCACGCCGTGGGGAGGCAGGCGGCCTCGGCGAAGGACAGGGAGGCCGGCTTGGGCACGACGTTGGCGCGGGGTACGGCGACCCGCTCGGCCATCGCGCCCTGGTGGCGCTCGCTCAGCAGCGAGCGGCGCGGGTCGAAGGTCTCGTCGCCACGCCAGGACGGGTCGCTGATCACCCCGTGGACGACGACCTCGTTGCCGTCCTCGTCGAGACCCGCGGCGTCGGTGCCGAGGATCATCGGCAGCTGCTCCTCCTTGAGCCCGACCCCGCGCAGCGAGAACAGGTCGTGGTGGTTGAGCGAGGCCGCCTTGACGGTGATGGTGGTCCACCCGTCGGGGACCTCGGGCTCGGGCCGGTCGCCCAGCACGAGGCCGGACAGCGGGTCGTCGGGGGAGAAGGACTCGGCGTAGACGGCGAACATGGCCGCGAACCTACTACCACCGGGCTCCGGCGCGGGCCTCCGACCGGTGGCGGGGGCCCGGCGGCCGGGGGCGTACCGGCCTGTCGATCCGGCGCAATTGCAGGGTTGCGACTGGACCGCGGCCACGAACCCGGCAGGAGCTCGACAATTGCGCCGGTACCGCACCCGCCGGCCGCCGGGCGTACCCGGCCTGTCGATCCAGCGCAATTGCAGGGTTGCGACTGGACCGCGGCCACGAACCCGGCAGGAACTCGACAATTGCGCCGGTACCGCAGCCACCAGCAGATCGGCAGCGTCGTCCGGCCGGTCAGCGGCGGGCCACGCCCTCGTCTCGCGCGGCCTGCGCGACGGCCGCCGCCACGGCGGGGCCCACGCGGGGGTCGAACGGCGACGGGATGACCAGGTCCTCGGACAGCTCGTCGCCCACCAGCTCGGCCAGGGCACGCGCCGCGGCGAGCTTCATCGACTCGGTGATCGCGCGGGCACCGACGTCGAAGGCGCCGCGGAAGATGCCGGGGAAGGCGAGCACGTTGTTGATCTGGTTCGGGAAGTCCGAGCGACCCGTGGCCACCACGCGAGCGTGGCGGCGGGCCACCTCCGGGTGCACCTCCGGGGTCGGGTTGGCCAGGCCGAACACGATCGCGTCCGCGGCCATCGTGGCGACGACCTCCTCGGGCACGGTCCCGCCGGAGACGCCGATGTAGGCGTCCGCCCCGCGGAGGGCCTCGGCCAGGGTGCCGGTACGCCCGGTGCGGTCGGCGGTGACCTCGGCCAGGGCCTTCTTCACCGCGGTCAGGTCGTCGCGCTGCGACGTCAGCACCCCCTTGCGGTCGGTGACGACGAGGTCGGTGATGCCGGCCTCGATCAGGATCCTGGCCACCGCGACACCGGCGGCGCCAGCGCCGGAGATCACCACGCGCGTGGTGTCGAAGGTGCGGTGGGTGAGCTTGAGCGCGTTGGTCAGCGCGGCCAGGACCACCACCGCGGTGCCGTGCTGGTCGTCGTGGAAGACGGGCATGTCGAGGCTGGCTTTGAGCCGGTCCTCGATCTCGAAGCAGCGCGGCGCGGAGATGTCCTCGAGGTTGATGCCGCCGAAGCTCGGCGCGAGCCGCTCGACGGTGGCGATGATCTCCTCCACGTCGGTGGTGGCGAGGCAGATCGGGATCCCGTCGACCCCGCCGAACTGCTTGAACAGCACGGCCTTGCCCTCCATCACCGGCATCGCCGCGGCGGGCCCGATGTCACCGAGGCCGAGGACGGCGGTGCCGTCGCTAACGATCGCGACCGTGTTGGGGACCCACGTGTAGTGCTGCGTCATCGACGGGTCGGCCGCGATCGCCTCGCACACCAGGGCCACACCGGGGGTGTAGGCCATCGACAGCTCCTCGCGACCGGACAGCGGGACGGTGGAGACGGTCGAGAGCTTGCCTCCGACGTGCAGGTCGAAGACCGGGTCGCCGGCGAAGGGGTGCGGGGAGGGGGTGTCGGTCACGGTCGGTGAGTCTGGCACAGGGAGCCCGGGCGCCTCGGGCTCGCGGTCGGCGTGGACGACCGGGCGCACCGAGGTCCGTCACACGCGACCGGGCCGGGGCCACAGCCGTGCCCGCACCACGCCGAGCACGTCGTCGGCCGCCACGGGGCCCCGGTGGCGGGAGTCGACCCCTGCGTCCGGGTCGTCGCTGAGCAACCACCACCCCGGGCCGCCGGCCCGTGTCGTACGCCTGTCCGCAGCGCGCTTGACCACGACCGTCCCGTCCGGGAAGCGCGCGACGACGACGTCGCCGGGTACGGGCACGACCCCGTAGCGCACGAGCAGCCGGTCGCCCGGCGAGAGCGACGGGGCCATCGACCGACCGCGGACCAGGGCCACCCCCCAGAGGGCGTCACGACGAGGTGTCCGTGCGGAGCGGGACCGCGACCCCCACACCCCACCCCGGTCACCCGACACGCGCAGTAGTCTCGCAGGGCACGGACCACCTGACGCACCCCTGAGAGGACCCGCATGCTCGCGAAGCACTTCGCCCCCACCATCGAGGTCTCGGCCCACTGCGACCTGCCCTGCGGCGTCTACGACCCCGCCCAGGCCCGCATCGAGGCCGAGTCGATCAAGGGCATCATCGCCAAGGTCGCCGAGAACGACGACCCCGACTTCCGCACCCGCGCCGTCCTGATCAAGGAGCAGCGCGCCGAGCTGGTCAAGCACCACCTGTGGGTGCTGTGGACCGACTACTTCAAGCCGCCGCACTTCGAGAAGTACCCGCAGCTGCACGTGCTCGTCAACGAGGCGACCAAGCTGGCCGGCGCCTCGGGTGCCAAGGGCTCGCTCGACGCCGACGTGGCCGACCAGCTGCTGGCC
>JBKJPE010000004.1:0-6168 GCA_046595185.1 Nocardioides sp.
GGCCCGACCGCGATCGGCCCGACCGCGATCGGCCCGACCGCGATCGGCCCGACCGCGAGCCCACCGAGGGGGAGCACCCGTGAGCGTCACCCACCCCGCCGGGTTCCGGGCGGCCGGCGTGGCCGCCGGCCTGAAGAGCACCGGTGCGCGCGACGTCGCCCTCGTGGTCAACGACGGACCCACCTACGACTCCGCCAGCGTCTTCACCGCCAACCGCTGCAAGGCCAACCCGGTGCTCTGGAGCCAGGAGGTCGTCAAGGACGGCGTCGTCCGGGCGGTGTTCCTGAACTCCGGTGGCGCGAACTGCTACACCGGCCGCGAGGGCTTCGCGACCACCCACGCCGTCGCCGAGCGGGTCGCTGGGCACACCGGCACCGGCGCCGGCGACGTGGTGGTCTGCTCCACCGGCCTGATCGGGCTGACCAACGACCGCGCGGTGGTGCTGGCCGGGGCCGACGCGGCGTACGACGCGCTCGACCCGCAGGGCGGTGACGACGCCGCGCACGCCATCATGACCACCGACTCCCTCAGCAAGCAGGTGGTCGTGGAGGGCGCCGGCTGGTCGATCGGCGGGATGGCCAAGGGCGCGGGCATGCTCGCCCCGCAGCTGGCCACGATGCTCGTGGTGCTCACCACCGACGCGGTGGTGCCCGCGGCCGACCTCGACGAGGCGCTGCGCGCCGCGACACGGGTCAGCTTCGACCGCCTCGACTCCGACGGCTGCATGTCGACCAACGACACCGTGACCGTGCTGGCCAGCGGTGCCAGCGGCATCACCCCGGCCCTGCCGGACCTCACCGAGGCGCTCACCCAGGCCTGCACCGACCTGGCCCTGCAGCTGCTCAAGGACGCCGAGGGCTCCGAGCACGAGATCGCCATCACCACCCTGGGCGCGGTCAGCGAGGACGAGGCCGTGGAGGTCGGGCGCAGCGTGGCCCGCTCCAACCTCTTCAAGGCCGCCGTCTTCGGCAAGGACCCCAACTGGGGACGCGTGCTGGCCAGCATCGGCACCACCACGGCCACCTTCGACCCCGGCGACCTCGACGTGGCGATGAACGGCGTCTGGGTCTGTCGTGAGAGCTCCCCGGCCGCCGACCCCGCCGAGGTCGACCTCGAGCCCCGCGACGTCACGGTGACGATCGACCTGAAGTCCGGCGACGAGCGGGCCACGGTCTGGACCAACGACCTGACCCACGCCTACGTCCACGAGAACAGCGCCTACTCCTCATGAGCGCACCCACGTCGAACGAGCAGCCCGGCCGGCCCGACCCGCTCCCGGAGCCCGGGTCCCCGGTGCTCTCCGAGGTCCAGCCGGCCGACCCCGACAAGGCCGCCACGCTGGCCGCGGCTCTGCCGTGGCTCAAGCGCTACCACGGCAAGGTCGTGGTGGTGAAGTACGGCGGCAACGCGATGACCGACGACGTCCTCAAGCGCGCCTTCGCCGAGGACATCGCCTTCCTGCGCTTCGCCGGCTTCCGGCCCGTCGTCGTGCACGGCGGCGGCCCCCAGATCTCCTCCATGCTCGACCGGCTGGGCATCCAGTCGGAGTTCCGCGGCGGTCTGCGGGTGACGACCCCGGAGGCGATGGACGTGGTCCGGATGGTGCTGGTCGGTCAGGTCCAGCGCGAGCTGGTCGGGCTGATCAACGAGCACGGCCCGCTGGCGGTCGGCCTCTCCGGCGAGGACGCCGGGCTGTTCACCGCGGAGGCCACCAACACCGTGGTCGACGGCGAGGAGGTCGATCTCGGCCTGGTCGGCGAGGTCGCCTCGGTACGCCCCGAGGCCGTGCAGGACCTCATCGAGGCCGGCCGCATCCCGGTCGTCTCCTCGGTCGCCCCCGACGTCGACGGCCAGGTCCACAACGTCAACGCCGACACCGCCGCGGCTGCGCTGGCCGTCGCTCTGGGCGCCGAGAAGCTCCTCGTCCTCACCGACGTGGAGGGCCTCTTCCGCGACTGGCCCGCGAGCGACGACCTCATCTACGAGATCAGCCCCGAGAGCCTGCACGACCTGCTGCCCACGCTGGCCAGCGGGATGGTGCCCAAGATGGCGGCCTGCCACCTCGCCGTGCGGGACGGCGTCCCGCGCGCCACCGTCGTCGACGGTCGCGAGCCGCACGCGGTGCTGCTGGAGCTCTTCACCGACGAGGGCGTGGGCACCCAGGTGCTGCCCGGCGTCGAGACGAAGTACCGCAAGGCCCGCCACGCGCCCCAGCCGAAGGAAGCGTGATGACGCAGACCCCGCCGCTACCCACCGAGGACCTCACCGCGCGCTACACCGACGCGGTGATGAACACCTTCGGTCCGCCGAGGTTGACGCTGGTGCGCGGCGAGGGCGCCCACGTCTGGGACGCCGACGGGCGGGAGTACGTCGACCTGCTCGGCGGCATCGCCGTCAACGCGCTCGGCCATGCCCACCCGGCCCTGGTGGGGGCGGTCCACGACCAGATGAGCACGCTGGGTCACGTCTCCAACTTCTTCACCACCGGCCCCCAGGTCGAGCTGGCCGAGACCCTCCTGCGGCTGCTCGACGCCGGCGACGGTCGGGTCTTCCTGGGGAACTCCGGCGCCGAGGCCGTCGAGGCCGCCTTCAAGATCACCCGACGTACGGGCCGCACGCACGTCGTCGTGGCCGAGAACGGCTTCCACGGTCGCACGATGGGAGCCCTGGCGCTCACCAGCAAGGCGGCCTACCGGGAGCCGTTCGAGCCGCTGCCGGGCCACGTCACCTTCGTGCCGTACGGCGACACCGCCGCCCTCGACGCGGCCGTCTGCGAGGAGACCGCGGCGGTGCTGCTCGAGCCGATCCAGGGCGAGGCCGGCGTCAACGTGGCTCCCGAGGGCTACCTCGCCCACGCCCGCGCGCTGACCGAGCAGCACGGTGCGCTGCTGTGGCTCGACGAGATCCAGTCCGGCATGGGCCGACCCGGCGCGTGGTTCGCCCACCACCTGCCCGCCATCGGTGGCGACCCGCACGTGCGCCCCGATCTGGTGACCCTGGCCAAGGGGCTCGCCGGCGGGTTCCCGATCGGGGCCTGCGTGGCCACCGGTGCGACGGCGGCCCTGCTCCGCCCCGGCAACCACGGCACCACCTTCGGGGGCAACCCGGTGGCCTGCGCCGCCGCGCTCGCCGTGATCGCCACGATCGGGTCCGAGGGCCTGCTCGCCCACGCCGACCGGGTCGGCCGGCGCCTGCGGGAGGGGCTGGGCGCCGAGGCCCGCGTGGCCGAGGTCCGCGGCGAGGGCCTCCTGATCGGCATCTCGCTGACCAGCGACAAGGCCCCCGACGTCGTGACCGCGGCCCAGGAGCGCGGCTTCATCGTGAACGCCACCACGCCCGACCGGGTCCGCCTGGCCCCGCCGCTGGTGCTCACCGACGCCGACGCCGACGCCTTCGTGGCCGCCTGGCCGGCCATCCTCGACGGGGCGCAGGCGTGACCGGGTCCCCGGGCGACCCCGCCCCCGGCCTGCGCCACCTGCTCGCCGACGACGACCTCGACCCGGCCGAGCAGGCCGAGGTCCTCGACCTCGCGGCGACGCTCAAGGCGGCGCCCTACGACGTGAAGCCCCTGGCCGGCCCACGCTCGGTCGCGATGGTCTTCGACAAGCCGACCCTGCGCACCCAGGTCTCGTTCGGCGCCGGGATCGCCGAGCTCGGCGGCCACCCGATGCTGATCGACGGCGCGCTGGCCGCCATCGGGCGGCGGGAGTCCGTGCCGGACGTCGCCCGCGTGCTCGGTCGGCAGGTCACCGCCGTCGTGTGGCGCACCTTCGCCCAGGCCGACCTGGTCGCGATGGCCGACCACGCGGGCGTCCCCGTCGTCAACGCGCTCACCGATGAGTTCCACCCCTGCCAGCTGGTCGCCGACCTGCTCACCGTGCGCGAGCGGTTCGGCACCCTCGCCGGGCTGACGGTGGCGTTCGTCGGCGACGGGGCGTGCAACATGGGCAGCTCCTGGCTCCTCGCCGGCGCCACCGCCGGCATGCACGTCCGCGTCAGCGCCCCGACCGGCTACCGGCCGACCGAGGCGATGTCCGCCCGGGCCGGTGCGATCGCGGGGCGTACGGGCGGCAGCGTCGCCTCCGTGCCGGACCCCGTCGACGCGGTCACCGGCGCCGACGTGGTCGTCACCGACACCTGGGTCTCCATGGGTCGGGAGTCCGAGGGCGTCGCCCGCGAGAAGGTCTTCGCCGGCCACCGCCTCACCGCCGATCTGCTCGCGCACGCCGCCGGGCGGGCCGTGGTGCTGCACTGCCTGCCGGCCTACCGCGGCAAGGAGATCGACGCCGACGTGCTCGACGGGCCGCGCAGCCTGGTCTGGGAGGAGGCGGAGAACCGCCGGCACGCCCAGAAGGCCGTGCTGGCCTGGCTGGTGACGCGCTCGGGCCTGGCGGCCCCCGCGCGGCACGGCGTACCCGTGGCGGTGGCGACATGACGGAGTCCGTCCTGCGTCCCACCACCAAGAACGCCCGCCACCAGCGGATCATCGACCTGGTCACCCACCACGAGGTGCGCTCCCAGGCCGACCTGGCCGCGCTGCTGGCGGAGTCCGGCGTCCACGTCACCCAGGCGACGCTGTCGCGCGACCTGGTCGAGCTGGACGCGCTCAAGGTCCGCACCCCCGTCGGCGCGCTGGTCTACGCCGTGCCCGCCGAGGGTGGGGACCGTCGGCCGTCGCTGCCGGCCGAGTCGGCGGCGTCCGCGACCCGCCTGGCCCGCCTGTGCGGCGAGCTGCTGGTCAGCGCGGAGGCCAGCGCCAACCTGGTGGTCCTGCGCACCCCGCCGGGAGCCGCGCAGTTCCTGGCCTCCGCCTTCGACCGCGCGGAGCTGCCCGAGGTCCTCGGCACGATCGCCGGCGACGACACCGTGCTGGTCATCGGCCGCGACCCGCAGGGCGGCGACGAGCTGGCCCGGCGGTTCCTCGACCTGGCCCACCCCGACCCCACCGATCCGCTCCACACCCCGCCCGAGCCCCACCGGTCCCGGGCGACCCGGCTCGACCGGGCACCGACCCACCCCCCCACCCAGCAAAGGACGGCAACGCAGTGAGCAAGGTTCTGACCTCCCTCCCGACCGGCAAGCGCGTCGGGATCGCGTTCTCCGGAGGCCTCGACACCTCGGTCGCCGTGGCCTGGATGCGCGACAAGGGTGCCGTCCCGTGCACCTACACCGCCGACATCGGCCAGTACGACGAGCCCGACATCTCCGGGGTGCCCGACCGCGCCCTGCTCTACGGCGCCGAGATCGCCCGTGCGGTCGACTGCCGCACCCAGCTGGTCGAGGAGGGCCTGGCCGCGCTGGCCTGCGGCGCGTTCCACATCCGCTCCGGTGGCCGCGCCTACTTCAACACCACGCCGCTGGGGCGGGCCGTCACCGGCACGATGCTGGTCCGCGCCATGCACGAGGACGGCGTCGACATCTGGGGCGACGGCTCGACCTTCAAGGGCAACGACATCGAGCGGTTCTACCGCTACGGCCTGCTCGCCAACCCGGAGCTGCGCATCTACAAGCCGTGGCTCGACGCCGACTTCGTGCACGAGCTCGGTGGCCGCGACGAGATGAGCCAGTGGCTCACCGAGCGCGACCTGCCCTACCGCGACAGCAAGGAGAAGGCCTACTCCACCGACGCCAACATCTGGGGCGCCACCCACGAGGCCAAGACCCTCGAGCAGCTCGACGTGTCCCTGGAGACGATCGAGCCGATCATGGGGGTGAAGTTCTGGGATCCGTCAGTGCCGATCGAGACCGAGGACGTCACGATCCGCTTCGACCAGGGACGTCCGGTCGCGATCAACGGCGCCTCCTCCGACGACGCCGTACAGCTGGTGCTGAAGGCCAACGAGATCGGCGGGCGTCACGGCCTCGATGATGCGGTTCTCGATCTGGTCGGACATGCCGAGACCGTGGCGTCCTGCGGCCTTGTTGGCCTCGTCGACCAGGGCGACCGGGTCCCCGCCGAAGTCGTTGCCGTTGATGGCGACCGGGCGACCCTGCTCGAACCGTACGGTGACGTCCTCGGTGGCGATCGAGACCGACTCGTCCCAGAAGGCCACGCCCATGATCGGCTCGACGATCTCGAGGCTCTCGTTGAGGTGCTCCAGCGTCTTGGCCTCGTGGGTGGCGCCCCAGATGTTGGCGTCGGTGGAGTAGGCCTTCTCCGTGCTGGCG
>JBKJPE010000217.1:0-3232 GCA_046595185.1 Nocardioides sp.
GGACGAGCTGGTGGCAGGGCCTGCTGGTGCTCACGGCGGTGCTCGGCGTGACCTGGCCGAGGGTGCGCGCGCGGTCCCTGGCCTCGGTCATCCCGCGGTGATGCGCCGGTCCTTAGGCTGGGCGGTGATGTCGACCACCCCCCGCACCTCGCTCCACGCGGCCGGCCTCCTGCTGGTCGTGACCGCGGTGCTGAGCGCGGTGCTCGCCGCCCTCCAGGTCCCGTCACCGGTGCTCTTCGCCGCCGTCGTGGGCGCGATGGCCCACGCGCTGACGTCGCCGACCCTGCTGGCCCTGCCGGACCGGGCCATGCGGGTCGCGCAGGGCCTGGTGGGCATCACCGTCGGTGCCCTCGTCGACCTGGCCACGCTGCGGCGCCTGGGCAGTGAGGCCGTCCCCGTGGTGCTGGTCGTGGTGGCCACGCTGGTGCTCAGCACCGGGGCCGGGCGGGTGCTCGCACTGCGTCGCGACGTCTCCCCGACCACCGGGGTCTTCAGCCTCGTCGCCGGCGGGGCCTCCGGGGTGGTGGCGGTGGCGCACGACCTCGGGGCGGACGACCGGGTGGTGACCGTGGTGCAGTACCTGCGCGTCCTCGTGGTGCTGCTGACGATGCCTGTCGCCACCTCGTTCGCCTTCCACCCGGCGTCCGGGGGCGGTGTGGTGGAGGAGGCCGACACCGGGCTGCCGGCCGACCTCGCGTTCGTCGTGGTCAGCCTCTCCGTCGGCCTGCTGCTGGCCCGCCTCGTGCCGGTCAGCACGATGAGCCTGCTCGGTCCGCTGCTGGTGTCGTCGGTGCTCGCCGCGGGCGGCTGGCTGGGCCCGGTCTCGGTGCCGACCGCGCTGGAGTGGCTGGCCTTCGCCCTGATCGGCGTCCAGGTCGGCCTCCGCTTCACGCGTGGAAGCCTGTGCAGCATCGCCCGGATGCTGCCCGCGGTGCTGGCCCTGGTCGCGGCCGTGGTGGTCGGCACCGCCGGGCTCGGGGTCGTGCTCAGCAGTCTCACCCCGGTCGACCCGCTCACCGCGTACCTCGCGACCACCCCGGGCGGTCTCTTCGCGGTGCTGGCCATCGCCACCGACAGCGGGGCGGACGCCACCTATGTGATGGCCGTGCAGCTGCTGCGGCTGCTCCTCATCCTGGCGGTCCTGCCGCTGCTGGCCCGCTATCTCCGCCGCCCCGGGGAGCGGCCCTCAGGACCGTAGGTGGGCGTAGAGCGCGTCGCGGTCGATGACCCGGCGGGCCTTGGCCCGGTAACGCAGGATCTGCGTCAGCCCGACGGCCCACAGGAGGTACTGGGTGCTCATCGCCCAGCGGAACGCCTCCGGCGTGTAGGCGGTGCTCGCGCCCGGGGTGCGCCAGTCCAGGACCAGGCCGATCGCCACGACGAGCAGCAGGCTGGCCAGGAAGCCCCCGACGTTGATCATCCCCGTGGCGCTGGCCAGCCGGTCGGCCGGGTTGGAGGTCCGGCCGAGGTCGAAGCCGACCATCGAGCCGGGGCCGCCGATGCCGGCCACGACGACCAGCACCACCAGCACCCACAGCGGAGCCTCCCCGGGCCAGAGCAGCACCACGGTCCACACCGCGACGATGCTCACCACGATGCTGATCACCAGCGTGGAGCGGTGCCACGGGTGCCTGCCCACGACCCACCCGACCAGGGGTCCCGCCGCGGCCAGGGCCAGCACCATCACCGTCAGCAGCGCACCGGCCTCGGTGGGCGTACGCCCCTCGCCGCGCACCAGGAAGGGGTATCCCCAGAGCAGGGCCAGCATGGTGGAGCTGAACTGGGTGGTGAAGTGGATCCAGAAGCCGAGCCGGGTGCCCGGGTGCGCCCACGACGCGGCCAGGCTGCGGCGGACCGCCGAGAGGGACAGCGCGGCCCCGCTCAGGCTGCGCCGCGACGGGTTGTCGCGCAGGACGACCAGGCCCACGGCGCCCAGCACCAGGCCGAGGGAGGCGGTGGCCAGGTAGGCGGTCGTCCAGCCGACCGTGCCGAGGGCCCAGGTCATCGGCAGTGCGGCACCGATGGCGCCGAGCTGGCCCAGCGGTCCGGTCAGCTGGGTGACCAGCGGGATCCGCCGGGGCGAGAACCAGCTCGCGACCAGGCGCAGCACGCACACGAAGGTCAGCGCGTCACCCAGGCCCACGAAGAACCGTGCCGCCAGCGCCAGCGCGTAGGTGTCGGCCAACCCGAAGGCGGCCTGGGCGGCGGACAGCAGCAGCACCCCGGACAGCAGCACCCGGCGCGGCCCGAAGCGGTCGACCAGCAACCCGGTCGGGATCTGCATCGAGGCGTAGACGAGGAGCTGCAGCATGGTGAAGGTGGCCAGCTGCGAGGCGGAGATGTCGAACCGCTCGGTGGCGTCGAGACCCGCCACCGCCAGGGAGGAGCGGTGGAAGACCGCGAGCAGGTAGATCAGCAGCCCGACGGACCAGACCGCGAGCGCGGTACGCAGGGGCGGGGCGGCCGTCGGCGCGGGCACGGTCCCCCCGCTCACCGCCCACCCGCGCCGGCGCTCGCGCCGCTCCTTCGCTCGCGGCCGACGCTCGCGCTCGTTCCTCGCTCGGCGGCGCCGCTCACTTGGTCGCCTCCATCATCTGGCGGAGCTCCTTCTTGAGGTCCGAGATCTCGTCGCGCATCCGTGCCGCGACCTCGAACTGCAGCTCGGCAGCCGCATCTGGTCGGTGAGGTCCTGGATCAGCTGGGCCAGGTCGGCGCTGGGCATGCCGGCGAGGTCCTTGGCCTGCCTCCCGGACGCCTCGGCCGACAGCGCGGGTACCGGCTGCCTGGCCTTGACCCCGCCGGCCCGGCCCTTGGCCGCCGTGCCGGCCCAGGTCGCCAGCAGCGCCTCTGTGTCCTCGCCCTCGCGCGACAGCATCTCGGTGATGTCGGCGATCTTCTTGCGCAGCGGCTGCGGGTCGACCCCGGCGGCGGTGTTGTAGGCGATCTGCTTGTCGCGACGCCGGTTGGTCTCGTCGATCGCCTTCTCCATGGACGGCGTGATCTTGTCGGCGTACATGTGGACCTGGCCCGACACGTTGCGGGCCGCGCGCCCGATCGTCTGGATCAGCGACTTGTCGGAGCGCAGGAAGCCCTCCTTGTCGGCGTCCAGGATCGACACCAGCGACACCTCGGGCAGGTCGAGGCCCTCGCGGAGCAGGTTGATGCCGACCAGCACGTCGTACTCGCCCATCCGCAGCTCGCGCAGCAGCTCGATGCGCCGCAGCGTGTCGAC
>JBKJPE010000092.1:0-11045 GCA_046595185.1 Nocardioides sp.
GGTTGGTGGACCCAGTCCACGAACTCGGTGTCGGATCGGGGGGCGGTCATGCATCTAGTGTACTCGAACGTGTGTTCGGTGACCAGATGGGTGGTCCAGGCTGTGGATTAGGTCTCGAGACGCTCGCCGGCGCTCGCTCCTCGACCACCGGGGGCAGCTCGTTGGTCGAGGTGGGAGGGCCGCCAGGCCCGACCCTCGAGACCCGGCGACCGGGAGCCGGGGGTCTCGAGACGCTCGCCGGCGCTCGCTCCTCGACCACCGGGGCCAGCTCGTTGGTCGAGGTGGGAGGGCCGCCAGGCCCGACCCTCGAGACCCGGTGACCGATGTCCGGGGGTCTCGAGACGCTCGCTGGCGCTCGCTCCTCGACCACCGGGGGCAACTCGTTGGTCGAGGTGGGAGGGCCGCAAGGCCCGACCCTCGAGACCCGGTGACCGGGAGCCGGGGGTCTCGAGACGCTCGCTGGCGCTCGCTCCTCGACCACCGGGCCGCGCTGGCGCTCGCTCCTCGACCACCGGGCCGCGCTGCGCTCGCTCCTCGACCACCGGCGCCGAGTTGCCGCTCGCTCCTCGACCGCCGGTCCTGCTCCCCGACGCGCCGCTACTCCGCGAGCCCCGAGTAGGCCACCACGCCGCGCTTGAGCTGCCTCACCGTGGCGCGGGCGGTGTCGCGCAGCGGTCCGGGGCCGGCGGCGGTGGCGACCTGCCCGGCGAGGTCGACCAGCTGCTTCATCCAGCGCACGAAGTCGCCGGCCGTGAGGTCCGTGGTGCCGAGCACGTCGTCGAGGTCGTCGCCCTCGGCCCAGCGGAAGGCCGACCACGCGAAGCCCGGGTCCGGCCGGCGCAGGAAGTCGAGGTGGTGCTGCTTCTCGAGGCCGTCGAGGTCGCCCCACAGCCGCATCATCGCGTCGATGGCCACCCCGGTGCTGCCGCCGGGCACCCGCGGGGAGCGGGCGTCGTCGGGCCGCCGGGCCTCGAAGACCAGCACTGACAGGGCCGCGGCAAGGCCGGACGAGGTGAGACCGTCCCACAGGCCCTGGCGCAAGGACTCGGCCGCCACCAGGTCCATCTCGGAGTACAGCCGGCGCAGCCGCGCCCCCTCGGTGGTCACCTGGTCACCCTCGAGGTAGCCCAGCGCGGTCAGCACCTCGCAGACCCGGTCGAACTGACGAGCCACGGTGTTGGTCCGGTTCTCCACGCGGCGACGCAGGGTGGCCGAGTCGCGCTCGAGCTTGACGTGCCGCTCGGCCCACCGGGCGTGGTCCTCGCGGTCGCTGCACCCGTGGCAGGGGTGCGCCTTCATCCGGGCCCGCAGGTCCGAGACCCGGGCCGCGGTGGAGTGGTCCGGGCCCGAGCCCGTCCCGTCCCGCCCGTCTACGCGCGCGGAGGCGCGCAGGTGCGGAGGCGGGATGTCGGCCGCCCGGGTGCGCAGCGCCTCGGCGAGGTCGCGCCGCTGCTGGGGGTTGCGCCCGTTGAAGCTCTTCGGCACCCGCATCCGGGCCAGCGCCTCGACCGGTTCGGGGAAGTCCATCGGCCCGAGCCGGCGTGCCTGGCGCTGCTGCGTCAGGACGTAGGGCCGCGGGTTGTCGGGCTCCCAGCCCGGGTCGAGCACCAGGGCGGTGCCGGCGAACTTGCCCCCGGGCACCTCGATCACGTCCCCCGTGCGCAGCCTCTGCAGGGACCCGAGCGCCAGGTCGCGGCGGTCGGCGCGTCGGGTCCGGCCGGCGTCCTTCTCGACCTCGTTGACCTGGCGGCGCAGGGAGGCGTACTCCATGAAGTCGCCGAGGTGGCAGGCCGCCGCCTCGGCGTAACCCTCCATCGCGTCCTCGGCCTTGCGCAGCTGGCGCGCGAGGCCCACGACGGCCTTGTCGGCCTGGAACTGCGCGAAGGACTGCTCGAGCAGCTCACGTGAGCGGGTGCGGCCGAACTGGTGCACCAGGTTGACCGCCATGTTGTAGGACGGCCGGAACGAGGACCGGAGCGGGTAGGTACGGGTGGAGGCCAGCCCGGCGACCTCGCGGGGGTTCATCCCCGGCTGCCAGAGCACGACCCCGTGACCCTCGACGTCCAGCCCGCGCCTCCCGGCGCGACCGGTGAGCTGGGTGTACTCCCCCGGCGTGATGTCGGCGTGGGTCTCGCCGTTCCACTTGCTCAGCTTCTCGATGACCACGGTGCGGGCTGGCATGTTGACCCCCAGCGCCAGGGTCTCGGTGGCGAAGACCGCCTTGCAGAGGCCACGCAGGTAGAGCTCCTCCACGACGTGCTTGAAGGCCGGCAGCATGCCGGCGTGGTGCGCGGCCACGCCACGGACCAGCCCGTCGAGGAACTCGTGGTAGCCCAGCACCTGCAGGTCGTCGGCGGGCAGGTCCCGGCAGGACGCCTCGACGAAGGTACGGATCTCCTCGCGCTCGGCCGGGGTGGTCAACCGCACGTTGGCGTCCAGGCACTGCTGGACCGCCGCGGCGCACCCCGCGCGGCTGAAGATGAACGTGATGGCCGGCAACAGGCCCTCACGATCCAGGGCCGTCAGGACGTCCACCCGGCTCGGGATCCACACCCGCCGGCCGTTGCCCTGGCCGCCCCCCTGGCCGGCCCCGCCACCACCGGAGGGCCGGGGCGTCTTGCCACGGCCCTTCTTGGGGGCGCGGCGGTCCTTGATCCGGGTGGCCGCCCAGTCGTCGCGCGCGAGCTTGACCAGCTCGTCGTTGACCGGCGCGCCCTCCTGGACGAACCCCGCCGAGGCGTCGACGTCGGAGGAGGCGAAGAGGTCGAGCAGCCGGCGGCCGACCAGGACGTGCTGGTAGAGCGGGACCGGGCGGCGCTCCTCCACGATGGTCTTGGTCTCGCCGCGCACGGTGGCCAGCCACTCGCCGAACTCCTCGGCGTTCGAGACGGTCGCGGACAGCGAGATCACGCTGACCGACTCGGGCAGGTGGATGATGACCTCCTCCCACACCGCGCCGCGGGAGCGGTCGGCGAGGTAGTGCACCTCGTCCATCACCACGAACCCGAGACCGATCAGCGTGCTGGAGCCTGCGTACAGCATGTTGCGCAGCACCTCGGTCGTCATCACGACCACCGGGGCGTCGCCGTTCACGACGTCGTCGCCGGTCAGCAGGCCGACGTTCTCGGAGCCGTAGCGGGCCACGAGGTCGTGGTACTTCTGGTTCGACAGCGCCTTGATCGGGGTGGTGTAGAACGTCTTGCGGCCCGTCTGCAGGGCCAGGTGCACCCCGAACTCGCCGACGATGGTCTTCCCCGAGCCCGTGGGCGCCGCGACGAGCACGCCGCGGCCGTCCTCGATCGCGCGGCAGGCCCGCAGCTGGAAGTCGTCCAGCTCGAAGTCGTAGTGCGCGGCGAAGTCGCGGAGGACGGGGTGCTGGCGCTCCGCGCGGTAGGACGCGTAGCGCTCGGCCGGCGTGGTCATGCGGCACCTCCGGGGGCCAGGACCGCCAGCGCCCCCGGGGCGGCCTCGATGGTGAGGGGCAGCGGTCCGAACCGCTCCCCGTCGGCGTAGGCGACGATGCCGGGGGCGGCGACCGTCACGCGTCGGACACGGTGGTGCTGATACTCCGGCACGCTGGTGTGGGTGCCGTCGAGCAGCCTCGGGTAGACCCGGACCAGGTCGGCGCGGCGCATCGGGGCGATCACGACCACGTCCAGCATCCCGTCGTCCAGCCGGGCGCCCTCGGCGATCCGCAGGCCGCCGCCGAAGGACGGCCCGTTGCCGACGGCGACGAGCGTGGCGTCGGTACGGACCACCCGACCGTCGAGGTCGAGGGTGTAGTCCCGGGGCGCGAAGGCCCGCAGCTCGGCGAGCGTCGCGAGGTGGTAGCGGGCCTGGCCCCGGGGCCAGTGCATCCGGTTGGCCCGCTCGTTGACCAGGGCGTCGAACCCGGCGGCGAGCACCGTGGCGTAGTAGCGGCCACCGGTCACCGCGAGGTCGACGATGCGGATCGAGCCCCGGGCCACGACGTCGGCCGCCGCCACCGGGTCGTCCCGGGGGATCCCGAGGCAGCGCGCGGTGTCGTTGCCGGTCCCGGTGGGGACGATGCCCAGCGGCGTGCCGGTCGCGGCGACGGCCTGGAGGCCGACGTTGACCATCCCGTCGCCGCCGCAGACGACCAGCGCGTCGACGCCGTCGGCGACGACCTGGGAGGCCAGGTCGGAGGAGGTGGTCCGGTCGACGCCCTCGAGGCTGCGCACCCGCAGCCCGCGGGAGCGCAACCGGTTGACCACGGCGTCGCGGGCGCCGGCCGAGCGGCCCCGGCCGGCGGGCGGGTTGGTGATCAGCGCGACCTCACGCTTGGGGGCAACCACGCCACGACCCTACCGAGGGGGTCGGTCACCCCCGGACGACTACCGGTCGTCGCCGATGCGCAGGTGCACCGCGAAGTGCTCCGCGGACGCCCCCACCGCGCGGGCCAGCCGGGAGACCGCGTCCAGGACGCCCTCGGAGGTCCAGCGGGTGCCGGGCGCGGCCAGGGTCACCCGCTCGCCGTGGAGCACCACCAGGACCTGCCCGTGGCGCCAGGCGCGGTGCGCGCGCACCCGGGTGTCGTCGGTGGCGACGACCGCGGGGTAGGCCTCGTCGACGGCCAGCAGGTCACAGGGCGTCTGCTGGCCGGGTCCCCCGGCCAGGGTCCCCTCGACGAGGTGGGCGGTCCGCAGGCCCGAGCCGCCGGACCACACGACGTCGGCCTCGCCGAGCCACTCGGGCAGGTCGAAGGGGTCGACCTCGACCAGGACGGGTGCGCCCGACCCGACGGCGCTCACGCCTCGGCGGCCAGGACCAGGGCCTCGCGCCGCCTGGCCCGCCGCTTGTCGTTGTAGCGGGCGATGACCTCGGAGACCAGGAACAGCACGACCATCGGCATGGCCATGATCGTCATGGTGAACGGGTCCGCCGACGGTGTGGCGATGGCGGCGAAGACGAACGTGCCCACGATGATCCACGGCCGGTAGGCCGCCAACGCCTTGCCCGAGATCACCCCGGCCAGGTTCAGCAGGACCACGAAGAGCGGGATCTCGAAGGAGATGCCGAACACCAGCAACGTCCGGCTGAAGAACTGCAGGTACTCGTTGAACTCGACCAGGTTGGTCAGGCCCGGCGGGTTCAGGCCGATCAGGATCTCGAGCCCCTTGGCCAGGGTCAGGTAGCCGAGCGCGACCCCGGCGAGGAAGAGCGGGCCGGCGATCGCGGCGAAGACCCGCGTCCACTTCTTCTCCCGGGCGTGGAGCCCCGGGACGATGAACGCCCACAGCTGGTAGAGCCACAGGGGGCTGGTGGCCACCACGGAGGCGAAGCCGCACAGCTTGAGGTAGAGCATCAGCCCGCCGGCCGGGCCCTGGGTGGTGTCCAGCCCGCTGTCCTCGGGCAGGTTCGCCCGGGCGTCCTGCAGCGGACCGTAGACCACGTCGTAGACCTGCTGGAAGAACAGCAGCGACACGAGCAGGCCCACCAGCAGGATCAGCGCGACCTTCAGGATGCGTGCCCGCAGCTCGCGGAGGTGGTCCGACAGGGCCATCCGGCCGTCGTCGCCCACGGGGTGGACGGGGCGACCGACGAAGATGCGGGCGACGCCGGTGATCGACACGGGGAGCGGCAGGGTCAGCCGGGGTGGCGCTCGGTGGAGGTGGTCGACGTGTCGGACACCGTCTCACCGGTCGCCGCATCAGCGGTGGTCGCCTCGCCGGTGGCCGGGGGCAGCTCGCCCGCGACGGTCACGTCGGTGCCCTTGGTGGACTTCTGCTTGTCCTTGTCCTTGTCGTCGTCGATCAGGCCCTTGGTCTCGGACTTGAAGATCTTCAGCGCCTGACCAGTGCTGCGGGCGAGGTCGGGCAACTTGGCGGCACCGAAGACCAGGATCACGATCGCAAGGATGATGAACCACTCGGCGCCCTGGGGCATCCCCAGCATGGGATTGATCATGACGACCTCACAGACGGCCCGGTCGTGCGACCGGGGCTTGGACGGCGGACAGGGTCAGCGTACGCCGCTCCCGGTCACCGGAGCACCCGAACCACGCCGTCAGCGCGTTGTTGGCCCGGCGTTCGTCTGGTCGTAGAGCGCCAGGGTGTCCGCGGCGGCCCGGGCGAGGGCGTCGGCGTACGGCGGGGGCCCGACGACCTCGGCGTGCGGGGCGAGCCGCAGCAGCAGACGGGTCAGCCACCGCTCGTCGGCGACCGGGACCTCGAGGTCGACGGTGCCCTCGGGCCCGTACGGGGCAGCCCGGACGTCCTCCACGGGGTGGTACTCGGTCACCCAGTGGGCCTCGGGCCGCAGACGCAGGGTCACCCGGGGGGTGTCGGTGGCGGTCCCGAGCAACGAGCGGGTCAGGCGACGGGGCCGGGCGGGGCTGCTGGTCACCGCGGTGTCGAGCACCTCGGCGTGCTGGACCCGGTCGAGCCGGAACAGCCGCGGCGCCTCGGCACTGTGGCAGTAGGCGTCGAGGTAGGCGTGCCCGTCGTGCTCGACCACGGCGCGCGGGTCGACGACCCGGTCGGAGACCTCGTCGCGGGTGGGGACCCAGTAGCGGAGGCGTACCTGACGTCCTCGGGCGGCCGCGTCACCGAGCTCGCCCGCGAGGCGGGACAGGGCGTCCCCGGCCTCGTCGGCGCCGGTCTCGACCGCGGCGGGGTCGGGGCCCCCGGCGGCCGCGGCCTCCAGCTTGACCAGGACGCGGTCCACGACGGCGCGGGTGTCCTCCCCCGTCCCGGCCCGGAGGGCGCGCAGGGCCACGATCACGGCCGAGGCCTCCGTGGGGCTCAGCCGCAACGGTCGGTCGAGGTAGTCGGCGTTGGCGACGCGGATCACGCCGTCGCCGTCCTCGCCCTCGAGGGCGTCGATGTCGACGTCGATCAGGTCGTCGGGGTAGCCGCCGGGCAGCCCGCACATGTACAGCACCTTGAGGTCCGAGACCACCTGGTCGCTCGAGACTCCGAGCAGCTCGGCGGCGGAGGCCAGGTCGACCGAGCCGCGGGCGTGGAGGAACGGCACCAGCGTCAGCAGCCGGGTGACCTGCTCCCCGGCGCCGGCCGGGGGCGTGCGCGCCGCGGGCCTCACGGGAGACCCCCCACCGGGTCGGGCAGGGCCCGCAGCCGCGTGACCACGGCGTCGCGCAGCTCCGCCGGTTCCTCGACGTACGCCGCGGGCCCGTGCCCGAGCACCTCGTCGGCCAGGCCGACCGAGCCGCGGGTGAGCACCAGGCGGTCCCAGTCGTCGCGGCCGTCCGGGCCGGCAACGCCCCGCTCGACGTCGACGGCGTCGCGGCGCAGCGTGTGACCGGCACCCTGCCGCACCAGGAGCACCGAGCGCTCGTGGCTCGGAGCGGGCGCGAGGCGCCGGGCGACCTCGCGCAGGTCGGTGCCGGGCGGCACGTCGTACGACCCCGGCGGGCCGTCCGGCCGGGCACGACCACGCACCCGGGAAAGCCGGAACACGCGCTCGGCGTCGCGGTCGGTGTCCTGCCCCACGACGTACCAGCGGCCCGCGTAGCGGGTGACGCCCCAGGGCTGCAGGTGCCGGGTCTGCGACGCGCCGCCGCCCCGCGCGTAGTCGAAGCGCACGGGGACCCGGTCGCGCACGGCCTCCAGGAACACCTCGAAGGACGGCTCGTCGGCACGCAGTCGGGGCTGCACGATGTCGAGGCGGCTGGTGTCGACGTCGACACCGGCCGCGGTCAGCTTGCGCACCGCATCGCTGGCGGCCGCCGCGAAGCGGGCGTGGTCCCAGACCTTCGCCGCCAGGCCGACCACCGCCGCCTCCTCGGGGTCGAGGTCGATCTCGGGGAGGGCGAACTCGTCGCGCCGCACCCGGTAGCCCGGCTCGTCGTCGAAGAGGACGTCCATCGCGCCGACCTCGATCGGCACGCCGAGGCTGCGCAGCTCCTCCTTGTCGCGGTCGAACTTCCGCTCGAAGGCGTCGTCGGACAGGCCCGGGTAGAGGATCGAGCGGATGCGCGCCTTGGGCACGAGGTTGCGCTGGACCAGCAGCATGATGAGCAGGTTGAGCAGGCGCTCGGACTTCGCCTCCGTCTGCGCCTCGGGTGTCACCACGTCAGTCTCGCAGCCGGCTCAGGCCGCCCCCAGGACGTCCACGACGAAGTAGAGCGTGTCGTCGCCCTCGATGCCGGCCTGCGGGCTGCCCTGCTCGCCGTAGCCCTGGGCGGGCGGGACGGCCAGCACGACCCGGCTGCCGACGGTCTGGCCGACCAGCGCCTCGTCCCAGCCCTCGATGACCTGGCCGACGCCGATCGCGAAGCCGGCCGGGTCGGCGCTGTAGCTCTCGTCGAAGGGCTCGTCGCCGTCGTAGACCTGGCCGAGGTAGTCCGCGACGAGCAGGTCGCCCTTCTCCACCTCGGCACCGTCACCCTCGACGGCGGTGAAGCTGCGCAGCTCGTCCGTCGGTGCCGGTGTGCCCTGGAAGTCCCAGCCCGTCGGCACGCCGTCGCTCTCGACGAGGTCGGGCACCCAGGCCGGGACGTCGTCGACGGTGGTGCCCTCGGGCGCCTCGAGGGGCTGCTCGACGAGGTCGACGACGAGCACGACGGGATCGAGGTTGCCGATGCCGAGCTCGGGCACCCCGGGCAGGCCCAGCACGTCGGGGGCGGTGCCCACGGTGGCGATCCGCGACCCCACCGTGGCGCCGGCCTCGACCAGCCGGGTGGCGGCGGCGGAGGCCACCTGGTCCACGGTCTGGGGCTGCTGCGGCTCGCCGCCCAGGGTCACCAGCGCACCCGTGGTCCTCGCGTCGTAGGAGTCCTCGACCGGCTCGCCGGTGAAGCCGTTGCCGATCCAGTAGTTCACGATCACCGAGTCGCCGGCGGCCAGCTCGGCGCCGTCGCCCTCGGTCAGGGTCTCGGTGTCCTGGCCGTCGACGCTCATCTCGCTCTCGAACGTCACCTCCGGCGTCGTCCCGACCTCACCGGAGATGTCGACGGCGTCGAACCCGGTCGGGCCCTCGCCCTCGTCGGAGCCGCACGCGGCGAGGGAGGCGCTCAGCAGCAGCGCGGCGGAGATCGCCGCCGTGCGGTGGCCGGGACGCAGGAGGCGAGGCGTGGAAGACACGTGGACAGACCATACCGGGGCTGCCGAAGCCCCTGGGGCGCCCCTCGTGGCGGCCGCGGTGCGCCCCGGCAGGCCGACGCCTCACATGCCGTCGATCAGCCGCTGCACCCGCTCGTCGTAGGCGCGGAAGGGGTCCTTGCACAGCACGGTGCGCTGGGCCTGGTCGTTGAGCTTGAGGTGCACCCAGTCGACGGTGAAGTCGCGGCGCTTCTCCTGGGCGGTACGGATGAACTCGCCCCGGAGCCGGGCCCGGGTGGACTGCGGTGGCACGGTCTTGGCCTCGAAGACCTTCAGGTCGGTGGTCGCCCGGGCCACCATCCCCCGCTTCTCCAGCAGGTAGTAGAGCCCGCGCCCGCGGTGGATGTCGTGGTAGGCGAGGTCCAGCTGGGCGATCCTCGGGTGGCTGAGCGGCAACCCATGCCGCTCGCGGTAGGTCTCGATCAGCTTCCACTTGATGACCCAGTCGATCTCGGTGTCGACCAGCCCCAGGTCGTCGGACTCGACGGCCTTCAGGCCCCGCTCCCACAGGTCGAGCGCCTGCTCGATCACCGGGGTGGAGATCCCGCGGCGGTCGACGAAGTCACGCGCCTTCGACAGGTACTCCTGCTGGATGTCGAGCGCGCTGGCCTCGCGGCCGTTGGCCAGGCGGACCTTGCGACGGCCGGTGACGTCGTTGGAGATCTCCCGGATGGCGCGGATCGGGTTCTCCATCGTGAGGTCGCGCATCACCACCCCCTCCTCGATCATCCGCAGCACCAGGTCGCAGCTGGCCACCTTGAGCAGGGTCGTCGTCTCGCTCATGTTGGAGTCGCCGACGATGACGTGCAGTCGGCGGTACTTCTCGGCGTCGGCGTGCGGCTCGTCCCGGGTGTTGATGATCGGGCGGCTGCGGGTGGTGGCGCTCGAGACGCCCTCCCAGATGTGCTCGGCGCGCTGACTCACGGAGTACGACGCCCCGCGGGGGGTCTGCGTGATCTTGCCGGCGCCGACCACGATCTGGCGCGTGACGAGGAACGGGATCAGGATGTCGGCCAGCCGGCTGAACTCCCCGGCCCGCCCGACGAGGTAGTTCTCGTGACAGCCGTAGGAGTTGCCGGCGGAGTCGGTGTTGTTCTTGAACAGGTAGATCTCGCCCGCGATGCCCTCGTCGTGCAGCCGGTCCTCGGCGTCGAGCAGCAGCCCCTCGAGCACCCGCTCCCCGGCCTTGTCGTGGGTGATCAGGTCGACGATGTCGTCGCACTCGGGGGTGGCGTACTCGGGGTGGCTGCCGACGTCGAGGTAGAGCCGGGCGCCGTTGCGGAGGAAGACGTTGGACGAGCGGCCCCAGCTCACGACCTTGCGGAAGAGGTAGCGTGCGACCTCGTCGGGGCTCAGCCGGCGCTGCCCCTTGAACGTGCACGTGACGCCGTACTCGTTCTCGATACCGAAGATGCGCCGGTCCATGGGCCCACCCTAGGCCGCGGCTCCATGCCGTGCGTGCGTACGCAGCGGTGACACGCAGGACACGTGGTGCCTACGCCGCCCGCGCGGTGGACTCGCGTCACCTGACGGGCTGGGCTTGACGTCGCGGCCTGGCTCGGGCGAGCGTGGATCCATGGAACCCCGCCACCTCGTCGCGACGGTGCTTGTCGAGCCGAGCATGGTGGCGGACGTCGAGCTGCGGGTGATGACCGACGACCTGTGGCTGTGGCCGGTGCGCACGGCTCCCGTGGTCGTCGACGGGGAACGGATGGAGTTCCAGCTGCGACGTCGCCTCGTCGGGCAGCGCCGCGGCGCGTGGGACGACGCGTCCACGTGGACCCCGGTCTGGATCGGCTTCGGCGACGCGTGGCACGAGTTCGGTCCCGACGGGAACGTGCGGCCCACGGGCCCACTCCCCTGGGCCGCGCACCAGAGGTTGTGGTGCGCGCTGGAGGAGTTCGGCTCCCTGGTCCGCTACCGGCGGCGCCTGGGTGGGATCCCCACCGTGACGACGGGGCA
>JBKJPE010000062.1:0-3732 GCA_046595185.1 Nocardioides sp.
GTGGCGGCGCGTGGCCCGGGCCGGCGGACCCGATTGGGCGCCGTCCTGGCGCTGTGCGAGGATTCCCGGGGTGTACGGGCCCGATCCCGACCGGCGGATGTAGCTCAATGGTAGAGCTCCAGTCTTCCAAACTGATTACGCGGGTTCGATTCCCGTCATCCGCTCCAAGGAGCCCACGGTCGTCCTGCGCGCGTGATCGCGCCGGCCGCCCGGGCCTCTTGGCGGGGCGTAGCGTAGTGGCTAGCGCGCCTGCTTTGGGAGCAGGAGACCGCAGGTTCGAGTCCTGTCGCCCCGACCACCGTCCCAGCACCACCCACCCGAGCACCCCGAGCACCGAGGAGACCACCTGTGAAGAGCGCCGTCGAGACCTTGACCCCGACCAGGGCCAAGCTGACCGTCGAGGTGCCCTTCGAGGAGCTCAAGCCGAGCCTCGACGCGGCCTACAAGAAGATCGCCCAGCAGATCAACGTCCCCGGCTTCCGCCGCGGCAAGGTCCCTGCCTCGATCATCGACCGGCAGGTCGGCCGTGAGGCCGTGCTCCAGGAGGCCGTGCAGGACCTCGTGCCGCAGAAGTACATGGAGGCGCTGCAGGAGAACGACCTGCAGCCCTTGGCACAGCCCGACATCGAGGTCACCAAGTTCGAGGACAACGAGACGCTCGAGTTCACCGCGGAGGTCGACGTCAAGCCGACCATCGAGCTGCCCGAGTACGACGGCATCGAGGCCAGCGTCGAGGACCTCGAGGTCAGCGACGCCGACGTCGAGGAGCAGGTCGCGGCGCTGCGGGAGCGCTTCGGCACCCTCTCCGACGTCGAGCGCCCCGCCGCCGACGGCGACTTCGTGGTCATCGACCTGCTCGCCACCCAGGGCGGTGAGCCCGTCGAGGGTGCCGAGGTCAGCCAGATGAGCTACCAGGTGGGCCGCGGCGGGATGATCGAGGGCCTCGACGACGCGCTCCTCGGCCTGTCCGCGGGCGAGGACAAGGCCTTCACGACCCAGCTCGTCGGTGGCGACCTCGTCGGTGAGGACGTCGAGGTGAGCGTACGCGTCAGCCAGGTGCAGGAGCAGGAGCTGCCCGAGCTCGACGACGACTTCGCCCAGGAGGCCTCGGAGTTCGACACCTACGAGGAGCTCACCGAGGACGTCCGGGAGCGCCTGCGCAACGGCAAGCGCCTCGAGCAGGCCGCAGCCGCGCGGGACGCCGTGCTCGAGGTCCTGCTGGAGAAGGTCGACGTGCCCCTTCCCGAGTCCGTCGTGGCCGAGGAGCTCACCGCCCGCCGCCAGAGCGTGGAGCAGCAGCTGGGCATGGCCGGGATGTCGATGCAGGCCTACCTCGACGACGAGGGCCAGACGGTCGACGAGTTCGAGGCCGACCTGGAGAAGCGGGTCCGCGACGCGGTCGCCGCGCAGTTCATCCTCGACGAGATCGCGAAGAAGGAGGAGCTCGGCGTCGACCAGAACGAGCTCTCCCAGCACCTCGTGCGTCGCGCCCAGCAGTCCGGTCAGGACCCGCAGGAGTTCGCGAACCACATGTTCTCGCACAACCACATCCCCGACCTCGTGCAGGAGATCCTGCGCGGCAAGGCGCTGGCCGCCATCGTCGAGTCCGCGACGGTCACCGACGCGTCCGGCAACGTGGTCGAGATGCGCAACCTGCGCCCCGACGGGACCATCGCCTCGCCCGAGGAGGTCGCCGCCGCCGAGGCCGCCGACGAGGCCGCCGACGAGGCTGCCGGCGACGGTGCGGAGGTCGATGAGGCCGACGAGGTCGGTGACGGCGAGGCCGCCGAGGCCGCGGACGGCGAGGCGGTCGAGCCCGAGGACGACTCCCGGCGGTGACGGCCGCGATCGGGTGCATGACCGTTCACCCGGTCGGTTAGCGTGGTGGCCGTGACCGCCACCCCCGGAGCCCCCGCCGGCGCCTCCGCCGGCGCCTCCGTGCTGGACGCGCTGTCGCTGCTGGCGCAGGTCACCGACGAGCTCGTGGTGCGCAGCGCCCGGGACACCCACCTGGCGGTGGCCGACCGGGTCTGCCGCGTCACCCGCGGGGCCACCCTCGGCGCCTCCACCGTGCCGGAGGTGGCGCACCGCTCCATCGCCTCCGCGGTCTACGCCGGCATCGGGGCAGGCCTGCGTGCCACGTCGGTGGCGCTGGACCGGCTGGCCGAGACCGGGGCCGGGCCCCGCCTGGAGGACCGCCCGCGCGGCCGGTTCCTCTCCGCGGCGGTCAACGGCCTGATCGGTGACCGGCTGCTGCGTGAGCGCCCGCAGATGGCGATCCCGCTCGCGGTCCGCGTCGGTGCCCGCGACGTCGAGCCCGACCCGGCGCCGCTGGCCGCCGCGTTCCCGGCCGCGACCGGTGACCTGGTCGTCTTCCTGCACGGTCTGTGCGAGGGCGAGGCGGCGTGGGACCTCCATCGCGGCACCGTCGGCACGACCTACGGCGAGGCGGTCGCCGCGCGGGGCTGGACCCCGGTCTTCCTCCGGCTCAACTCCGGCCTGCCGCTGCGCGAGAACGGCGTCGCGCTGGCCGCGCTGATGCAGCGCGTCGTCGAGGCGTGGCCGGTCGAGGTGCGTCGGGTCGTGCTGGTGGGTCACTCCCTGGGAGGTCTGGTCGTCCGCGCGGCCGGTCCCGTCGCGGCGGAGCCCCCCGCGTCGGTCCGACCGTGGGCGGAGCTGGTGAGCGACGTCGTCACCCTGGGCACGCCCCACCTCGGCGCCCCGGTGGCCTGGGGGGTGGGGCACGGCTCGCGCGGGCTCGGCCTGCTCCCCGAGACCGCCGCCTTCGGCCGGATCCTCGACTGGCGCTCCCGGGGCGTCCACGACCTCGTCGCGGGGCTGACGGCCGACGTGGCGCCCTGGCCGCACGCCCGCTACCACCTGGTGGCCGCGACCCTGACGCGCGAGCAGCGACACCCGGTCGGTGACCTGGTCGGCGACGTCCTGGTCCGCCCGCGCTCGGCGTACGGGCGGGACCCTCGCGGCGCGGAGCTCTTCCCGGACGCCGACGTGCTCCACGTCGGGGGCACCGACCACTTCGGCCTGCTCAACCACGTCGACGTCCACGTGGCGCTCGGGCGGTGGCTCGACGCGGCCGAGGTCGGCCGGGGATGATCGCGCGATGACGTGCCCCGGGGCCTGACCGGGCTCAGCCGGCTCGCGGCACCGCTCCTGCTCGGCGGCACCGACGCCCACGCCGACGAGCTCGAGGCGGGGATGGCCCGCACGGTCGAGCAGATGGCGGCCGCGGCATCGGCGTCCGCTGTTGGCGAACAGGGGTGGATCGGCCGTGGCTCGGGGCCTGACGCGGGCTAGTGTCGGCCGGGTGAACGACTACCCGACCCGACCCGGCGAGGGCCTCCCGCAGATGAACGGCGGGGCAGGGCTCAACGTGCTCGACGACCACATCTACCAGCGGCTCCTGCGTGAGCGCATCGTGTTCCTCGGCTCCGAGGTGCGCGACCAGAACGCCAACGCGATCTGCGCCCAGCTGCTCCTGCTCTCGGCCGAGGACCCCGAGGCCGACATCTTCCTGCACATCAACAGCCCCGGTGGCTCCGTGGACGCCGGCATGGCGATCTACGACACCATGAACTACATCCCCAACGACGTCGCCACGGTGGGCATGGGCCTGGCCGCCTCGATGGGTCAGTTCCTGCTCTGCGCCGGCACCAAGGGCAAGCGCTACGCCCTGCCGCACGCGCGGATCATGATGCACCAGCCGTCGTCCGG
>JBKJPE010000093.1:0-6454 GCA_046595185.1 Nocardioides sp.
CTGCGCCGCACCACCTTCGGCCGCCGGCTGGCGCCGGTGTGGTCGCAGATGGCGCTGCACCGCCCGGCGGAGTTCAACAAGAGCCACGTCCCGGCGTTCATGGCCGACGAGGACCCCAAGGCGCACGTGTGCGTCTACCCCTTCGTGCGCTCCTACGAGTGGTACCTGCTGCCCGACGGGGAGCGCCGCGATCTGCTGCGCGAGCACGGCCAGATGGCGCGGCCCTACCCGGACGTGCGCGCCAACACGGTGGCGTCGTTCGCGCTCGGCGACTACGAGTGGCTGCTGGCCTTCGAGGCCGACCACCTGTTCCGCATCGTGGACCTGATGCGGGACCTGCGCGCCTCCGGCGCCCGGCGCCACGTGCGCGAGGAGGTCCCGTTCTACACGGGCTCGCTGGTGCCGGTGGCCGACCTGGTCGACCGCCTGCCCTGAGCGGCCGGCCCCGGCGCCACGGCCGCGTCACTGCTGGTCGGCGGGCTCCAGGGTCAGCGCGATGGAGTTGATGCAGAACCGGTCGCCGGTCGGCGTGCCGTACCCGTCGGGGAAGACGTGGCCGAGGTGCGACCCGCAGCTCGCGCAGCGGACCTCGGTGCGCGTCATGCCCCCGCTGCTGTCGTCGAGGTACTCGATCGTGTCGCTCACCGGCTGGTAGAACGACGGCCAGCCGCACCCGGAGTGGAACTTGGTGCCGCTCTCGAAGAGCTTCGCCTGGCAGGCCTTGCAGCGGTAGACGCCGGTGGTCTCGGTGTCGGTGTACTCCCCGACGAACGCGCGCTCGGTCCCGGCCTTGCGCAGCACCTGGTACTCCTCGGCCGACAGCTCCGCGCGCCACTGCTCGTCGGTCTTCTCCACGTCGTATGCCATGGGGCCAGGATAGTCGGGCCGCGGTCAGAAGCCCGTCGAGCAGTACGGCGCAGGACCGCCGTCGGCGAGGGCGGCGAGGCGGCGTACGGCCTCGGTCGAGCCGGGCAGCCGGCCGGCGGCGTGCAGGGTCGGCACGTCGACCCCGCCGAGGTAGAGCGAGCCGAGCGCGTCGGCGGCCAGCCGCACCCCGGCCGGGTCGTCGGTGGGGGTGACCCGGGCGAGCCCTCCCTCCACCGCGAGCCGCCAGCGTCCGGTGGTACGGCCCAGCGGGTCCTCGACCTCCAGGACGACGTCGCCGTCGGCGTACCAGGGGCGGGCCTCGAGGGCCGCGACGACGTCGAGGACCCGGACCCAGAGCATGTCGGAGGTGCCGGTGGTGCGGACCACGCGCGGCTCGACCAGGGCCCAGGAAAGGGGGTCGTCGATGCGCATCCGCGGGAACCGGAGCAGGCGGACGAGGTCCATCTCGGCCAGGAAGCGCCACAGCCGCAACCGGACCGCCGGCTGCGGGGCGAGCAGGTCGGTCACCTCCAGCGCGTGGACGCCGTCGACCTTGCCGAGCGGACGGTACAGCGCGTAGCCGTCGGACGCCCCGGACGCGTCGAGGTGCACGACGGCGCGCAGCGTGCGGTCCGGGCCGCCCTGCTCGGGGTGGAAGGTGCCGGTCAGCATCGGCTGGTAGAACTGCGGGCGCTGCACCGAGCCGCGGGTGAGCGCGTGGTGGGCGGCGAAGACCTGCTGCACGGCCGGCCAGGCGTCGAGCGGCTCGACCACGGTGAACCGGCCGGGGTCGCCGTCCAGGCCGGCCGTGACGTCGGCGCGCAGCGCGAACCGGGGGCCGGTGTCGACGTCGACCTGGTGCAGCGAGGTGGCGCAGCCGAACCCGAACCGGCCGTAGATCGAGCCCTCGGACACCGTCAGCGCAGCCAGCGGCAGCCCACGGGCGGCCGCGTCGGCGAGGTCCTCGCTCATCAGCCGGCGGGTCAGCCCGCGCCGGCGGGAGGCCGGGGAGACGGTGACGTCGGTGATCATGTGGAGCGGCAGGGTGCACCCGCCGCCGACGTTCAGGCTCTTGTCGAAGGAGCTGAAGGTGGCCACCGGGATGGTTCCCGTTCCCAGGGCGGGGTCGGTCTCCCAGATCCCGCGCAGCACCGCACGGTCGGCGACCAGGTGCTCGACCCAGCGCCGGTGCCGCTCGTCGCCGCCGCGGCCCTCGAGGAAGGCGCGGGCCACGGCCTCGCCGAAGCCGCGGACGCGGGGGAGCGGGACCCCCTGGTCGTCGACGAGGTCGTCGGGGCCGATCGTCTCGGCGGCCAGGTCTGCGGTCGGGTCGGGGTGCTGGTCCACGCGCAGGAGCCTAGGGTCGGGTCATGGCGAAGGTGGCGGCGGCCGAGGTCGAGGCCGGTGGGCGCACGGTCCGGGTGTCCAGCCCGGACCGGGTGGTCTTCGAGGCGACGGAGACCACGCCCGAGGTGACCAAGCTGGCGGTGGCGCAGTACGTCGCCTCGGTCGACGACGGCCTGATGCGGGCGCTGCGCGACCGGCCCACCGCGCTGGAACGCTGGCCCTCGGGCGTACGCCCGGGGATGCGGCTGGCGACCGGTCCGCAGGACAGCAAGGCCGACGCGTTCTACCAGAAGCGGGTTCCCCGGGGAGCGCCGGACTACCTCGAGACGACGACCGTGACCTTCCCGTCGGGGCGCACGGCCGATGAGATCTGCCCGACCGAGATCGCGGTGCCGGTGTGGTGCGCACACATGGGCACGCTGACCTTCCACCCGTGGCCGGTGCGCCGCGACGACGTGGACCACCCCGACGAGCTGCGGATCGACCTCGACCCCCAGCCGGGCACCACCTTCACCGACGCCGTGCGGGTCGCCGGGGTCGCCCAGGAGCTGCTGGCCGAGCTGGGACTGGTCGGCTGGCCGAAGACGTCGGGCAACCGCGGCGTCCACGTCTACGTCCGCGTCCGTCCCGAGTGGGACTTCGTCGACGTCCGGCACGCCGCCATCGGCTTCGGCCGCGAGCTCGAGCGGCGCGACGACCAGGTCACCACGTCGTGGTGGAAGGAGGAGCGGGGGGAGCGGATCTTCGTCGACTACAACCAGAACTGCCGCGACCGCACGATCGCCTCCGCCTACTCCCTGCGCCCGCTGCCCGGGGCGCCCGTCTCCACCCCGATGAGCTGGGCCGAGCTGGCCACCACGACCGACCCGCGGGTCTGGAACCTTCACACCGTGCCCGACCGGCTCGCGGGTGGAGACCCGTGGGCCGGCATCGACGACGAGCCCGGGTCGATCGAACCGCTGCTCGCGCTCTACCGGGAGTCCGGCCTGGGCGAGATGCCCTACCCGCCGGACCACCCCAAGATGCCGGGCGAGCCGCCCCGGGTGCAGCCGAGCCGCAAGGTCGCGGCCCACTGGGACGAGTGAGGGGAGGACCGGTCAGAAGCCGGTGACGCCCTCCGGTCCACCGGTCTGCTCGTCGAACGTCTCGTGCTCGACCAGGTGCAGCACCGGGATGCCGAGGTGGCGCCGGGCCTGCGAGGCCCAGTCGACGTGGAAGAACTCGGCCACCAGGTGGGGGCGGGTCAGCACGATGGCCTCCTGGCCGCCGACCTCCTCGATCACGGCGCTCAGGGCGTCGACCGGCTCCTGGTCGACGGCACGACGGGTGCCGACGACCGCCCCAACCCCCTCGAGCGCGGCCGCGCTGGTGGCCAGCGTCGTCAGGGCGCGGTGCTGCGTCTGCTCGCGCACCGCGGGCAGGTCGACGTCGGCCGTCGGCACGGCCGGGGGGCCAAGCGCCTCGCCGGTCGACATGCTGCCCAGGGCGGCCTCCACCCGCAGCGCGGCGTCCTCGACGGGCAGCACCACGTGGTAGCGGACCTGCTCCTCGATGCCCTCGTGCAGCGAGCGCACCTGGCGGGCGTCGGCGGCGCTCAGCGCCTGCTCCACCAGCAGCACCACGTCGTAGTGCGGTGCCTGGCCCTCGGGCTGGACGGTTCCCTGCTCAGTCATCACGGCCTCCTGAGAGCACCGTACCCAGGTCGTAGGAGACGGGCTCCTCGAGCTGCTCGTACCCGCACGAGGCCGGCTCCCGGTCCGGTCTCCAGCGCAGGAAGTGGGCGGTGTGGCGGAAGCGGCGGCCCTCCATGTGGTCGTACTTGACCTCGAGCACCCGCTCGGGGCGCAGCGGGGTGAAGGAGAGGTCCTTGCCCACGCTCCACCGGCTCTGCGTGCCCGGCACCCGGTCGGGGTTGGCGACGGCGTCACCGGCCCAGGCCGACCAGGGGTGCTCGTCGATGGAGCACACCAGCGGCTGCAGCTCAGCCATCAGCTCGGCGCGCCGGGCCTCGGTGAAGCTGGCGCTCACGCCGACGTGCTGCAGGGTGCCGTCGGAGTGCAGGCCGAGCAGCAGGCTGCCCAGCAACGGTCGCCCGGGCGTGCTGGTCTTGTGCTCGCGGTAGCCCGCCACCACCACGTCGGCGGTGCGCACGTGCTTGACCTTGAGCATGGTGCGCCCGTTCTCGACGTACGGCGCGTCCAGCGGCTTGGCCACCACGCCGTCGAGCCCGGCCCCCTCGAACTGCTCGAACCACCGCTGGGCCTCGGCCTGCTCGGTCGTGGTGCGGGTCAGGTAGCAGGGGCCGTCCGTGCCGAGACCGCCGAGCGCCTCGGTGAGCGCGGCCCGGCGCTCGGCGAAGGGCCGGTCGACGTAGGAGTCGTCCCCGAGCGCGAGCAGGTCGAAGGCCACGAACCCCGCCGGGGTCTGCTCGCTCAGCATCCGCACCCGCGAGGCGGCCGGGTGGATGCGTTCCTGCAGCGCCTCGAACTGCAGCCGGCCGTCGGCGGCCACGAACACCTCGCCGTCGAGCACGCACCGCTCGGGCAGCTGCTCCAGCACGGCCGCCACCACCTCGGGGAAGTAGCGCGTGAGCGACTTGGTGTTGCGGCTGGCCAGCTCCACCTCGTCGCCGTCGCGGAAGACCAGGCAGCGGAAGCCGTCCCACTTCGGCTCGAAGGAGAGGCCACCGTGCTTCGCAGGGTCGGGGACCCCGGTGACGGACTTGGCCAGCATCGGTCGCACCGGCGGCATCACAGGGAGGTCCACCCGGCCGAGACTAGAGACCCGACCCGGCCGTCGGGTGGATCGCGGGGCGCACCAGCGCGGATCGTCCCGCTGTCTCCTAGAGTGGGGCGCTGTCGATCCCCGGTTGGTCTGCCGGTAGGGCCCGCCTGACTTTGAATCAGGACAAGCGACGCAGGTTCGACTCCTGCCCGGGGAGCAGGGCAGTGACGTCGCCGCAGGTCAGCTGGAAGGAGGCCGCCCCCTTCGAGCCACTGGCCGCGGGCCCCAGGCTCGTCGACGTGCGGTGTGCGACGCCGTACCCGGAGTCGCTCGGGTCACCAGATCGAGCGCGCCGACGCTCTCGCCGTGCTGCCCTCACTGCGTGCGGCGCCGCTGCCGCCGGCCTTCGACACCGGCGTGGAACGGGGTGGTGAAGGCGGGGGCTGAGGAGTCGGGGCGCCGGAGCGGGCGCGGGGGCCGGATGCTGAGGGCCGGGGGTTGGCGTTGCGAAACGACAGATGATGCACTGGGCGTCGTGACCACCGTCGAGCCGCCTCGCGCCCGTACCTGTGTGCGTCGGCGCGGCCTGGTCGTCGGTGCGGTGCTCGTCCTCGGCCTCACGGGCTGCAGCGGGTCCGGTGACGTGCTCAGCGACGCCCCGCCGGACGACGCCAGCGTCGCGGACTTCTGCGGGGCCGTCCCCACCTTGACCGCTGCACTCCTCGACAGCCTCGACCTCGGCGCCACCGAGCAGGAGGAGGCCGAGGCGGTCGTCGACGTCCTGCAGGCCTGGGGCGCCGGGCTGGACGGGGTCGGGACGCCGGCCGACACCCCTGCCGCGGCGCAGGACGGTTTCGACGTTCTGGTCAAGACGGCCCAAGACCTCCCCGACGACGACGCGGTCTCCGACCTGCAGGCCCTCAAGGGCGAGTTGAGCGGGTCGGACCAGGAGGCGTTCGACAGGTACGCCGGCGACACCTGTCCGTCCGCGCTGCTCGACCTTGCGAGCGGCCTGCCGCGGGGCTTGCCGAGTGGTGCGCCGAGCGACCTGTTGAGTGATCTGCCGAGCGGCGTGCTGGGTGATCTGCGAAGCGGCGTGCTGAGTGATCTGCCGAGCGGCGTGCTGGGTGATCTACCGCGCGGCGTGCTGAGTGATCTGCCGAGCGACGTCCTCAGTGATCTGCCGGGTGGCCGGCGAAGTGATCTGCTGGGTGACCGGCCGGGTGACCGCCGAACTGACTCGCCGGGGCCGACGGAGCCACCCGGGACGCCCGGGACGCCCGGGACGTCCCCGGCGCCCAGTGCGCCCGAGCCGACCCCATCGCCCGGCGCGCCCGAGCCGGCCCCGACGCCCGAGCCGCCCCCGACGCCCGAGCCGGCCCCGACGCCCGAGCCGGCCCCGACGCCTGAGCCGGCCCCGACGCCTGAGCCGGCCCCCACGCCCGAGCCGGCCCCCACGCCCGAGCCGGCCCCGACGCCCGAGCCGGCCCCGACGCCCGAGCCGCCCCCGACGCCC
>JBKJPE010000056.1:0-60566 GCA_046595185.1 Nocardioides sp.
AACGGCTGTCCCGCAAGGGCCGGCCGACCGTGAGGATCGTAGGGGAGTGGGACACGTGCAGCTGAGGTCGATGCTGGGCCCGGACACCGGCAACGAGGCCGTACGACGGCTCGAGGAGCGGGTCGCCGCGCTCGAGGAGGACCTGGCGGCGCTGCGCCGTCACAACCTGCGCCTCGCCGAGCTCACCGACGTCGTCCAGGAGCTCCTGGTGCCTGTGGCGACCCGCGACGAGGCCGCGGTCGCCGAGGCCGTCGAGCGGTTCCGGCAGTCCCTGTAGTGAGCCGCTCGCGGGGGGCGACGTAGTGGTCGACCGCGTCTACCTCCACGTCGGGCTGCCCAAGACGGCCACGTCCTACCTGCAGACCATCATCTGGTCCCAGCGCGACCTGCTGCGCGAGCGTGGGCTGGTCGTGCCCGGGTCGGAGCGCCGTGACCACCTGTGGGCCTCCCGCGCGGTCCGGGGCGACCTGCGCGCCGGGGCGCCCGAGCAGCACCGCACCGCGTGGTCACGACTGTGCGCGGAGCTCGACGACGCGCCGGGCACCGGCCTGCTGAGCCACGAGTTCTTCGCCGCCGCCTCCGCCGAGCAGGCGCGCGCCGCCGTGGCGGCGCTGCCGACGCCGGAGGTGCACCTGGTGGTGACGGCCCGGGAGCCGCTCGGGCTCTTCGCTGCCAGCTGGCAGGAGAGCCTGAAGAACGGGGCGACCACCCCGATGGCCGACTATGCCCGCACGGTGTCGAGCAGGCCGGGCGCCGTCTGGAACTGGCGCACCCTGGACCTGCGGCTGGTGCTCGAGCGCTGGGAGCAGGCCGTCCCGCCCGAGCGCACCCACGTGATCGTGCTCGACCCGGGGGCTGCGCGGGAGGACGTGTGGCACCGCTTCGGCCGGGTCGTCGGGCTCGACACCGACGGCGTCGACGTGTCCGGGTCGTTCCCCAACTCCTCGATGGGCGTCGCCGAGGCGGAGACGCTGCGTCGCGTCAACGGCGCCCTGGACGGCTTCGGCACGGCCTTCGACCGGGGGGTGTGGATCCGCACCTTCCTGGCCGACGAGCGCCTCGTGCCCCGCCAGGGGGACCGGTTCTGGCCCGACCCCGACCAGGTGGCGGAGTGCCGCGAGCGCGGCGCGGCAGCGATCGTCCACCTCGCGTCCCGCCCGTACGACGTGGTCGGCGACGTCGAGCACCTGCGGGTCCCGGCGCACCTCGAGCAACGCCGGCTTACCTCCTCGGTGACCGAGGCCGAGGTGGCCGAGGTGGCCGTCGACCTCGCCGCCACGCTGCTCGGCGATGTCCGGGCCGCGACCAGGCGGCCGCGGGCGGCGCCCGGCCCGGCGTCCGCACCCGACCCCGGGGTCGCCCGTGGGCTCGTCCGCCGGGCCGCCGCACGCGCACGTTCACGCGCCGGGGCCTGGCGGCGCCGGCTCGACCGGGGTCGCTGACCCCGCGGGAGCCCGCCGACGCGCCCGGGCGCCGAGGCGTGCAGCGGGCCGCGGGGCCCGGCTAGCCTCCGAAGGTGGTGGTCGGCGGTCGGACGAACGGGGCGGGTGAGCGGTCACCCCTCGTCGAGGCTCCGACCCGGACGGGCGACGCCCTCTCGCACGGCATCCGGCTCGACATCCAGGGGCTGCGCGCGCTCGCTGTGCTGCTGGTGGTGGTGCACCACCTCGGCGGCCTGGGGCTCCCGGGAGGCTACGTCGGGGTCGACGTCTTCCTCGTGATCTCCGGGTACCTCATCACCGGACTCCTGCTGCGCGACGTCCGACGCCACGGGCGGGTCTCGCTCACCGGCTTCTACGCACGCAGGGCACGCCGGATCCTGCCCGCCGCGACGCTCGTCACGGTGGCGACGCTGGTGGTCTCCCTGGTGACGCTTCCCCTGGTACGCACGCAGGGGCTCGTCGTCGACGCCCTCTGGGCGACCGGGTTCGCCGCCAACGTCCGGTTCGCCTCGGTCGGCACGGACTACTTCGCCCAGGGCGAGCCTCCGTCACCTCTCCAGCACTACTGGTCGCTCGCGGTGGAGGAGCAGTTCTACCTGGTCTGGCCGTTGCTGGTGCTCGCCGTGACGGGGGCGGTCGCCCGCCGTGGAGGCAGCGTGGTCGCGCTGACCAGGGCCCTGTGGGCGATGCTCCTCGTCGTCCTGGCCGCCTCGCTGACCTGGTCGGTCCTCGCCACGGCCGGCTCGCCGACCACCGCCTACTTCTCGACCTTCGCCCGGGCCTGGGAGCTCGGGGCGGGGGCCGCATGCGCGCTCGTGCTGCAGCGCGGGCCGCTCCCGGTCGGTCGCGGTGCGCGCGAGCTCCTCGGCGCCCTCGGCCTGGTCGCGGTCGCGGCGTCGGCCCTGGTCTACACGCCCCAGACGGCCTTCCCCGGTGTGGCCGCAGCCATCCCCGTCCTCGGCACGGTCGCCGTGGTGCTGGCCGGGGGGCACCAGATGCCCACCACCCTGGCGGAGCGTGCGCTGTCGACCCGCCCTGCCGTGGCGGTGGGTGCGTGGTCGTTCTCGGTCTACCTGTGGCACTGGCCGGTGATGATCGTGGCCCGCGAGGTCACCGCCGGGCCGCTCGGCGTGGTCGACGAGGCGCTGCTACTCACGGCGGTGCTCGTCCTGGCCCGGTTCACCCACCGCCTCGTCGAGACGCCGTTCCGGGAGCAGGCGTGGTGGCGGCGGACCGGACCCGCCCTGGTCATCTACCCGCTCAGCTTTGCCCTCGTAGCCGCGGCCGCCGCCGGGACCGGCACCGTCGTCGGGAACCGGCTCGCCGCCCTCGGTGGTGGAGAGCCGATTGTCCTGGACGACTACGCGCAGGGCGCGCGCAGCGCGGACCCGTACGTCGGGCTGGTCGCCGCCTCGGCGACCGCGGCCCGGGCGCACCGTGCCATACCGGGTGGCCTCGTGCCGGGTCTGGCCGACCTGGGGGAGGCGGTGGCGCCCCTCGGTGACTGCGACTACCGCACCGGCACCCACGAGCTGTGCGCCCGGGGCGACACGAGCGCCGAGCGGAGCGTGGTCGTGCTCGGCGACTCGTACGCCCGAGCGCTCTCCCCGGCCATCGAGAAGATCGGCACCGAGGAGGGCTACCGGGTCTACGCCCTGGTCTACAGCGGGTGCATGGCCACGGGCCTGGTTCAGATCGAGCGGGGGACCGAATCGCCGTGGACTGACTGCGAGGACTTCAAGGACTTCGCGCTGCAGACGATCGGCGACCTCGCGCCGGACCTGGTCGTCGTGGCCACCCACGCCGTGGAGATCGTGGACCCGGACACCGGCGTAGGGGTGCCTGCCGACGCGCCGCGCGCGCAGTACCTGGCCCTCCTCGAGCGCGGTTACGAGCTGCTGCTGACGTCGCTGGACCCGCTGGCCGACCGGGTGGCCGTCGTCGCGAACACGCCCTCCCTGCCCTACGAGCCTGCGGACTGCCTGAGCCGTGGCACGTCGAACCTCGGGGACTGCGCCGCCGCGCCGCAGCGCCGCGCCGGGGTCCAGGCGGAGGTTCTGATGCGCGCCGCGCGCGTCACCGGGGCGGACGCGGTGGACACGGGCGGGCTCTTCTGCCGTGACGACCTGTGCCCCGCCGTCATCGGCCCGTTCCTGCCGATGCGCGACCGCGAGCACATGACGCCGGAGTACGCCCGGTTCATCTCGCCGTCGCTGGCCATCCGGCTGGGCCTGTCCGGCAGGACCCCAGAGGACCTCCGGCCGGTCTTCGAGGACGGTCTCGCGAGCGTCCGCTGAGGCCGATCACCCGGCCCGGGTCGGCTTGCCCGGGCTCTCAGCCCTCGTCGGTGAGGCCGCGGGCGTGGCGCAGCAGCCCGCGCACCCGGTCCGCCGGTCCGGGACCGGTGACCGGTGCGGCAGGAGGGCGGCGCTCCTCGACGAGGTAGCCCCGCTTGGGCTCCTCCCGCAGCGCGTCGACCCGCGCGGAGAGCGCGGCGGCGTCGAGAGCGCCCAGCGCGCGGCCGGGCACCTCCGGGCCGGCGTCGGGATCGACCTGCACCAGCAGGCCGAGCTCGTCGAGCGTCGTCACGTCGTCGCGGGTGGTGAGGTCGTAGACCCGGCGCAGGTAGCGCGCGCGGACCTCGTCCGGGAGGTCCGCGGTGACCAGGGTCGACAGCGCCCGCGCGACCGGTGCCCGGGAGGCCCGGTAGCGGGCCGGGCCGGCGTGGGCCAGGCGTTCCCACTTGCGGATGAACTCGACACCGGAGACGGCGTCGTAGTGCAGCAGCGTCAGGCGCCCGTCCTCGTGGCGCGGCTGCCGGGTGCCGTCGGGACCGACGGCGTGGTGGAGGCTGAGGCCCAGGCCCGACGCCGGCCGGACCCCCGACTTGCCCATCACATGGCCGTGGAAGTACGCCTGGTTGCTCGCCTCGGGCACGACGCCCAACACCTGCAGCAGGCTCAGCTCGTCCTCGTCGAGCAGGCGCTTGAACAGGGTCGGGCGCACGGCCGGCTCCGGCTCGCTGACGGCCTCGAGCGGGGAGAGCCAGACCGCGTCCACCCCCTCCGGCACCGCGGCCAGCGCGTCGGCGTCGAGCCGGGCCACCTCGTCGCCGTCGACGTGGAAGAGCCACCGGGCCCAGGACAGCGGCTCCAGGACGGTGCGCAGCCAGTTCACGTTGACCTGCTGCCGCACGTTCAGGCTGCGGGGGCGGTCCCCGTGCCACCACCCACGACCGGTCGGCAGGCAGGTCACGGCCGGGTGCGCGTCGAGGAAGGCCGCCACCTCGGGCTGCCCCGGGTCACGGGGCGCGTCGAGGAACACGACCATGTGGTCGACGCCCGAGGCGAGGTTCGCTGCGACGAAGAACCGCACGTTCTCCACCGAGTCCTTGACCGTGGACCCCGTCATCAGCATGGCCGTCACCCTAGCGACCGGGGTCGTCAGGACGGGCGGCCCGCGACCTCGCGGGCCAGCGAGAACTACAGACTTGTAGTTCTCCGGAACCGGTTGTCTGTGACACGAGGGGGTGTTGTGATGCGTGGGACGTGACCGGGTCCCGCGGTCCGCCGACCGAGGAGCCCCCCGCCCATGTCGTCCCCCCTGCCCCCCCGCACGGCCCTGCCACGCATCCGGTTCCGCCTGCTGCGCGTGATGGCCCCGGGGCTCCTGGCCGCCTCGGCGCTCGCGCTCTCCCTGCTCGTCGTGCCGGCCCCGGCGCAGGCCGACGTGGCCGCCGGCCCGGGCGTGCCGCTGGCCCCGCTGCTGCCGGCTGGGACCACCGGGCCCGACGTCCCGGTGGACCCGGAGGTCCCGGTGGACCGTGCGGACGGCAGTGACATCACCATGGTCCAGGCCAACATCCCGATGCGGCTGCCGGTGGAGGAGTTTCAGTCGGACCTGCGTACGGTCTTCGCCCCGCAGCCCGACTTCATCACCTACAACGAGGTCGAGCGCCGCGACGACTCGGTGATCGCACCCGGTTCCTACGACGTGCACCGCGATCCCAAGAACCGCTACACCGCGGCCACCGCAGTGGCGTGGGACACCGACCGCTGGACCAAGGTGGCGTCGGGCACCACACGACTCTCGAACTACCGCGAGGTGCCGCCGGGCTGGAACGGCCTGCTCGGCCTGCGGTTCGCCAACTGGGTCACCGTGGAGTCGGCGACCGGCCGCCGCGTGTCGGTGGTCTCAGCGCACCTCGCGCCCCTGGCCCGCACGATGCCCGACCTGGTCCGGCCGTCGGTGACCCGCCTCGGTGGGCTGGTCCAAGCGCTGGCCCCCCAGGGGCCGGTCCTGGTGGGCGGCGACTTCAACGTCCACTACACCAGCGGTCGCTACCCCCGCGACCTCTTCGACGCCGCACAGATGGTGCCGACCTACGACACCATCGGCGGTTACTTCCCCACCGGCGACCACCAGGGCGCCACCATCGACTACCTCTTCAACCGGGGGAACGGCCAGCTCCGGGCCGACCGTCACTTCAAGAAGGAGCTGAACTCCGACCACGACGCGGTGATCGGCGGCTTCTCCTGGCTCTCCGACCTCCCCTCGCAGACCACGGAGGTGGTCAGCGACCCGACGGTCGAGGGGGAGCCTCGCCGCCGGGCCGTGCTCGGCCTGCTGAGCACCCTGCGCGACCTCGAGGCCGGGCAGCGGCTCGACCTCGTCACCGCCGCGCTCGAGCTCCGCGGCGTCTACACCGAGCTCCGGCGCGCGGTCGCCCGCGGTGTCGTCCTGCGGCTCGTCACCCGCAGCGAACGGCTGACGGCGCGCGAGGAGCGGCTGGCCGGTGCCGTCGAGGCCCGTGGTGCGGGCGGCAGCACGGTGCAGCGCTGCCGTGAGACCTGTCTCCAGGCGGCCCGCGGGGCCGACCTGTCCCGCACGCTGGCGCTGGTGCGGTCCCGGGCCGGGACGCCCCTGGTGCGCCTCGACCTGAACCGCAACCTCGACGCCGCGATGCTGCAGCGTCGCACGCGGCTGGTGACGCGGACCGGCGAGATCGGCCTGGCCAACGGGGTGCAGCTCGTAGACATCGTGCGCTGAGCAGTCCTGCACCGGGCGCGCCGGGTGGGGGCGACCCCCACCCGGTGCGCACCCCCGACCGGTCATGCCGTAGGAACGGGACCATGCCGCGCAGCAGACGCCTCTACGTCCACGTGGGGCTGCAGAAGACCGGGACGTCCTACCTGCAAGGGGTGCTGCGCGCCCACCAGCACGAGCTCGCCCGCCAGGGCCTCGACCTGGTGCCCGCCGGCACGGGGGAGTCGTTCGAGCTGATGCTGCAGGTGCGGGAGCGCTACAACCCCGAGCGCGACCCGGCCTCGGTGGCCGACGCCCTCGAGCGGTTCGAGCGGACGCTCGCCTCGGCGCCGGGCCCCCGTGCCCTGCTCAGCCAGGAGTCGCTCGCCGCCGCCTCTCCCCGGCAGGCAGCGCGACTGGTCGCGGCGGCCGGCGGACGGGAGGTGCACGTCGTGCTCACCGTGCGCGACCTGGGACGGTCCCTGCCCTCGATGTGGCAGCAGGAGCTGAAGGCCGGGCACGACCTCGGCTATCGCCGCTACCTGCGCCGGCTCCGCGCCTCCCAGCAACGCGGGCGCGTGGGACACCCCTGGATCCAGCTCGACGCCGCCGCGGTCGTCGCCCGCTGGTCGCAGGTGGTGCCGGCCGACCGGATCCACGTCGTCACCGTGCCGCCCCCGGGCAGCGCCCCCACGCTCCTGCTCGAGCGCCTGGGCCGGGTGCTCGAGGTCGACGTGGCCCGGCTCGACGCCGCGCAGGAGGCGAGCAACTCCAGCCTGGGCCGCGTCCAGGCCGAGCTGCTGCGCCGGGTCAACGCCGGGCTGCCGGAGGAGGTGCGCCGCCGGCAGGTCTACGGCGACGTCGGCAAGCGCTTCCTGGCCGCGCGGGTGCTGGCCGCGCAGGAGGGACGCAGGATCCTGGTGCCCGAGGAGCACCGCGACTGGTGCGAGGAGACCACCGCCGCCCAGGTCGCCGCGCTCACGGCCGCGGGATGCCGGGTCGAGGGCAGCCTCGAGGACCTCCGCTGCCGTCCGGAGTCCTTCGACGTCGAGGACGCCACCCCCACCGAGCGGGAGGTCGCGGCCGCGGCCGTGGCCGCGCTCGTCGACGTCGTCGTGCGCCGGGCCTCCACGCGCGTCGCCCTGTCGCGCCGGAGCGCGGCGGCACGAGGCGGTGACGGCGCCGCCCGGGACGCCGGCTCCCTGGGCTCGCTCGCGCGGCGCCTGGCCGGACGGGTCGCCCGGTCGGAGGAGCGGCGGTGACCCCGGCCGGGATCTCCTAGGGTGTCGTCGACAGCAGCCTGGCGGTGGAGGGGACCGGCGTGAGCGAGCAGGAGCAGGCGGGCCCGGCGGGCGGGCCCGACCGGGACGAGCGCGACCAGGACGAGGGGCCGCGACCGGCCGGAGCGGCGGACGCCGGCGAGCGGCAGCGGCTGTACTTCCACGTCGGTCTGCCCAAGAGCGGGTCGACCTACCTCCAGACGGTCCTGGGGACGCACCGGGCCGCGCTGCGTGAGCACGACCACGTCTACCCGTTCGTGGGGCGCGAGGGCATGTTCCACGCCGCGGTCGAGATGGCCGGCACCCCGGCACGCTGGGGCCTGGACCCCGTGGAGATCGAGGGGACGTTCGCCCACCTGCTGCGCCGCGGGCGCCGCCTCGGGGGCACGGTCGTCCTCAGCCACGAGATCTTCGGCGCCGCGACGCAGGAGCAGGTCGACGTCATGGCCCCCCTGCTCCGGGACTTCGACCTCCACGTGGTGGTGACCGCACGCGACCTCGGGCGCAGCGTGACGGCCGTCTGGCAGGAGGAGGTCAAGAACGGGCGGGTCCGCACGTTCGCCGAGTTCAGCGGCGGCCTGCTCGACGACGGCGCCGCCGTGCCGGCGACCGGCGTCACCTTCTGGCGCTCCCAGCACCTGATGAACGTGCTCGCCCGGTGGGGCGCGCTCGTGCCCGCCGACCACGTGCACGTGGTGCCCTGCCCGCCCGCGGGCACGGCGCCGGCCCTGCTGTGGGAGCGGTTCGCCGAGGCCGTCGACCTCCCGGCGGACGCGGTGGACCTGACGCAGATCCCCACCCGCAACGAGTCGCTGGGGGCGCCGCAGGTCACGTTCCTGCGCGAGGTCCTCGAGGAGGTCGACGACCGCCTCGAGCAGCCCTGGCACGCCCGGGTGGCCAAGCGGTGGTTCGCCCAGACGCTGCTGGGCGCCGTGCCGTCGGCCAAGCCGGTCGCCCCGGCGGAGCTGACCGAGCAGCTCGCCGAGATCGCGGCCGCCTGGGTCGAGGAGGTGCGCTCGGCGGGGTACCGCGTCCACGGCGACCTCCAGGACCTGGTGCCGAGGTCCGCCGACCCCGCCGCCCCGCACCCCGACGACGTGCGCGCCGAGGACGTGCTGGCCGGGCTGCCGGGCGTGGTGGCGCAGATGCTGGTCACGGTCCGCGGGCTGCACGAGGAGCTCGCGGCGTCCCGCGCCGACGGCGACGGGCTGCTCACCGAGCGCGACCGTCTGCGCGTGAGGGTCACCGCGCTGGAGGCCGCGGCCGCCGAGCCGCCGCCGGCCCCGGTCGGCCGGTTCCCCTGGGTGCCGCCCCGGGTGCGTGCCCTGCGGTACCTGGGCCGCCGGCGCACCTCAGCGGGCTGAGCCGCCCCGAGCCGCCCGGTCGCGCAGGCCACGGAGCCTGCGCCGCACGCCCCGGAGCACGCGTCGGGCCCGTGCTGCGGTCGGCGGCGGCCCGCCGGCCGTCGACCTGGGCCCGGGCCGGCCGGCAGCGCTCGTGCCGGCCTTGCCCTCGCCTTTGCCGCCGCTCCTGCTGCCGCCCGAGCGGGCCCGGCGCCGGCGCGCGGCCGCCCGCCGCAGCGACCGACGGCGCTGCTTGGCGTGCTCGCGGGCGAGCTCGGCGATGACGACCGCGGCCGCGGTGGCGACCTCGGCGTCGGTCAACGGGTCGTGGTCGTCACCGGCCAGCACGGGCCGCAGGAAGCCGTCGACGTCACCGACCACGTCGGCGCCGGCGGCGCGGACCCGGTCCAGCTGACGCAGCGACTCCTGCTCGGCCCAGTCCTCGAGGTCGCGCGGCAGGCGGATCCGTCCACCGGGGGAACGCCCGCGCCGCATCATCGCCTGGACCGCGATCCACTTGCGCACGCTGTAGCGGTAGTCGCCACGCAGGTCCGTGAGCGTGTCGCCGAGCGTGAGGTTCACCCGGCGCAGCACCTCGGCGTCCTCGCGGCTGAGGGACTGGTTGACCACCCGGGAGGGGGCGCGCAGCAGCGCGCGATCGATCCCGACCAGGCCGCAGAAGAGGTCGAGCAGGTCGGGGCGTGCGTCCCGGTCGCGCGGCACGAGCAGGACGTGGACCGACGGAGGGCGCGCGCCGGCGCCCCAGCGCTCGACGACGCCGGCGACGTCCTGGCGCCGACGGAACAGCGCGGCCTCCTCCGCCGCCGCGGGAGACGCGCCCGCCGGGTCGCGCACGGCCTCGGCGTAGGCGACGTACTCACCGGTGTAGCGCGACTTGACCTGCTGCTGCCACTCGCTCGGGATGGTCAGCGCCCACGGGCGGACCGTCACCACGACGTGGGTGTCGAACGCAGCGAGGCCGTCGACCACGATCGCGGCCACCTCGGCCGGCATCTCGGCCAGCGCCTCGAGCGTGACCAGGTGGGTCGGCCGGTCGCTGGCCCGGATCCGGTCGGCGAGCGCGGCGACGGCCGCGCGGGCCGGGGCGGGGTCGCCGGCCGCGGCCCGGCGCAGGGGCTCCACCAGGCCGCGGGTGGTCGAGGCGCGGCCCAGCAGCGGTTGGGCGAGCCCGAGCTCGTCCAGCGCGGCAGCGCCCTGCCGCAGCGCCAGCTGGAGGGCCGAGGTGCCCGACTTGCGGCACCCGACGTGCAGGAACACCGTCCTGCTCTGGTCCACGCTCGGCTCCGCCATGGGCTCATCCTGTCCGGGGCGCTCGACTGACGACAAGGCGGGACCCGGCGGTGACCCTTGTCACAGGCCGTAGGCCGGCTACCCGGCCTACGCTGATCGAGGACCTCTCGAAGGGAGCCGACTCATGGGACGCCTGTGCCAGACCGACGGACTGACCGAGGATCAGCAGGAGATCCTCAAGGCGGTCCGGGCCTTCACCGAGGAGCAGATCATCCCGGTGGCCACCGAGCTCGAGCACGCCGACGAGTACCCCACGCAGATCGTGGAGGGCCTCAAGGAGCTGGGTGTCTTCGGTCTGATGATCCCCGAGGAGTACGACGGCCTCGGCGAGTCGCTGCTGACCTACGCCCTCTGCGTGGAGGAGATCGCGCGCGGCTGGATGAGCGTCTCCGGGGTGATCAACACCCACTTCATCGTCGCCTACATGCTGATGCGCCACGGCACCGAGGAGCAGAAGCGCCGCTACCTCCCCCGGATGGCCACCGGCGAGGTCCGCGGGGCGTTCTCGATGTCCGAGCCCGGCCTCGGGTCCGACGTCTCGGCCATCAAGACCAAGGCCGTGCGCACCGACGAGGGCTACGAGATCACCGGTCAGAAGATGTGGCTGACCAACGGGGGGTCGGCCAACCTGGTCGCCGTCCTGGTCCGCACCGACGAGGGCGCGGAGTCGCCCCACAAGAACCTGACGACCTTCCTGGTGGAGAAGGAGCCAGGCTTCGGTGAGACCGCCCAGGGCGTCACCGTCCCCGGCAAGATCGACAAGATGGGCTACAAGGGGATCGACACCACCGAGCTCATCCTGGAGGGCCACCGCCTCGGCGCCGACCAGGTGCTCGGCGAGGCCCCCGGCCAGGGGTTCTACCAGATGATGGACGGGGTCGAGGTCGGTCGCGTCAACGTCGCGGCCCGCGCCTGCGGCATCGCCACCCGGGCCTTCGAGCTCGGCATCGAGTACGCCCAGCAGCGCGAGACCTTCGGCAAGCCGATCGCCCAGCACCAGGCCATCCTCTTCCGCCTCGCCGAGATGGCCACCAAGGTCGAGACCGCCCACAACATGATGGTCCGCGCGGCCCGGATGAAGGACTCCGGCCAGCGCAACGACCTCGAGGCCGGGATGGCGAAGATGCTCGCCTCGGAGTACTGCAACGAGGTCGTCCAGGACTCCTTCCGCATCCACGGCGGCTACGGCTACTCGCGTGAGTACGAGATCGAGCGCCTCTACCGCGAGGCGGCGTTCATGCTGATCGGCGAGGGCACCTCCGACATCCAGAAGATCGTCATCGGACGGCGGCTGCTCGAGGAGTACGCGCTGCGCTGACCGCCCCGCGCTAGAGTCGTCTGCCGGTCCATCCCGACCGGTCGGACGGCCCGTACGGGTCCGGAGCGAGGAGCGGCATGGCAGAGCGGGTCGTGCTCCACATCGGGACCATGAAGTCGGGCACGACCTACCTGCAGACGCTGCTGATGGGCGAGGGGCTCGCCGGCTCCTCGGCCTTCTACGTGGGTGGGCGCTTCGGGGTGCAGACCACGGCCGTGCTGCGCCTGATGCGCGGCGAGGGCGAGCGCCGCAGCCAGGCGTGGGACCGGCTGGTCGACGAGGTCCGCTCCCGCGACGGCGTCGCGGTGTTCTCGCAGGAGTTCCTGGCCTTCGTCGGCCGGGACCGCGTCGCGGAGGTCGTCGGCTCCTTCGCGGGCACCCCGGTCGACGTGGTGCTCACCGTCCGCGACCAGCACGGTGCCCTGCCGGCGCAGTGGCAGAGCTACGTCCGCAACGCCGGGCGCTCCGACCTGGCCGCGTACCTGCGCGAGCTCGAGAGCGACGACCGCTCCCTGAAGTCCGTGCGCAGCTACCGCCGGGCCCAGCACGTCCCCGGCATCGTGCGCCGGTGGGCCCGCCAGCCCGGCGTCACGTCGTTCACCGCGGTGGTCGTCCCGGCACCGGGCGGCGACCGCTCCGCGCTCTGGCGCAGGTTCAGCCGGGCCGCCGGCCTGGACGGCCCGGACTCCCCGGACCCGCGGTCGCGCACCAACGAGTCCCTCGGGCTGGCCTCCTGCGAGGCGCTCCGCCTGGTCAACGGCCACCTCGCCGACGTCCCCCGGACCGGCTACGAGGCGGCCCGCGAGGAGGTGCTGCCCGCGCTCCTGCCGCTCCGGTCCGAGGAGGAGCGCGCCGAGCTCGACGGCCGTGGCTCCGACCTCGCGTGCACGCTGAACGCCGCCGTCCGCCGCGCCCTGGACGTCGACGGCGTGGGGGTGGTCGGGTCGCTCGACGAGCTCCCGGTCGAGCGTCCCGCCGGGACCCCACCGGGCGACCTGGGGTGCGTACGCCCGCCCGACCCCGCCGCGGTGCACCGCGCCCTGGCTGCCGCCTGGGCCGAGGTGCTGCCCGACGCCGGACCGGTGCCGGCCGAGGTCGAGGAGGCCGCGCGCCGCCTCGGTGGGACGCTGGCGGCACGGCACGCCACGGACGAGGGCTCCCGGGGACCCGGCCGTGCGGTCTCCTAGGGTGGGCCGCGTGCCAGCCGAGGAACGCTCGTGAGGTCACCGCTGTCGCGGTCCGACCGGCCCGTGGTGACCCTGCACGTCGGCACGCCGAAGAGCGGCACCACGTCCCTGCAGGACATCTGCTCGCGCAACCGCGACCTGCTCCGCGAGCACGGCTACCTCTACCCGGGCCAGGCCTCGGCCCACTTCATCGAGGCGATGAGCCTGCGCGACTCCGGCTTCCGCGGGCACACCTTCGAGGCGTCCGAGGGGGCCTGGGACCGGGTGGTGGCCGAGATCGAGGCCCACGACGGTCCCGCGCTGATCTCGCACGAGACCCTCGGCGGGTCCTCACCCAAGATCGTCAAGCGCGCGGTCCGCTCGCTGCGCGGGCGCACCGTCCGGGTCGTGGTGACCTGCCGCGACCTCGGCCGACAGCTGCCCGCGGTCTGGCAGGAGGGGGTCAAGAACGGCGACACCGAGACGTACGCGGACTTCCTGGCAGCCACCTTCGCGGCGTGGGAGCGCGGGGAGACCGCGACCGGCGCGTGGCGTGGGCAGAACCTGCTGGCGATGGGGGAGCGCTGGGGCGGCGGCGTGGGGCCCGAGAACGTGCAGTTCGTCACCGTTCCCCCGGCCGGTGCCGACAAGGACCTGCTCTGGCAGCGCTTCCGCGAGGCCACCGGGCTTCCGGACGCGGCGTACGCCATGCCGCGCAAGGCACGCAACCAGTCGCTCGGGACCGTCGAGACCGAGCTGCTGCGACGGGTCGTGGCGCGGCTGCCCGAGGACGTCCCGTGGCCGGTCTTCGCCCGTCAGGTCAAGCGACGGCTGGCCCAGCGCCGGCTGGGCGACCGGCGGGCCGGCGGGACCCTGGGCGTGCCGATCACCTACCAGGGGGCCACCGCCCGGGTCGCGGACCAGGTCGTCGACGGCCTCCGGGAGGCCGGCTACCCGGTCGTCGGTGACCTGGAGGACCTCCGCGCCGGGTTCAGCGAGGGCACCAGCCCGGCCGACGTCACCGACGCCGTCCTGCTCGAGCGGGCCCTGGACCTGCTCGCCCCGCTGGTCCTGGCCGACCGCCCCGAGGACCGGGCCGACCCGCCGGCCACCGACCCGCCGGCCGCCGAGCGCCCGGAGTCCTGACCTACGCCTCGCCGCGAGCCGTGGCGAGCGCCTCGACCAGGTCCACCCACCGGTCCACCACCGTGCCGACCTGGTAGGCCCGCGCCGACTCCAGCGCCCGCGCGCCCAGGCGGCGGCGGAGCTCTCCGTCGTCCATGAGGCGGCGCAGGGCCGCGGTCAGCGCCGGCACGTCACCCTCCGGCACCAGCAGCCCGTTGTCGCCGTCGGTGATCAGCTGGCGCGGGCCCTCGGGGCAGTCGAAGGACACCGGTGGCACGCCCTTGCTCAGCGCCTCGAGGAGCACCATCGGCAACCCCTCGTAGCGGGACGACATGGCGTAGACGGAGGAGTCGGCCAGCTCCTGCTCGAGCTCGTGGGTGACGCCGCCCAGCAGGATCCGGTCGCCGACGCCGGACGCCTCGACCTGGTCGCGGTGCTCCTGCCAGAGCTGGCCGTCGCCGAAGATGCGCAGCTGCCACTCCGGGTGGCTCGACGCCAGCGGGACCCACGCCTCGATCAGGCGCTCGAAGCCCTTCTGACGGGTCATCCGCCCGGCCGCCACCACGACCTTGCGCTGCAGCGGCGCGGCGTCGCGGACCTCGAAGGGGGTGGGGTTCGGCAGGGCTCCGGTGCGCGGCGCCCCCGGGCCGAGGAAGTCGCGCCAGCGCTCGAGGTCGGCGTCGGTCAGGGTCAGCAGGGCGTCCAGGGACCGCGTCCCGCCGGTGCCGAGCGCGACGTCGCGCAGCGCGGAGCGCAACGCGGCGGGGCGGGGCAGGAAGGAGAGGTGCTCCTGGTGCACCAGCAGCGAGCGCGGGTCGACCCACCGGCTGGCGGCCACGGCGAACTCCGGGCGGGTGCTGACCACGACCCCGGGCTCCAGGGCGGTCAGCCGCTGCTCCAGCAGGTCGTCGACGTGCGCGGTGAAGGTCCGGTGCGGGTCGGTCGCCAGCGTCGAGGGGAGCCGGTCCCGGGCCCGGTCGTGGGCGTCGGCCGTCGGGTCGCGGCGCGCCGTGGGTCGCAGGACGTCGGGGTGGTCGGCGTCGTACCGCTCGCGCAGCGCGATGATCTCGACCGCGGGGTCCACGTGCAGGGCGGGCTCGGCCGAGGACCGCGACAGGGTGATCACCGTGACCTCGCAGCCGCGCCGCACCAGCTCGTCGGCGGTGGTGAAGACGGTGCGGGCGATGCCGCCCGCGGCGTAGGCCGAGGGCACCAGGAAGGTCCACCGGCGGGTCAGGGCGGAGGACGGCACGCGAGGGCCTGAGGGTCGGTCGGTCTCCACGGGGGCGGGTGGCCTCTCGTCGGTGGTCGGGGGCGTCACGGAGTCGTCCCGCCTGCCGGTCTCGTCCGGCTCCTCCGGATCGTCGGTGACCTCGCCGCCCGGGAGCGAGCCGGTGTCACGCAGGCGGGCGCGCAGCAGGCCGACGGCCAGGTCGCGGCCGACGGCCACGAGCTCCGGGGGCGTCACGTCGTCCGGGTGGCGTGCCCCGGGCCGGTCGCCGGCGCCGAGGAGCTCCTCGAGGTCGCCGGTCACCGGGCAGCCCAGCTCGCGCAGGTCGGCGACGGCCCGCTCGGCACGGGCACCGAGGTCGGCGACCAGGCGCGGGCCCACCCCGATCGGGTCGCCGGGCACCTCGGTGAGCACCTCGCGCACGACGGCGCGACGCAGCCAGCGTGAGTGGGAGTGCCAGCTGCTGTCGACGGCGTCGACCTCGTCGCGCAGCGCGGGACCGTACTCCTGCATCAGCCGGGCGGCCTGGACCGCGAGCGACTCGTTGGCCTGTGGCGCGGCCGGCTCGACGGCGTCCGGGGCGAGCCCCAGGGTGCCGGCGAACCGCTCCCAGAGCTCACCGGGGTGGCGGGGCCGGTCGGGGGCGGTCACCAGGTGCACGCGCTCCGCGCCGACGACCGCGGCCCAGCGTCGGGCCACCCGGGACGGGTCCAGGGCCTCCCAGCTCCACTTCTCGCACCGGTCGTCGAGACCGACGACGAAGTCGTCGAGCGCGTGGCCCCGGCCCACCTTGAGCGACTCCTGCCACGCGGCCGGCACCAGGCGCACCAGCGGCCGGGTGGTGACGACGACCTCGACCAGGTCGCCGCCGAGCTGCTCGACCGCGGCCCCGGCCTGCGCCCGGCTGGCGTTGAGCCACCACTCGTTGGAGAGCACCACCGTGCCCGGGTGCGCCGCCGCCTCGTCGCGGAAGCGGCGCCAGAGCCGGGCCTTGCGGCCGCGTGCCCCGGGCAGGTGCAGGTCGTTGCGGACCGCGATGGAGACGCGGTTCTGGTCGAAGAGGTGGTCGCCGGGCACGAGCACACCGTGGGCGAGCAGCTCGGCCCGGCGCTCCCAGAGCGTGGCCTGCAGGAAGGTCGTGCCGGACTTGGGGGTCCCCACGTGCAGCAGGACGCGCTGCGCCAACGATGGCTCCTCGGTCGGGGTCGGGACGGGTCGGTCTAGGGTAGAGGGCGCTGAGCCGGCCTCGTCCGAGGGCGGCGCCCGACACCCCTGCCGACGACCGGAAGGCCCCCGCCGATGACGACCCCCGAGGGCAGCCCGACCCCAGCAGGCGCACCGCAGGTGGTCGTGGTGGCCGGTTCGGGGCGCAGCGGCACGAGCTCCGTGGCGGGCGTGCTGAAGCTGGCCGGGGTGCGCGTGCCGCCGCCGGAGGTGCCCGGCAACCGCAGCAACCCCCGCGGGTTCTTCGAGCCGGTCTGGGTCGTCGAGCTGCAGACCCGGCTGCTGCGCCGGGCCGGTGCCGTCCTGACCGACGCCCGCCCGACAGCCTTCGAGCGGACCCGCGAGGTGGCCGACGCCCCCGAGGTCCGCGACACCGTCGAGGACTGGCTGCGCGAGCAGGTCGCGGCCGGCCCGGCGCTGGTCGTCAAGGACCCGCGCAACAGCTTCTTCCTGCCGCTGTGGCGCCGCGCGGCCACCGACGTCGGCGCCGAGGTCTCCTTCCTGACGATGCTGCGGCACCCGGCCGAGGTCGTGGGCAGCAAGGACGCCTACTACAAGGCCCGCGGCGCCGGCGGCACCGTGCGCCACGCCCAGACCACCCGGGTCGCCAGCTGGCTGAACGTGGTCCTGTTCAGCGAGGTCTTCACCCGGGACGCCCGGCGCACCTTCGTGCCCTACAACGACCTGCTCGACGACTGGCGCGCGGTCGTCGCCCGGGTCGGCGACGAGCTCGGCCTCGCGCCGCTGCGACACGTCTCCGCCGCGGCCGCGGCGGAGATCGACGAGTTCGTCGACCCCGGGCTGCGCCGGATCCGGACCGGGTGGGACGAGATCGACTGCCCTGCCGAGATCCGCGACCTGGCCGAGGAGACCTGGGAGCAGCTCTGCGTGCTCGCCGCACGGGGCGGTTTCGACGCCGGGGCCGAGGCCCGGCTGGACGCCCTGCGCGAGCGCTACGCCCTGGCGTACGACGACGCGGAGGCGCTGGCGCAGTCCTCGGCCGAGAGCGCCCGTCGGGCCGGTGCCCGCCAGGGCCGCCGCAACGCGGAGAAGGAGCGGGGCAGGACCCACCGGACGGCTCAGGCCCGTCCGGGGGACCCCGCCGCGGGTCCGGCCGCGGGCCCGGCCCCGGCGGAGCGGGCGAGGACCGCGGCCCGACGCGCCCGGGGCGTGGCCGGGCGACTGGCCCGCGGCGCACGTCGCCGCCTCGACCGGGGCTGAGAGCCCCGCCCGCCCTCCTAGTCGTCCTCGTCCGGGTCGTCCTCGGTCGCCCCGGAGGACCCCTCCCGGAGCCGGCGCAGCTCCGCGCGGAGCGCGCGGAGCCGGTCGCGCTGCTCCATCCCGAGCAGGAGCTGACGGGTGAGGGCCTCGACGGCGACGGCCGCCACCTCCTCGGCGCCCTCCTGGCCCGGGTGGCGGCCCGGCGGCGGGTCGACGGGGGCCAGCAGGTCGTCCAGGTCGCCGACGACGTGCCACGGGGCAGCGCGGAGCCGGTCGACCATCTCCTGCGAGCGGGTCGCGGCCCAGGCCTGCATCGGTGCGGTGGGGGCGAAGCGCTCCGCCGGCCCGGCGGTGACCAGCACGTCCTGGGCGAAGCCCCGGGTCCACCGGGAGGTGTCCAGGTCACGTCGGTCCTCGGGCAGCGACGCCTGGACGCGACGCAGCACCTCGACCTCGACGAGGCCGAGGGAGTCGTTGGCCCGCTCGGCGTCGTGGTCCAGACCGTCCGGGTCGACCCCGAGCAGGCGGCAGGTCTCGACCCACAACCAGCCCGGGGCGGTCCCGGATCCCGGGCCGGGCAGCACGACGAGGTGGACGTGCTCGGGCGGCAGGCCCGCCGACCAGCGGTGGAGGATCGCGGAGGCGTCGTAGCGCAGGCGGAACGGGTCCGTGGGGGAGTCCTCGGCCGCCGCGGCCTCCCAGAACTCGCCGAGGGTCCCGGTGTGCCCGCGCTTGACCGCCTGCTGCCAGGCCGAGGGCAGCTGGCGGCCGAGGTCGCGGGCGGTGAGCAGGACGTGCACCTCGTCGGCCACCTCCTCCAGCCGGCGCAGGGCCCGGTCGGCCTGCGCGGGGGTGGCGTTGGCGAACGCCTCGTTGCTGACGACGGCGTCGCCGTCGGTCGCCGCGGTCTGCTGCAGCACCCGCTCCCACGCGTCGCGGTCGCGCCGGCCCAGGCGGGACAGGACCTCGTGGGCGTCGGTGACCACCGCCGCGGCGTGGAAGTGCGCGCCGCGGCGACGGCCGCCGGGCACGAGCAGCCCGCGCCGGGCCAGCTCGTCCCGGTTCCGCCAGAGCAGGGACTGCACGTAGGAGGTCCCGGACTTCATGGTCCCCACGTGCAGGAACACCCGTCTCGCCACTGCGCCCCCTCGGTCGGCCACCGAGGCTAGCGGGCCGTGGACGACGGCGTACGCCACCCGGTGTGGCGTGACTCACGTCATAGGGGCGCCCGTCCCGCTCGCGTGCCCGGTCCGCCACCATGTCCCCATGCAGTTCGGACGCAGCTACGAGGAGTTCGAGGTCGGAGCGACCTACCACCACTGGCCGGGCAAGACGGTGACCGAGTACGACGACCACCTGTTCTGCCTGCTGACGATGAACCACCACCCCCTGCACCTCGACGAGCACTTCGCCGGGGGGACGACGCAGTTCGGGCGCAACGTCGTGGTCGGCAACTACGTCTACTCGATCCTGCTCGGGATGTCGGTCCCCGACGTCTCCGGCAAGGCGATCGCCAACCTCGAGGTCGAGTCGCTGCGCCACGTCGCGCCGACCTTCCACGGCGACACCCTGTACGGCGAGACGACCGTGCTGGACAAGCGCGAGTCGGCGTCCAAGGACGACCGCGGCGTGGTCCACGTCGAGACCATCGGCTACAAGCAGGACGGCACCGTGGTCTGCGTGTTCCGCCGCCGGGTGATGGTGCCCAAGCAGTCCTACCTCGAGCAGCGGGGCGGGGAGCAGCCCGGTCGCCCGGTGCCGGTGCCCGACCGGAACTGGCCCGGACCGCGGGCCGACCGGCCCGCCGCGGACGCCTGAGCCCGCAGCAGGGGGTTGGCCCGGCCCGCGCCGGGGTGGGAGCCTGCGGGCATGACGCGCCTGTGGCTGGTCCGGCACGGTGAGACCGAGTGGAGTCGCGACGGCCGGCACACCTCGACCACCGACCTCCCCCTGACCGCGGCCGGGGAGGCGACGGCCCGCTCGTTGGCGCCGCGGCTCGCGGTCGAGACGTTCGACCTGGTGCTGTCCTCCCCGCGGCAGCGGGCCCGCCGCACCGCCGCGCTGGCCGGGTTCGCCGACCCGGAGACCACCGAGGACCTCGCCGAGTGGGCCTATGGCGACCACGAGGGCGTCAGCACCGAGGAGATCCGGCGCACCGTGCCGGGCTGGACGGTGTGGACGCACCCCGTCCCCGGGGGCGAGGACGCGGCCGCGGTCGCCGAGCGCCTCGACCGGGTGGTCGCGCGGGTGCGCCGGGTCGACGGGGACGTGCTCGCCTTCGCCCACGGTCACTCGCTGCGTGCCCTGGCGGCGCGGTGGCTGGGGCTCGACGTCCGGGACGGTCGCCTGCTGCGCCTGGACACCGCCACCGTCTCGGTGCTGGGCTACGAGCGCGAGACCCCCGTGGTGCTGCGGTGGAACGGGTGACCCGGTGAGCGCCGGCGCGGACCCCGCCGTCCCGCCCGGGTGCCCCCGCTGCTCGGTGACGCCGGCGTCCGAGGGCCACGGCTGGCGGTGCGAGGAGCACGGCGAGATCACCCCGTTGTGGCGCCCGGTCGAGGTCGGGTACGGCGGGTTCGTCGAGCACCTGGTCGCCTCCGGCGACCACCCCACGCTGCTGCCCTGGCCGCTCGGCCCGTCCTGGACGGTCACCGACCACGCCCGGGTCGGGGGGACCGCCGGCCCCGAGCGCGGGCGCACCCTGGCCACGCTGACCTGCTGCTCGGGACCCAGCGCCCTGGACGGGCCCGTCGACGTGCTGGTGGTGGTGGAGGAGGCCGGGGTCGGCCTGGGCGCCCGCTGCGCGGGGGTGGGCGAGCACGAGCCCGGTCACGACCTGGGGGAGCGTCCGCCCGCGGCCCGGGTGCGCCTGACCCACCAGTCGGTGCCGCTGTGGGCGCTGTCGACCAGCGGCGCGGCCGCCGAGCTCGACCGGTCGGTGCTGGTGGGGGAGGCCGGGGGGCGCTGGCTGTGGCTGGTGCTGCGGCCGGCCTCGGCCATCCTGCTGCTGCGCGACGACTGGGTGCTGCGCGACGCCGCCGACCTCGGCCCGGTGCTGGTCGAGGTGGCCTTCGGTGGGCCACGCCCACCCTGGTGACGTCCGGAGCCTAGGCTCGCCCGCGTGAGGATCGACCTGCACACCCACTCCGACGTCAGCGACGGGACGGCTTCGCCGGCCTCCGTCGTCCGGGACGCGGCCGCCGCCGGCCTCGACGTCGTCGCGCTCACCGACCACGACACGACGCTGGGCTGGCAGGAGGCGGAGCGGGCGGCGCGCGAGGTGGGGATCGACCTCGTGCGCGGCCTCGAGGTCAGCTGCACCCACCAGGGCCGCGGGCTGCACCTGCTGGTCTACCTGCCCGACCCCACCCACCCGGGCCTCAACGACCTGCTGGGACGCATCGTCGAGGGCCGCGACGGACGGGTCCCCGCGATGCTCGCCGGTCTGCGGGACGCCGGCGTGGCCATCGACCGGGCCGACCTCGAGCGGGAGGGCTCGCGCACCGCGGCCACCGGGCGGCCCCACGTCGCCGACGCGCTGGTCCGTCTCGGCGTCGTGGCCAGCCGCGACGAGGCGTTCCGCGACTGGCTGGACCCGGGCCGGCCGGGGTACGTCGACCGTTGGGCCGCGCCGGTGACCGACATGGTCCGCGTGGTCGCCGAGGCCGGCGGTGTCACGGTGGTCGCCCACCCCTGGGGTCGCGGCGGGCGTGCGGCGCTGCCCGAGGAGGAGATCGCGGTCCTGGCCGCCGCCGGGCTCGCCGGCGTCGAGGTCGACCACCAGGACCACGACGACGCCGACCGGGCCCGGCTGCGGGAGGTCGCCGCGGAGCTCGCCCTGGTGGTCACCGGCGCCAGCGACCACCACGGCACCGGCAAGGTGGACCACGACCTGGGGTGCCACACCACGGACCCCGAGCAGTACGAGCGGCTGCTCGCCCTCGCCGCCGCCTCGGCCGCCGCGAGCGGCCGCTCCGCGCCCGGGGTCGTCCGGCCGCGATGACGCTCGCGGACGGTCGACCCCTGGCTAGCGGCGCCCGATGGACTGCAGGCGCTGCAGCGCCCGGGCGGGGACGACCCGGGCGAGCACCACGGCGACCTTGTACTGCGGGCTGGGCACCGACAGGGCCCGGCCGCGCGCGTGGTCGGCCAGCGCGTCCTCCACGAGGCGGCGCACGTCGAGCCAGAACATCCCCGTGCCCGGCGTGACGTCCATCCGCTCGTGGAACTCGGTGCGCGTGAAGCCCGGGCACAGCGCGGTGACGGTGACCCCGCGCGGGGCGTACTCCGCGGCGGCCCAGGTGCTGAAGCTGTTCACCCACGCCTTCGCCGCGGCGTAGGTGCCGCGGGGCAGGAAGGCCGCGACGCTCGAGACGTTGACGACCCCGCCCGCCCCCCGCTCCGCCATCGGGCCCAGGGCTGCGTGGGAGAGCCGCATCACGGCGGTCACGAGCACGTCCAGCATGGCCTGCTCGTCCTCGACGTGGTTGTCGCCGAAGCGCCTCCTCAGGCCGAAGCCGGCGTTGTTGACCAGCAGGTCGACCGGCCGCGCGGGGTCGCCCAGGCGGTCCTCCACCCTGCTCAGCTGGGCGCGGTCGGTCAGGTCGGCGACCAGCACCTCGACCGCGGCACCGTGGTCGGCCCGCAGGGTGGTGGCGACCCCCTCGAGCCGCCCGGCGTCGCGGGCGACCAGGACGAGGTCGTGGCCTCGTGAGGCGAGGGTGCGGGCGAACTCGTGGCCGATGCCGGCGGTGGCACCGGTCACCAGGGCGGTCGGGCGGGGCGCGGCGGGGCCGGGAGCAGACGACGACATGCCGGGAGTCAAGCACCGCGTGGCCCGTGCCGGGAGCCCCGGTGCGGCATGATGGTCGGTGATGACCACCACCCTCGCGATCGCCAACCAGAAGGGCGGCGTCGCCAAGACCACCTCGGTGGCCTCCCTGGGCGCCGCGCTCGCCGAGCTGGGCGAGTCGGTGCTGCTGGTGGACCTCGATCCCCAGGCCTGCCTGACCTTCTCCCTCGGCGTCGACCCCGAGGACCTCGAGCTCTCGGTGCACCACGTCCTGACCAAGGGGCTGGACCCCACCGAGGTGGTGCTGGAGACCGACGACGGCGTGCACCTGCTGCCGGCCACGATCGAGCTCGCCCGCGCCGAGGCCGACCTGCTGACCCGCACCGGGCGCGAGCACGTCGTGCGCAGCATGATCGACGACCTGGCCGCGGCCGGGAGCCACTACGACTGGGTCCTGCTCGACTGCCCGCCCTCGCTGGGCGTGCTCACCGTGGCCGCGCTGACGGCGGCGACCGGGGTGGTGGTGCCGCTGCAGTGCGAGACCCTCTCGCACCGGGGCGTCGGGCAGCTGCTCGACACCGTGCACGACGTGCGCCGCTTCACCAACCGCGACCTGGAGGTGTGGGGCGTGCTGCCCACCCTCTTCGACGGGCGCACCAACCACGCCCGCACCGTGCTCGAGACGATCTCCGAGACCTACGACCTCGCGGTGCTCGAGCCCCCGATCCCGAAGACGATCAAGTTCGCCGAGGCCCCGGCCGCCGGCCGCTCGATCCTGTCCACCAGCCGCAGCAGCAAGGGCGCCAAGGCCTACCGCGAGGTCGCGGTCGCCCTGCGTGAGCGCGTCCGTGCGGGCGCGGAGGGCTGAGGCCGACGTGGGCAGGTGCCGCGCACCCGGCCGCCCCCGGTACGGCCGGATCCTCACGCTCGGCGTGGCGCTCGCCGTGACGGCCGTGGCGTTCCTGGGCAGCGCCGGCGTGCTCCCGGCCGACGACGGGACCCGCACGCCCACCACGACCGCGATCGACCCGGTGGCGGCGGTGACCTCGTCCCGTCCCGCCGGGGACGCGCCGCCCGCCACGCCGTCCGCCGGGTCGACGCAGGAGCCCCGGGCCGAGGTCTCGACCGACCCCGTCGACGACACCGCGCTGCCGGCCCGGTCCGGCAAGGGACGCCGCGTGGTCTACAGCGAGTCGCGCCAGCGGGTGTGGCTGGTGGGCACCGACGGCCCACGACGCACGTACCCCGTCTCGGGCAGCGTCTACGACAACCTGGACCCCGGCACCTACGAGGTCTACTCGCGCTCGGAGCAGGCGTGGGGGATCGACGACTCGGGCACGATGCGCTGGTTCGTCCGGTTCACGCAGGGCGAGAACGCCGCGATCGGGTTCCACGACATCCCGGTCGACGACGGCCGCAAGGTCCAGGGCCTCGACGAGCTGGGCACCCCGCTCTCGCACGGCTGCATCCGGCAGCGCAGGTCCGACGCGATGGCCCTGTGGGACTTCGCCCCGCTCGGCACGACCGTCGTCGTGACCGCCTGACCCGCACCGCCGGACGCACCGACGGCCGGCCCCGTGAGGGACCGGCCGCCCGGGTCGTCGGAGGAGATAGTCCCCGACCAGATCGTCGCCAATCGTCGCCGGGGACGACGATTTCGTCAGGGACTATCGCGGCGGGTACGCACCGACGGCCGGCCCCGCGAGGGACCGGCCGCCCGGGTCGTACGCGTGCTGCGTGCTCAGCCCTCGGAGGCCGGGGCGGAGTCCCGCCCGCCCGAGGCGCGCCGGCGCCGGCGGTTGCGCGTGCGCGGGGCACCGCCGTCGGTGCCCTCGCCGCCGGCAGGGGGGACGGCGGTGGTGACCGCGGCGGTGGCGGCACCGGGAGCGGCGGTGGGGGCCGCGTCGCCCTCCCCGGCGCGTGTGCGCCGACGGCTGCGGTCGCGCGCCGGTCGCTCGGAGCGCTCGGTGCCCGACCGGTCCGAGCCGCCGGAGCGCTCGGGGCGGCCGCGCTCGGGACGCTCGCGCGGAGGCAGCGGGGCCGGGTCGACGACGCGGCCACGGGTCCCCGGGGGGATGCCCTGGTCGTGGAAGAGGTGCTCGGAGGTCGAGTAGGTCTCCGGCGGCGACTCGAAGGGCAGGTCGAGGGCCTTGTTGATCATCTTCCAGCGGTGCAGGTCGGCCCAGTCGACGAAGGTGATCGCGGTGCCGGTCGCGCCGGCCCGGCCGGTGCGACCGATCCGGTGGACGTAGGCCTTCTCGTCCTCGGGGCAGTTGTGGTTGACCACGTGGCTGACCCCGCGCACGTCGATCCCGCGCGCGGCGACGTCGGTGGCGACGAGGACCTTGAGCTTGTCCTCCCGGAACCGTGTCATCGCCTTCTCGCGCGCGGCCTGCTGCATGTCACCGTGCAGGGCGCTCGAGGCGAAGCCACGCTCGGCCAGGTCGTCGGCGATGCGCTGCGCCTGGCGCTTGGTGCGGGTGAAGACGATCATCTTCTCCGCGTCGTCGGCCTGCAGCACCCGCCCGAGGATCTCGGGCTTGTCGAGGTCGTGGACCTGGTAGATGAACTGCGCGGTCGCCGGCACGGTCTGGCCGTCGTCGGAGGACTCCGCGCGGATGTTCATCGGGTGGCGCATGTGGGTGCGCGCCAGGGCCACGATCGCGGCCGGCATGGTGGCCGAGAACAGCATCGTCTGCCGGGTCTCGGGGGTCATCCGCAGCATCCGCTCGACGTCGGGCAGGAAGCCGAGGTCGAGCATCTCGTCGGCCTCGTCGAGGACGAGGGCGTGGACGTGGCCGAGGTCGAGCGCCTTGCGGTTGGCCAGGTCGAGGAGCCGGCCGGGGGTGCCGACGACGATGTCGACGCCGGCCTCGAGGGCCTCCAGCTGGGGCTCGTAGCCGACGCCGCCGTAGATGGTGAGCACGCGCAGGCCGCGGTCCTTGCTGGCCAGGTGCAGGTCGCTGGAGACCTGCAGCGCGAGCTCGCGGGTCGGGGCCACGATCAGCGCCTGCGGCTTGCCCGCGGGGAGGTCGGCGTAGGCGGGGTCGTGCGGGGCCACGCTGCGCTGCAGCACGGGGATGCCGAAGGCCAGGGTCTTGCCGGTGCCGGTGCGGGCCTGGCCGATGAGGTCGGCGCCCATCAGGGCGACCGAGAGGGTCATCTCCTGGATCGGGAAGGGGGTCACGATGCCGCCGCGCTCGAGCGCGTCGGCGATCTCGGGGTGGACCCCGAGGTCACGGAAGGTGGTCAATGCGTGCGTCGCTTTCGTCTGCCGGCGACGTGCTCGGATAACCGGTCGCCGGAGGTCGGATGCGGCCGATCGGGCGCCGACCGCGCACATGCACGAGGGCCGCGGAGTGCCGGTCCCCGGTCCTGCGTGAGCAGGTGAGGACGGCGTCGGCGAGGCGCTCGACACCGTCACCCTATCGCTAGGGTGCCGACATGGTTGAATCTCGCGACGAGGGCGCGGCGTTGCCGCGCCCCGGCTCCGACGTCCCGGTGGCCTTCGAGGACCCCGGCTACCGCGAGGCCGTCGTCGACCTGCTGGGCGTCATCGCCTACGCCGAGATCTCCGCGTTCGAGAGGCTCGCCGAGGACGCCAAGCTCGCGCCGACGCTGGCCGACAAGGTGGCGCTGGCCGCCATGGCCAGCGCGGAGTTCTCCAAGGTCGCGGCCATCCACGACCGGATCCGTGCCTTCGCCGGCGACCCGTTCGAGGCGATGACGCCGTTCCGGCTTCCCGTGGAGCAGTTCCACCGCCACACCGCGCCCGCGGACTGGCTGGAGAGCCTGGTCAAGGCCTACGTCGGTGACGGCCTGGCCAACGACTTCTACCGCGAGGTCGCGGCCTACCTCGACCCCGGCACGCGCGACCTGGTCGTGTCCTCGGTCGAGGGCGGTGCGCACGCGGCCTTCGTCGTCGACCGGGTACGCGCGGCGATCGCCGCGGACCCCCGGGTGGGTGGCCGGCTCGCCCTCTGGGGGCGACGGCTCATGGGGGAGGCCCTGATCCAGGCCCAGCGGGTCGCCGCCGAGCGCGACGCGCTCTCCGCGCTGCTGGCAGGCGGGGTGGACCGCCCGGGCCTCGACCTGACCGCGCTGGGCCGGATGTTCACCCGCCTGACCGAGCGGCACGCCGAGCGGATGGCGCTGCTCGGCCTCGACAGCTGAGCGGCGCCGCCGTCCGGCGTACCGCGGGACCGCTCAGCCGCGGAAGCCGACCGCGCCGGTGCTGCTGGTGCCGATCTCGACGTAGGCCAGCTTGGCGGCGGGCACCACCACGGTGCGGCCCTTGGTGTCGGTGAGCGTCAGCACGCCGTCGGCGGACACGGCCTCGGCCACGGCCTGCTGGATGTGGTCCTGCGTCTCGCCGCTGTCGACGACGAGCTCGCGCGCGGCGTTCTGGACGCCGATCTTGACCTCCACGGTGGTCTCCTCTGCTGGTGGTCCTGGGGTGCACGGGGACCCGTGCGGTGGAGCGGAGGAGCTCAGTGCTCCTCGGTCTTGGGGTAGCCGCGGATGCCGCGCCACGCGAGCCCCGCCACGAGGGCCGCGGCCTCCTGGCGCTCGAGCCCGCCGGCCTCGGTGAGCCAGAACCGGGCGCTGACCTGGGCCATGCCGACCAGCGAGACCGCCAGCAACCGGGAGGCGCCCGCGGGCAGGCCGGTGTCGTCGGCGATCACCGCGGCGATCATGGTGGCGCAGTCGGCGGTGACCCGGTCGACCTGCTCGCGCACGGCCGGCTCGTTGGTCAGGTCCGACTCGAAGACGAGGCGGAAGGCCCCGGCGTCGTGCGCGACGTAGGTGTAGAAGGCGTCCACGGTCGCCGCGACCCGCTGCTTGTTGTCCTGGGTGGCCTCGAGGGCCTCACGGCACCCCGAGACGAGCGCGTCGCAGGAGGCGTCGAGCAGGGCGAGGTAGAGCTCGAGCTTGCCCGGGAAGTGCTGGTACAGCACCGGCTTCGACACCCCGGCGCGGTCGGCGATGTCGTCCATCGCGGCGGCGTGGTATCCCTGGGCCACGAAGACCTCGAGGGCGGCGTCGAGGAGCTGGGCGCGCCGCTCTCGGCGGGGGAGACGGCCACCGCGCGGACGGGCCTCCTCGACGTCGTGCTGGTCGGTGACCACGGGGACCCTCCTCGTCGGGACGTCGCGTGCCGGCCGGTCGCCGGACGCGGGGAGCCTATCTTGGGCCCCACGCCGTCGCGATGACGGGACGACGCCGGGAACAACGGCACGGGGCGGGGGCGTTGGGTCCAGACGACGACATCCCTGAACGCGATCGGAGCGCCCCGTGTCCCTGGCCCCCCTGGTGGAACCCGCCGCCGAGCTGACGAACGACGAAGTGCGTCGCTACAGCCGGCACCTGATCATCCCCGACGTCGGGATGGCCGGTCAGAAGCGGCTGAAGAACGCCAAGGTGCTCGTGATCGGCGCCGGCGGTCTCGGCTCCCCCGCCCTGCTCTACCTGGCCGCGGCCGGCGTCGGCACCCTCGGCATCGCCGAGTTCGACGAGGTCGACGAGTCCAACCTGCAGCGCCAGATCATCCACACCCAGTCCGACATCGGGAAGTCCAAGGCGGTGTCGGCCAAGGAGTCGGTCGCCGAGGCCAACCCGTACGTCGACGTGGTGCTCCACGAGGAGCGTCTCGACAACGACAACGTGATGGACGTCTTCCGCGGCTACGACCTGATCGTGGACGGCACCGACAACTTCGCGACCCGCTACATGGTCAACGACGCGGCGTACTTCCTCGGCATCCCCTACGTGTGGGGCTCGATCTACCGCTTCGACGGCCAGGCCTCGGTCTTCGCGCCCTCGCCCGCCGCCGACGCCCCGTGCTACCGCTGCCTCTACCCCGAGCCCCCGCCGCCGGGCATGGTGCCCAGCTGCGCCGAGGGCGGCGTGCTCGGCGTGCTGTGCGCGGCCATCGGCTCGATCCAGGTCAACGAGGCGATCAAGCTGATCGCCGGCATCGGCGACCCGGCCGTGGGCAAGCTCGTCATCTACGACGCCCTCGAGCTCGAGTGGCGCAAGCTGCGGGTGCGCAAGGACCCCGCCTGCGCGCTCTGCGGGGAGGACCCGACGGTCACCGGCCTGATCGACTACGAGGCCTTCTGCGGGGCGATCTCCGAGGAGGCCGCCGACGCCGCCGTGGGCTCGACGATCTCGGTCGTGCAGCTCGAGCACATGCTCAAGGAGCGCGAGGAGGGCGCCCGTGACTTCACGCTGGTCGACGTGCGCGAGCAGAACGAGTTCGAGATCAACCAGATCCCCGGCTCCGTGCTGATCCCGAAGGGCGAGTTCCTCAACGGCAACGCCTTCGAGCAGCTGCCGCAGGACACGCCGGTCGTCCTGCACTGCAAGTCCGGGGTGCGCTCCGCCGAGGCCCTGGCCGCGCTCAAGGGCGCGGGCTACTCCGACGCGGTGCACGTCGGTGGCGGCGTGGTCGCCTGGGTCGACCAGATCGACCCCAGCCAGCCGTCCTACTGAGCCCGCGGCTCGACCACCTCGGCCCCGTCCCCGGCGTAACCCGCCCGGGGCGGGGCCGTTGTCACGGGCATGAGCCGTCTCCGTCGCACCCTGACAGTCCGGACCCTGGCCGCCCTCGTCGTCGCGACCGGCACCGCCGCCGCGAGCACGACCCTCGCCACGGCCCCTGCCTCGGCGGGCGCCGGGGACGCCGCCGGCCGCTGGGCGCCGGCCGCCTCCGCGTCGATCCGCCCGGGCGTGCAGATGTACACCGAGGGTGCGCAGTGCACCGCGAACTTCGTCTTCACCGACGCCCAGAGCCGGGTCTACGTCGGGTACGCCGCCCACTGCGCCGGGCTGGGTGCGGCCACCGACACCGACGGCTGCAAGGCCCGGTCCCTACCCCTCGGCACGCGCGTGAGCTTCAACGAGGGCGGGTCCCTCGTCGACGGCGGCACACGGGTCGGGCGCGGCACGCTGGCGTACTCGTCGTGGCGCACGATGGACCGGATCGGCACCACCGCGGACGACCCGTGCGCCTACAACGACTTCGCCCTGGTGCGCGTCGACCGCGCGGACGTGGGCGAGGTCAACCCGACCGTGCCGTTCTTCGGTGGCCCGACCGGGATCGACCGCAACGGCACCGCCGTGGGCGACCGGGTCTTCTCCTACGGCAGCTCCAGCATCCGCGCCGGCCTCGAGGCCCTCTCGCCCAAGGTCGGCACCTCGCTGGGTGACGACCCCGCCGACGGCGGCTGGTCGCACCCGGTCTACACCGCCACCCCCGGCATCCCCGGTGACTCCGGCTCGGGCTTCCTGAGCCGGGGCGGACGGGCCGTCGGCACGCTCTCCACGCTGGGCCTCGCGCCGCTCCCGGCCTCCAACAACATCGGCGACCTCGCGCAGGAGCTCGGCTTCGCCCAGCAGCACTCCGGGATCGACGGCCTGCAGCTGGTGCACGGGACCGAGCCGTTCGACCCGGCGGTCCCGATCCCCTGATCTGCCACGATGAGCCGGTGACGCCCGCCGACGACCTGCTCGCCGTCTACGACGACCGGCTCCGCGGCGAGGCCGAGGTGGCCTCGGCCGGGTGGTCGGCCCCGCACGGGCCGCTCTGGCTGGCGCGGTACGGCCGGCACGGACTGGTCACCTACCGGACCCTGGCCGGTCTCGCGGCGGCCGACCTGGACGCGCTGGTCGCCGAGGTCGGCGCCCGGTGGGCCGCCGACCCCGAGGTCACCGAGTGGGAGTGGAAGACCCGGGGCCACGACGAGCCGGCCGACCTGCCGGACCGGCTGCGCGCGGCCGGCCTGCGGCCCGAGGAGCTCGAGACGGTCATGGTCGGCGAGGCGTCCACGCTCGCCGTCGCCGTGCCGCTGCCGCCCGGCGTCGAGGTGCGGCGCGCCGACGTCGGCCCGGACCGGGCGGCATGGGTCGCCCGGGCCGCCGCGCTGCAGCGCGCGGTCTTCGGCCAGGGCCCGAGCGACGCGGAGGTGCTCGACCGGTTCGACCGCAACGCCGGGCACGCCGGCATGTGGGTGGCCGTCGCGGGGGAGGAGGTCGTCAGCGCCGGCCGGCTCGAGGTGGTGCCCGGCACCGGGTGCGCCGGGCTCTGGGGCGGCTGCACGCACCCCGGCTGGCGGGGCCGGGGGGTCTACCGGGCCCTGGTGGCCGCCCGTGCCGCCTGGTGCCTGACCCAGGGCGTCACCTACCTGCACAGCGACTGCTCACCGATGTCACGCCCGATCCTCGAGCGCGCCGGCCTGGTCGCGGTCACCACCAGCACGCCGTGGGTCGGCCCCGGCGGCGCCGGGCAGGCCTAGCCCGGTGCGGCACCCGGAGGACTACGTCGAGGCGGTGCTCACCGTCGTGGAGTCCGTGCCACCTGGTCGGGTGACGACGTACGGAGCCGTGGCCCGGGCCGTGGGCGCCTTCGGGCCCCGGCGCGTGGGCAACGTGATGGCCGAGCACGGGGGAGGTGTGCCCTGGTGGCGGGTCGTGCGCGCGGACGGGTCCCTCCCCCCGAGCCACGACGGCCGCGCCCGGGAGGCCTACGCCGAGGAGGGCACCCCGCTGCGGCCCTCCGGCGCGGTCGACCTGGTCTCGGCCTTCGTCGAGCCGGAGCCGCCGGTGCGGGGTCCGGCACACTGACCCGCGTGCTGTACTCCGCGCTCCACTCCGTCGTCCCGCCGCTGGCCAAGGCGGTGTGGCGACCGACGGTGACCGGGCTCGGGCACGTGCCCCTCTCCGGCGGGGTGCTGCTGGCCAGCAACCACCGGACCTTCATCGACTCGGTCGTGATCCCGGTGGTCGTGCCCCGCAGGGTGGTCTTCCTGGCCAAGTCCGACTACTTCACCGGGTCCGGCCTGCGCGGTGCCGCGACGCGGACGTGGTTCGAGTCGCTCGGCATGCTCCCGGTCGACCGGGACGACACCAACGCCGCCCTGGCCAGCCTGGGCATCGCCCAGGAGGTGCTGGAGCGAGGCGACGCGTTCGGCATCTACCCCGAGGGCACCCGCTCGCGCGACGGGCGCCTCTACCGCGGCCGCACCGGTGCCGCCCACCTGGCGCTGACCACGGGCGTCCCCATCGTCCCGGTCGGCCTGAGCGGCACCGAGGACCTGCAGCCCGCGGGCTCACGGCTGCCGCGGCTGGTCCCGGTGACGGTCGCGTTCGGCGCCCCGATCACCACCGCCGGCCGCTTCGGGGGCGTGCCGCTGGGCCGGGCGCGCCGCGAGCTGACCGACGAGGTGATGGACGCGATCGCGGCCCTGACCGGCCAGGAGCGCGCCCCGGGCTACAACGAGCGGCCCTCGGACACCTGAGGCGACGCGCGGACCTCAGGGGCGCCAGCGGACCTCAGGGGCGCCCGGCGTGCGGCACGTCGACCCGGACCGCTCGCAGCTCGGCCTCCCGGGCCGCGGAGCGGGCGTGCTCGTCGAAGTCCGGGGCGCAGCACAGGAAGAGCGTGCGGCCGTCGGACCCACCGAGCATGCAGGCGAAGACACCCGTGCCCGGGCTGAACTCGTCGAGGACCCGACCGCCCTCGGCCAGGCGTACGACCCGACCGCCCAGGGCGTCGGCGGTCCACAGCGCGCCCTCGGCGTCCAGGCAGCAGCCGTCGGGAGCCAGGGACAGCTGACCGATGCCCTCGGCCTGGGTGCGCGAGGTCGGCAGCGCGCCGAAGGTCGCCCAGTCGCGCCGCGGTCCGAGCGAGCCGTCCGAGGCGATGTCGAAGGCCGAGACCCGGTTGCCGAGCGTCTCGTCCACCAGCAGCACGCCGTCGTCGGTGATCACGCTGCCGTTGGGGAACCACAGGTCGCGGGCCACGACCACCACCGTGCCGTCGGGGTCCACGCGCAGGAGGTCGGCGGTCTCGAGGTCGGCACCGCCCATCAGGTCGAAGCCGAAGCTGCCCAGGTAGGCCCGGCCCCGGGCGTCGACCACCATGTCGTTGGGGTGCCCGGTGACGTGGGCCGAGACGTCGGCGTGGGTGACGAGCGTGCCGTCGGGCTCGCGGCGCAGCACCCGCCGGTCCTTCATCGAGACCACCAGCAGCCGACCGTCGGGCAGCCACCCGAGCCCGGAGGGCTGCGCCGGCACCTCGGCCTCGACCCGGAGGTCGTCGCCGTGCTCGGTCATGGACAGCACCCGGTGGGTGTAGAAGTCGACGACCCAGAGCCGGTCCTCGTGCCAACGCGGGCACTCCAGGTAGCTCATGCCGGACAGGACGGTGGTCGTCTCGCGGTTCATCGCTCGACCGTAGTCGGCGGGGGTGACCTGCGTCACGTACCAGCGGGCGGGCGCTCGCCGGTGGTGTCGGCGTCGGGTGCTGGGATGGGGCCGTGCCCACGACCGACGCCCGTCGCCACCCGACCTGGCGGCTCGCACCGCCTGCCGCGCCGCCGACGGTGCCCACCCTCGACGCGCACCAGCAGCGCGTCGTGGACCACGGGGGCGGGCCGCTGCTGGTGCTGGCCGGCCCCGGCACGGGCAAGACCACCACGCTCGTGGAGGCCATCGTGGAGCGGGTGGAGGGCCGCGGCGCCAGCCCCGACTCGGTGCTGGCGCTGACGTTCTCCCGCAAGGCCGCCGAGCAGCTCCGGGACCGGGTCACCGCCCGGCTGGGACGCACCACCGCGACCACCCTCAGCTCGACCTTCCACTCCTTCGCCTACGGCCTGGTCCGCCGCTACGCGCCGGCCGAGCTCTACGCCGCGCCCCTGAGGCTCCTCTCGTCGCCCGAGTCCGACGTGCTGCTGCGCGAGCTGCTGGCCCGCACGCCGGAATCGGTGCCCTGGCCGCCGGCGCTGGACCGGGCACTGGGCACCCGCGGCTTCGCGCGCGAGGTGGGCGCCGTGCTGGCCCGGGCCCGGGAGAAGGGCCTCGACGGGGAGCAGCTCGCCGGTCTGGGGCACGCCCACGACGCCCCGGAGCTGGTCGCGGCCGGGGCGTTCCTCGACCAGTACCTCACGACGATGGACTATCTCGGCGCCACCGACTACGCCGACCTGATCCGCCGGGCGACCATCGAGGCCGCCGAGCACCGCGAGGAGCTGCGCGCGCAGATCGCCCACGTCTTCGTCGACGAGTACCAGGACACCGACCCCGGCCAGGTCGCCCTGCTGCGGCAGCTGGCCGGCGACGGCCGCGACCTGGTCGTCGTGGGCGACCCGCACCAGTCGATCTACGCCTTCCGGGGAGCCGAGGTACGCGGGCTGCTGCAGTTCCCCTCCGAGTTCCCGCAGCGCGACGGGTCGCGCGCCGACGTGGTGGCGCTGCGCACGACGCGGCGCTTCGGGCCACGCCTGCTGGTGGCCGGCCAGCGGGTCGCCGCACGCCTCGGACTGCCCGGCACCCTGCCGACCGAGGCGATGGAGGCCTTCCGCAGCCCCGAGGCCCAGCCCCCGCCGGGGCTCGGGCAGGGCTCGGTGGAGGTGACGACGTACGACTCCGAGCGCGCCGAGGCCGAGCACCTCGCCGACCTGCTGCGTCGCGCCCACCTCGAGGACGGCGTGCCGTGGCACGAGATGGCCGTGCTGGTGCGCTCCGGGCGCAGCTCGATCCCGGGCCTGCGCCGCTCGCTGGGCGCGGCCGGCGTCCCGGTCGAGGTGGCCGCCGACGAGCTGCCGCTGGTCCACGACCCGGCGGTGCTGCCGCTGCTCGACGCCCTCCGCGCCGCCGTCGACCTGCACGTCGAGGACCCCCAGCGCACCGACCACCTCGACTCCGCGCGGGCCGAGGCCCTGCTCACCGGTCCCCTCGGCGGGATGGACGCCAGCCAGGTGCGGCGCCTGGGCCGCGCGCTGCGCGCCCGGGAGAAGGAGCAGGCCCACCAGGACGGGCGGACCCCGCGCACCTCGCGCTCACTGCTGCGCTGCGTGCTGGTGGAGGACGCCTTCCTGGACCACCTGGAGGGTCCCGAGGCCGCAGCGGCCCGGTCGCTGCGCGACCTCGTCGTCGGCGTCCGTGCCGCGCTCGCAGCCGGCGCCTCGGCCGAGGACGCGCTCTGGGCGCTCTGGTCGGGCACCGACTGGCCCCGGCGGCTGCGCCGCGCCGCCGAGCAGGGCGGGTCCACCGCCCGTCGTGCCCACCGCGACCTCGACGCCGTCGTCGCCCTCTTCGAGCAGGCCGGACGGGTGGAGGAGCAGCGCGACCACACCGGCGTGGCCGCCTTCCTCGACCAGCTGACGGCCCAGCAGATCCCCGGGGACACGCTGGCCGAGCGCGGTGCTCGCGGGTCGGCCGTCCGCCTGCTCACCGCCCACCGCGCGAAGGGTCTGGAGTGGCGCCTGGTCGTCGTGGCCCACGTCCAGCAGGGGGGCTGGCCCGACCTGCGTCGCCGCGCCACGCTGCTGCAGGCGGACCGGATCGCGCACGACCAGCTCCTCCCCCCGGTCTCCACGCGCGAGCTGCTGGCCGAGGAGCGACGCCTGTTCTACGTCGCCTGCACCCGGGCCCGGGAGCGGCTGGTGGTGACCGCGGTGGCCTCCGACGACGACGACGGCGAGCAGCCCTCCCCGTTCCTGGTCGAGCTCGGCCGGCAGGTGCGGCGCGAGACCGGTCGTCCGCGTCGTCCCCTGTCGATGACCGGCCTGGTCGCAGACCTGCGCCGCACCCTCGCCGATCCCGCGGCACCACCGGCCCTGCGGGACGCCGCGGCCGTACGCCTGGCGCGGCTCGCCGGGGAGACCCAGGGGTCGCGCGCGCTGGTGCCGGCCGCGGACCCCGCCACCTGGTGGGGGACCCGGGCGGCCTCCCGCTCGGAGGTGCCGCTGCGCGACCCCGACCGCGCCGTTCCGCTCTCGGCCAGCGTGCTCGACGCGCTGGCCACCTGCCCCGCCCGGTGGTTCCTCGAGCGCGAGGCCGGCGGCGCGTCGGCCTCGCACCAGTCCGCCAACCTCGGCCAGGTCGTCCACGCCCTCGCCGAGCGGGTGGGACGCGGGGACGTGCAGGCCGACCCGACCGACCCCACCGACGAGGCGGTGCTGGTGGCCGAGCTGATGGAGCACGTGGAGCGGGTGTGGGGGAGGCTGAGCTTCCGCACCCCGTGGTCCTCGGCACGGGAGAAGGCCCGGGTCCGGCTCGCGCTCGAGCGTTTCGTGCACTGGTCGCGCACCAACCCGCGGCGGCTGGTGGCCACCGAGGCCCGGTTCGAGGCCGAGGTCGTGCTCGACGACGGCCAGCACGTCCGCCTCGGCGGTTACGCCGACCGGCTGGAGGTCGACGGCGACGGCCGGCTGGTGGTGGTCGACCTCAAGACCGGCAAGAACAAGCCCACCGGCCCCGAGGTCGTGCGTCACGTGCAGCTGGCGCTCTACCAGTACGCCGTCGACGAGGGGGGCCTGCGCCCGGCGCTGTCCGAGGACCCGCCGGTGGCCGAGGGCGCCGGGTCCGGCGGCGCGGAGCTCGTGCACCTGGGGCTGTCCGACGGCGTCGTCGCCACCGTGCAGCGCCAGGATCCCCACGACGCGGACGCCCCCGAGCGTGCGGCCCTGCGCGAGCGGCTCGGCGCGGCGGCGCGGGTGCTGCGCAGCGAGGTGTTCCCCGCGACGCCGGGCCCGCACTGCCGGGACTGCTCCTTCGTCGCGATCTGCCCGGCGCGCAGTGCCGGACCGGTGGTGGGCCAGTGACCCCCCGCCGGCTGGAGACCCCCGAGGCCCTGCAGGAGGCCATGGGCACCGCACACCCGCCGAGCGCCCAGCAGTGGGCGGCCATCACCGCCCCGCTGGCCCCGGCCGTCGTCATCGCCGGCGCCGGGTCGGGCAAGACCACCCTGATGGCCGCGCGGGTGGTCTACCTCGTGCTGACCGGCCGGGTCCGCCCCGAGCAGGTCCTCGGGCTGACCTTCACCACCAAGGCCGCCGCCGAGCTGCGCACCCGCATCCGCGACGCCCTCGTGGCCGCCGGGGCGCTGCCACCGCCGGGCGTGGTGCCGACCGCCGTCGTGGCACCGGGCGAGGACCCGGGCGAGCCCGACGACCCCGTGGAGCCGACGGTGCTGACCTACAACGCCTACGCCGCACAGCTGCTGACCGAGCACGGTCTGCTGATCGGCCACGAGCCCGACACCCGGGTCGTCACCGACGCGGCGCGCTTCCAGCTCGGCGGCCGCGTCGTCGACCGGTTCCCCGGTCACGTCGAGCACCTGACCGACCACCCGCCGACGGCCATCCAGAACCTCCTGGCGCTCGACGGGGCGATGAGCGAGCACCTCCGCGACGCCGGCGACGTCCTCCGGGTGGACGCCGGGGCGAGAGCGGCGTTCCTCCTCGCCCGGGACGCCGAGGCGGCCGGCAAGGACCGCAAGGGCCACCGCCAGGCGGTCGAGCAGGCCATCCACGCCATCGACCGCCGGGCCGAGCTGGTGGGTCTGGTCGACGCCTACCGCCGGCTCAAGGCCGACCTCGGCCTGATGGACTTCTCCGACCAGATCGAGCTCGGCGCCCGGCTGGCCGACGAGCGGCACGAGGTGGGCGAGCGGGAGCGCGGCCGGTTCGCCGTGGTGCTGCTCGACGAGTACCAGGACACCTCGGTCGCCCAGGCGCAGATGCTGTCCAGGCTCTTCTCCGGCCCCGACACCGCCCGCGGACGCGGGCACGCGGTCACCGCCGTCGGCGACCCCAACCAGGCGATCTACGGCTGGCGCGGCGCCTCGGTGTCCAACATCCTCGGCTTCGACCGCTCCTTCCCGCCGACGACGGGGCCGGCGCGGGTGTTCCCGCTGAGCGTCAACCGGCGCTCCGACACCCTCGTGCTCGACGCGGCGAACCGCGTGGCGGCCCCGCTGATGGACCTCTACGTCGAGGTCGAGCCCCTGGTGGCGAGCCCGACCGCGGCACCCGGCCACGTGGGGCTGCACGTCCACGAGACGCACGCCGACGAGCTGGGCTGGTTGGCGCAGGCGGTGCGCGCCGAGCACGACGAGGGTCGTGCCTGGTCCGAGGTCGGGGTGCTGGTGCGCGACAACTCCCACGCCGCCGAGGTCTTCGACGCCCTCTCGGTCGCCGACGTGCCGGTGGAGATCGTCGGGCTCTCCGGGCTGCTGCGGCTGCCGGAGGTGGCCGAGGTCGTGGCCAGCCTGCACCTGATGCAGGACGTGACCGCCAACGACTCCCTGCTGACGCTGCTCACCGGGCCACGGTGGGCCGTCGGCCCCCGCGACCTGCACCTGCTGCAGCAGCGGGCGGCCGAGCTCGCGGGCGGCCGCGGGCGCACCTCGGGGCCTGACACCGGCATCGGTGAGCAGCTGCTGGCCATCGCCGACGGGGTGGACCCGGCCGAGGTGGCCGCGCTCGACGACGCGCTGCACGACCCGGGCCCGTCGGCGTACTCCCCCCAGGCCCGCGAGCGGTTCGCCCTCCTGGCCGACGAGCTGCGCGCGCTGCGCGGTCACGTCGGGGAGCCGCTGCTCGACCTGGTGCGCCGGATCATGGACGCCTCGGGCGTCGACGTCGAGCTGGCCTCCGCCGTCGGCCCGGCGGCGGCCACCCGGCGGGAGAACCTCGACGTGTTCGTCAAGGCCGTCGCCGACTTCCGGGGCGTCGATGGAGAGGTGACCCTGCCGGCCCTGCTGGCGTACCTGACCGCCGAGGAGGACGGTGCGGGGCTCGACGTGGCTACGCCGACCGAGGCCGACTCCGTGAAGCTGCTCACCATCCACCGCTCCAAGGGCCTGGAGTGGCCGACGGTCTTCCTGGTCGGGGTGGGGGAGACCCGCTTCCCCTCCAACCGCTCCCGCACCTTGTGGACCTCGTCGCCGGCGGTCCTGCCGGCCCCGCTGCGCGGCGACGCCGACGACCTGCCGCAGCTCGCCGGGCACGACAAGGACGCCCTCGAGGCCTACCGGCAGGCCACCCGTCGCCACGACGCGCAGGAGGAGCTGCGCCTGGCCTACGTCGCGCTGACCCGGGCCGGGCACCGGGAGGAGGTCTCGTCCTACTGCTGGGGGTCGCGACCGACCTCGTTCGGCCCCTCCGACTATCAGCGCACCCTGCGCGACCTGCTCACCGAGCGCGGCCTCGAGGTCGCCTCCTGGCGCGAGAAGCCCGCCCGGGGCGAGGCGAACCCGTACGCCGCGGTCGACACCAGCGTGCCCTGGCCGCGCGCCGGCCACGGGGCCGAGACCGAGCTCCGGCTCGAGGCGGCGGCCCGGGTCCGGGCCGTGCGGGAGGCCTCGCACCGCTCCGCCGTCCCGCCTCCCGGCGCCGAGCCCGACGTGATCGAGGCGGCCCGGATCGCCGAGTGGGACGACGAGATCGAGCGGCTGCTCACCGAGGCGCGCGTGGCGCGCGCCGGCTCGCGCGAGGTGCCCCTGCCGTCGTCGCTGTCGGCGACGTCACTGGCACGCCTGCGCGAGGACCCCGAGGGGTTCGCCCGCGACCTCGCCCGGCCGATGCCCCGCCCACCGGCTCCGCAGGCCCGCTCCGGCACCCGCTTCCACGCCTGGGTGGAGACGCGGTTCGGCCAGCAGCTCCTGCTCGACCCCGACGACCTCCCGGGGCGCGCCGACAGCGGCATCGAGGACGACGCCGAGCTCGCCGCGCTGGTGTCCGCGTTCGAGCGCAGCGAGTTCGCCGAGCGCGCCCCGTACGCCGTGGAGCCGTCCTTCGCGCTGGTGCTGGCCGGGCAGGTGGTGCGGGGCCGGATCGACGCGGTCTACACCGAGCAGGTCGACGGTCGGCCCGGTTTCCTGCTGGTGGACTGGAAGACCGGCCGGGCGGCGGACGCCGACCCGCTCCAGCTGGCCGTCTACCGCCTGGCCTGGGCCGAGCTGCACGGACTGGACCCGTCGCAGGTGCGGGCGGCGTTCTTCCACGTGCGCACGGGCCGGCTCGTCGAGCCGGCCGACCTGCCCGGTCGTGCCGGGCTGGAGGCGCTGGTCGCCCCGGGGCGCGACCCGGAGGTCGCGCCGTGACGCCGCCGCTCAGGGAGCACGCCCCGGGGCCGCCTCGCCGCGGTGGTCGGGGCCGGGTCCGGGGTCAGGACCGTCGAGGCGTCGGCGCAGGGACCTGACCTGCTCCTCCAGGGCGAGCACCTGGGCGACACCGGCAAGGTTCAAACCCTGACCGAGCAGGGAGCCGATGCGGAGGAGCACCTCCACGTCGTCCTGGCTGTACCGACGGGTGCCACCCGCGGTCCGCGCCGGCGCCACCAGTCCGCGCCGTTCGTAGACGCGCAGGTTCTGGATCTGCATCGACGCCAGGTCCGCGGCGACCGAGATGGCGAAGACGCCGCGAGAGCTGTCGTCCATGGGTTCGTCTCCTGGGTCTCTCGGGCGGACATCGGGACCGGTGCTTGCCATCCTCACACGAGAGAATTATAAAAAGTGTATCGGCGGATTCAGATGTGCCGCCGGACCCCACGTCCGAGCAGGGAAAGGAAAGACCCACGATGTTGCTCCGAACCACCGATCCGTTCCGTGACCTGGACCGCCTGGCGCAGCAGGTCCTCGGCACCACCAACCGGCCCGCGGTGATGGCGATGGACGCCTGGCGCGAAGGCGACTCCTTCGTCATCGAGTTCGACCTCCCGGGCGTCTCCGCGCAGAGCATCGACCTCGACGTCGAGCGCAACGTGCTGACCGTGCGTGCCGAGCGCGTCGCGCGCAACGGCGACTGGGAGATGCTGGCCTCCGAACGGCCGCGCGGCGTCTTCAGCAGGCAGCTGGTCCTCGGTGACAACCTCGACCTCGCCAGGATCGAGGCCGGCTACGAGGGCGGGGTGCTGCGGCTGCGGGTGCCGGTCGCCGAGCAGGCCAAGCCGCGCAAGATCCAGGTCACCGGCTCCGACGCCGCCGACACCGCAGGGCGGACGTCCCTCGAGGCATGACACGACCACCCCACCCGGCGCCGGTGGCGGGCTAGCCTCGCCGACGTGATCCACGCGTACGAGCAGATGACCGCCGACCCGCACGACCGGCTCGGTGCCCGGCGCCGCGACGACGCCTGGCTCGCCGGCCGGTGGGCCGACCCGGGGACCCGGGTGCTGGTGGTCTCCGGCACCCGGGTCCTCCCCGTCGACGGTCGCCCCGCCTGGGTCACGCCGGGCGACGCCCCCGACGGCGTCCGGGTCATGCTGGGCGACCGTGCCGGCACGACGTACGCCGCCGTGGTCGTGCCCTCGCAGCGGGCACGCGACGAGGACGGGTGGCTGGCCCTGCGCGACCTGCTCCCGGTGCTGGCCGACGAGGCCGCCGACGACGCCCCGATGGTCTTCCACGCTCTCGGCCTCGCCGAGTGGATGGCCGCGACGCGCTTCTGCCCGCGCTGCGGTGCGGGACTGGAGCCGGTCGCGGCGGGCCACGAGCTGCAGTGCCCCCGGTGCGGGCGGCGGCAGTTCCCGCGCACCGACCCCGCGGTCATCATGACCGTGACCAGCGGGGAGCCCGGCAGCGCCGAGGAGCGCTGCCTGCTCGGTCACCAGTCGGTGTGGCCCGAGGGCCGGTACTCCACGCTGGCCGGGTTCTGCGAGCCCGGTGAGACCCTGGAGGACGCGGTGCGTCGCGAGGTGGCCGAGGAGGTCGGCATCACCGTCGGCGAGGTGACCTACGTCGGCAACCAGCCGTGGCCGCTGCCGGCCAGCCTGATGCTCGGCTTCGTCGGTCGCGCGACCTCGACCGAGATCGCGGTCGACCAGGACGAGATCGAGGACGCCCGCTGGTTCACCCGCGAGGAGTTGCGCGTCGAGGCCGAGGCCGGGCGGGTGGTGCTGCCGGGTCCGATCTCGATCAGCCGCGCGCTGATCGAGGGCTGGTACGGCGGCCCGCTCCCGGGCGCCTGGTGAGCCTCAGCCGAGGTCGGCCAGCTTCGCCTTGACCTGTGCCAGCGACGGGTTGGTCTGCGACGAGCCGTCGCTGTAGACGAGCGTCGGCACCGTCTGGTTGCCGTTGTTGGCCGTCTCCACGACCTGCACCGCCGAGGGGTCCTGCTCGATGTCGACCATGTCGAAGGCGATGCCCTCACGGTCGAGCTGGCCCTTGAGCCGGTGGCAGTAGCCGCACCAGGGGGTGCTGTACATGGTGAAGGTGCTCATCGGGGGTGTCGCCTCCGCGGTCTAGGGTCCGTCGTGACACCGGCCCCAACCACCACCGACCGGGAGATGTTCCCCCGTGGAGGACCCCCAGTGATGACGCAGTGAGCGACCTGCTCGACGCGCTCGACCCCGAGCAGCGCCAGGTCGCTGAGACCCTGCGCGGCCCGGTCCGGGTGCTCGCCGGGGCCGGGACCGGCAAGACCCGCGCCCTCACCCACCGCATCGCGCACGGCGTCGCGACCGGTGTCTACGCCCCGACCGAGGTGCTGGCGGTCACCTTCACCACCCGGGCCGCCGGGGAGATGCGCGGACGCCTGCGCGCCCTCGGCGCCGGCAGCGTCCAGGCCCGCACCTTCCACTCCGCCGCGCTGCGCCAGCTGCGCTACTTCTGGCCCCACGTGCACGGCACGGAGCTGCCGCGGCTCGTCGACTCCAAGCTCGGGCTCGTCGCGACCGCCGCCCGCCGGCAGCGGCTGCGCCCCGACCAGGCGCTGCTCCGCGACCTCGCCGGGGAGATCGAGTGGGCCAAGGTCAGCAACGTCCATCCCGACGACTACCCGCGGATCGCCCCGGCGCGGCGCCGCGACGTCAACGGCCTGGACGCCGAGACCGTGGCGCACGTCCTCGGGGCCTACGAGGAGGTCAAGCGCGACCAGGGTGTGATGGACATGGAGGACGTCCTGCTCCTCGACGCGGGCCTGCTCGCCGAGGACGAGCGCGTGGCCGCCCAGGTGCGGCGCCAGTACAAGTTCTTCGTCGTCGACGAGTTCCAGGACGTCTCCCCCCTCCAGTCGGCCCTGCTCGACCTGTGGCTCGGCGGGCGCGACGAGATCTGCGTCGTGGGCGACCCCGCGCAGACCATCTACTCCTTCGCCGGGGCCGACGCGTCCTACCTGCGTGACTTCACCCGCAAGCACCCGACGGCGACCTCGGTCGAGCTGGTCCGCAACTACCGCTCGACGCCGCAGGTCGTGGCCGCCGCCAACGACCTGCTGCGCGGCACCCCCAGCCGTAGCGTCGAGCTGCGCTCGCAGCGCCCCGCCGGACCCGAGGTGCACTACTCCGGCAGCCCCGACGAGGTCGCCGAGGCCGAGCGGATCGCCGCCCGCGTCGCCGCCCTGAGGACCGAGGGGCAGGCGTTGTCCGAGGTGGCGGTGCTCTTCCGCATCAATGCCCAGTCCGAGGCCTATGAGGAGGCCCTGGCAGCGCGGGGCGTGCCGTACGTCGTGCGCGGCGCCGGCCGCTTCTTCGACCGGGCCGAGGTCCGCGAGGCCGTGACCCGGCTCCGGGGCGCCGCGCGGGGCGGTGAGGACGACGGTGAGCTCGTCGACCTGGTGCGCGCCACCCTGGCCGGGATGGGCTGGTCCCCCGAGGCGCCGACCGCGCGCGGGCAGACCAGGGACCGTTGGGAGTCGTGGCAGGCGCTGGTCGACCAGGCCGCCGCCCTGGTGGCCGAGGAGCCGGCCGCCGACCTCTCCCTCTTCGTCGCCGAGCTCGACCGGCGTGCCTCCGAGCAGCACGCCCCGACCGCCGAGGGCGTCACCCTGTCGACCTTCCACGCCGCCAAGGGGCTCGAGTGGGACGTCGTGTTCTGCGCTGGCGTGCACGACGGCACGCTGCCGATCACCTACGCCGACACCCCCGAGGCCATCGAGGAGGAGCGCCGGTTGCTCTACGTCGGCCTGACCCGCGCGCGGCGCGAGCTGGTGGTGTCCTGGGCGGCCGCCCGGCAGCCCGGCGGCCGCGGCCAGCGCAAGCCGTCGCGGTTCCTCGAGTCGTTGCTGCCCGCCGAGGTCGCGCGCGCCTCGGCCGAGGCGCCCGGCCGCAAGCGCCGCAAGGCCGTCACCTGCCGCACCTGCGGCACGCCCCTGGGCTCGGCGGCGGAGAAGAAGCGCGGGCGTTGCGCGGGCTGCCCGGTCGCCTACGACGAGGACCTCTACGACCGGCTGCGCGCCTGGCGCAAGGACCGCTCCGCCACCGACGAGGTCCCGGCGTTCGTGGTCTTCACCGACGCCACCCTGGAGCTCATCGCCGAGCACCGACCGCGCACGCCACAGGCCCTCGGTGCGATCAGCGGTGTCGGGCCGGCCAAGATCGAGCGTTACGGCGACGACGTCCTGGGGCTGGTCGGCTGACCGGCGGCACCGGGCGGGGCGGTGGCCCCACCCCCGGTCCAGACCAGTTCCGGCCGTCGTCGTCGCAGGTCAGGGGCCTGCCGCCGACGCACGCGTTCGCGTCCGCCGCGGACCACGCACGATGTCGCCATTAATTCGCTTGCCCGCCCCGAACCCACGGCGATAACGTGCACGCACTGCCTCGGACGAGGCGGGACCACCGCGCACCACGGGCCTGACGAGCCTGGCGCACGACGCACACGAGGAGGTGCCACACGATGACGATCAACCTCACCACGATCTCCGCGGCCACCGATGCCGTGCGCATCGGCGTGCCCTCCGGCGTCGCTGCCGCGTACGCGGTCGTCGTCGCGCCGGCCGCCCGCGAGCGTGCCGTCGCGCCGACCACGGCCCCGTCCGCGGGACACGTGCGTCTCGGCGGCGACGCCACCGGTTTTGCGGGGACCCCTGCCTGGAGCCCACCGACCTGAGTCCACCTCAGCTCGGCACCTCCAGGCCGCGGATCCCCACACCGGGATCCGCGGCCTTTGTGTTCCCCGGACCCGGACGCAGAGGCCTCAGGCCCCTCCCGCTGCCGGCGCACCCAGCGTCGGACACGTCTCCACCATCCGCGATCACACCGAAGAAGGTGACGCATGACCACCAGCACGCTCGAGCCCGGCCTGTGCCTGCTCCACGCGCAGGCCGACGCGGCCGAGCACGACACGCTGCCGTGCCGGGTCTACGACCCGGAGCTGTGGTTCGCCGAGTCGCCCAGCGACGTCGAGGACGCCAAGGCGCTGTGCCAGGCCTGCCCCGTGCGCGAGCTCTGCCTGGACGGCGCGCTCGACCGGGGCGAGCCCTGGGGCGTGTGGGGAGGAGAGCTGTTCCTGCAGGGAGCGGTGATCCCCCGCAAGCGCCCCCGCGGCCGGCCGCGCAAGGACGCGGTCGCCTGAGGGCCGCCGTGCCGGCGGCACCTCGGGCGTCCCGTCGGGCAGCCCACCCACCTCACCACCAGGTACCACCGACACGACCAGGAGCATCACGATGAACCTCATGCACGAAGACCTCGCCCGGGCCAGGATGGCCGCGCGCCTGGGAGAGGCGCAGCAGCTGCGCGCGGGCCACCAGGTCGCGCGCGCCCGTCGCCTCAGCCGCAAGGCCGAGCGCGCCGCCCAGCAGGCTCGCCTCGCCCTCGCCCGCGTCCTCTAGGAGTAGTGGGCCGGTCGGTGGCCGCCCGGCACCGCCCGGCACCCACGATCGCGGGTGCGCACGCAGGACAGGACCCGGGACGACGACCTCGTCGTCCCGGGTCCTCTGCGTCCCGACCCGGTCCGGTCGCGACCCGTCTAGCGTGTCCGGGGTGACCACCCCGCCGTCCACCCCGCCGCCCACCGGCGCGACCTGCGACCTCTGCGGGCGGGTCGAGACCGACGCGGCCGCCCTGATGGGCTGGTCCGTGGCGGTGGAGCGCGGTCGTGAGCACCGGTGCTGCGCCCCCTGCTCCCGGCAGCACCTGCGGGCGATGGAGGCCCGGCTCGACCCCGAGCACTGGTAGGTCGCCCCGAGGGGTCAGGCCGTCCGCGCCTCGTCCCAGGCGCACCCGCAGTGAGGGTGCCGCGCCCAGGACGTGACGAGCGGGGGACCACCGGGCCCGAGTCGCACCGTGGCCGACCAGGTCGTGGGCACCTCGCCCTCCGCCCAGCGTTGGACGTCACGGACGACCCAGGCCGTCGCGAGGGCCAGCAGCACCGGGTCGCGTGGCAGGGCGGACTCGCGGCAGGCCTGCTCGACCAGGAGCGGCCGGCGCGGGTCGGCCTCGGCCTCGTGGGCGTCGACGCACCGCAGGCAGGCCGTCGTGCCGGGGACCACCAGCGGGCCGAGGTGCGGCAGCCCGCCGCGCCACCACACCGGCAGGTGCGCCCTCCCGGCCGCCATGAACGCGTCGTGCTCCTCCCGGCGCGCCTCCCCGTCGTGCAGCACCACCACGAGCGCGGCGGCGCCGTCGGCCTCGGGTGCAGCCGTGCCCCGGCCGCCACCGCGGGCGACGTCGACCCCGCCGAGCAGGGCGAGCCGCTGGACCGGCTCGACCAGCCCGGGCGGCCCGTGGAGGACCACCCGGGCGTCGCGGCGGGAGGCCAGCCGCTCGCCGGCCCCAGGGCCCGCCCAGGCGGCGGTGGCCACGAAGGCGCCGGCCCGGCCCGCGGCCGTGGCGGGTCCGACCGGGTCCGGCACGAGCAGTCGGGCCTCGTCCAGCCGTCGCCAGGCGGCCACCTGATCGGGGGCCCCGTCGGGCTGCCGGCACCCCGTGGTCAGCTGCGCGAGCAGGGAACGCACGCCCGGGGTGTCGTCGAGCAGCACCCGGGCCGGGTGGTCCAGACCCACCTGGAGCAGGCCCACGTCACGCCGCAGGACCGGTGCCCCGGGGCGCAGCCGCCGCACGGGCGGGGTGTGGGACGCGCTCGGCATGCCCAGCAGCCTGGCACGCTCCGGGCGTGGACGCCGACGACGATCCACAGGGCCCGGGGCGCGGTCGCCGGCCCGGGCCGGCGACCTCAGGCCCTGCCGAGGATCCGGTTGAGGTTGGTGGTGCAGACCGGGCACTGGGCCTTGGCCATCCGGGTGCCCTTCTCGTTGACGCGGACCTCACCCTCGGCCTGACGCTTCTCCTTGCACTTCACGCAGTAGAACTCACCGCTCCAGGTCTCGGCCACCACGGCCTCCTTCGTCTGTGAGGGTCGGTCGTCGCGACGTGGCCGTCGGCCCGATCCCGTGGGTCCCCGGCAGCGGGCGCTGCGGGTCGGTGCCCGGAGCCTAGGGCATGACCGGCGTCCTTCGCGGCCCGCGCGGGCCGGCCGCGAGTCCTGTGGAGGGGCCTGTGGACGACGGTGTGCACCCCGGCCCGGAACGGTGGAGGGGCTGGGGACGAAGCGGTGCAGGACCTCCCGGGAGGGCGCGCCGTCGACCAGGTGACCTGCGAGGATCGTGATCCACAGGGTGTGGACGACGAACGGGGTGGGCAGATGGCGGGCACCGGGACCGCGTACGACGGGGGACCGGTGGCGGCGCTGCGCCGGATCGCCTTCCTGCTGGAGCGCGCGCGGGAGGACACCTACAAGGTCAAGGCGTTCCGCGGCGCGGCCACCGCGGTGCTCACCCTCTCACCCGACGAGCTGGCCCGGGCGGTGGACGAGGGTTCGCTGACCGACCTGCCCGGTGTCGGGGCCAGCTCGGCGAAGGTCGTCGGCGACGCCGTGCGCGGCGTCCTCCCCGAGCGGCTGGCCCGGGCCGAGCGCGAGCACGGCGGCCCGCTGACCGACGGCGGGCAGGAGCTGCGCTCCGCGCTGCGGGGTGACCTGCACTCGCACTCGGACTGGTCGGACGGCGGTTCGCCGATCGAGGAGATGGCCTTCACCGCGCTCGAGCTCGGCCACGAGTACCTCGTGCTCACCGACCACTCGCCCCGGCTCAAGGTCGCCCGCGGCCTGAGCGCGGAGCGGTTGGCCCGCCAGCTCGACGTCGTGGACGCGGTCAACGACCACCTGGCGGCCGGCGGCCACGTGTTCACCCTGCTGAAGGGCATCGAGGTCGACGTCCTCGACGACGGCGGCCTGGACCAGAGCGACGAGATGCTGGCCCGCCTCGACCTGCGGGTGGCCAGCGTGCACTCCAAGCTGGCCATGGACGCCGACGCGATGACGCGGCGGATGGTGGCCGCGGTGCGGCACCCGCGCAGCAACGTGCTGGGCCACTGCACGGGCCGCCTGGTCACGGGCGGTCGGGGGACCCGGGCCGAGTCGCAGTTCGACGCGGACGCCGTCTTCACCGCGTGTGCGGAGGAGGGCGTCGCGGTCGAGATCAACTCCCGCCCCGAACGCCGGGACCCGCCGACCCGGTTGCTCGAGGTCGCCCGCGAGGCCGGTTGCCTGTTCTCGATCGACAGCGACGCGCACGCCCCCGGCCAGCTCGACTTCCCGGTGCTGGGGTGCGAGCGGGCCGAGGCGGCCGGGATCGAGGCGGACCGGATCGTCAACACCTGGCCGCGGGAACGGCTCCTGGCGTGGGCCAGCGGCTAGGTTCACCGGTGTGAGCCCGCTCGCTGACGCCGACGACCCGTCTGGTGGCGAGCCCGGGCCCGAGGTCGAGGTCCGTCGCTCCACCCGCCGCCGGCGTACGGTGTCGGCCCGCCGGGACGGTGACCGGATCGTGGTGCTCGTCCCTGCCGGGATGAGCCGGGGCGAGGAACGCCGCTGGGTGCGCGAGATGGTGGCCCGGGTGCGCCGCGCCGAGCAGCGCTCGACGATCTCCCACGACGACCTGGTCGAGCGCGCGCGCCTGCTCAGCGACCGTTGGCTGGGCGGGCTGGCCGCGCCGGACTCGGTGCGGTGGGTCGACAACCAGCAGTCCCGGTGGGGCTCGTGCACGCCGGGCGACCGCAGCATCCGGCTGTCGTCCCGCCTGCAGGGGATGCCGTCGTGGGTGGTCGACTACGTCCTGGTCCACGAGCTCGCGCACCTGCTGGAGCCGGGCCACGACGAGCGCTTCTGGGCCTGGGTCGACACCTATCCCCAGGCTGAGAAGGCCAAGGGCTACCTGCTGGGCTGGTCGGCCGCGGCCCGGGTCGAGCCCCCGCCGTCGGACCACGTGGACTGAGAGCGGCGCAGGAGGCACACCGTCATGGCGAAGCGTCGGCCGCACCGCCGCGTACGGCTCCGGAGCGCCACGGCCGGCATCGCCCTGGTGGGTGTCGTGGCGTGCGCACCAGGACAGGGCCCGGTCACGGCGTCACCGGGTGGGGACCGCGCGCTCGACCCTGCGCACCCCGCTCCGTCGCCCGGGCTCGCGGACCCCGAGCCGAGGGGTGCACCGGTGGCCGGACCGATCACCCTCGCCGAGGCCCAGGCGGCGTACGACCCCGAGAACGACCCGCTCGTGCTGGTGGACGAGGCGGAGGACGGGACCTACCGGAGCATCACCCTCGCGGTCCTCGAGCACGTCTACGTCCCGCCCGCGACGGTCCTCACCGCGGACCAGTACGCCCGCTGGCTCGACGAGCTGCCCGGAGGGCGCAGGCGTACGTCGTCCTAGCGCGGATCCTGGCGCACCGGGGGGACCCCTCGCGGTCGCTGCGGCCCGGGACCCGGTGGCGACCACGGTGAGGCCGACCCCCGCCGGCCCGGCACTGCTCCGGGCTCGACCCCGTCACGCCCGACATCGACCTGGGCGCGCGCCACCGCGCGTGCCACCACGGGCGCCAGCTCCGCGGCCCCTCGCGGCAGCGCGCCGACCGGCCACCACTGCAGGTCGAGGGACTCCTCGCTCACCGTGTGCACGGCCCCCGCCGGTGCGACGGCGACGTAGCGGACGTCGAGGTGGTGCACCAGCGCCGCGTCGGGGGCGCCGCCCTCCAGCGGTCGGCAGAACGGCACCTCGTGCTCGTCGAGCGCCAGCGGCACGGGGTCGAGGTCGAGCCCGTCGAGCCCGGACTCCTCGATGGCCTCCCGCAGCGCCGCACCGGCCAGGGTGGCGTCACCGGGCTCGCAGTGCCCGCCGAGCTGGAACCAGCGGCGGGCCCGCGCGTGCAGCGTCAGCAGCACGTGGCTCCGGTCGTGGTCGAGCACCAGCGTGCTGGCGGTGACGTGGTCCGGGCGGCACCCTCGCTCGAGGCCGTGCGGATGGGCACGCAGGTGCGCGACGTACCGCTCCTGCAGCACCTGCTGCGCACGGTCGGGCGCCGCCCAGGCCTCGAGCGCGGCCAGGGCGTCGGCGTGCAGGCTCACGCCGTGGTGGGTGCGGGCCCGTCAGGGCTGTCGGGCCCGTCGCGCCCGTCGGTGGCCCCGGGCTCGCCCGGACCGTCGAGGAGGCGTCGCAGCTCGGTGTCGAAGTCGTCCTCGGAGAGCGCGTCGGGCGCGGCGGCGTCCTCGCGGAAGCCCAGCGGGTCGTCGAGGTCGGCGGCCGTCGGCAGCAGGTCCGGGTGGGTCCACACGCCGTCGCGGGCCTCGACGCCCTGCCGGGCGCGCAGCGAGCCCCACAGGGTGGAGGCGTCGCGCAGCCGGCGCGGGCGCAGCTCGAGGCCGACCAGCGCCGCGAAGGTCTGCTCCGCCGGGCCGCCGGTCGCGCGTCGGCGGCGGAAGGCCTCCTGCAGCTTCCCGGCCGAGGGCATCCGCTCGGCGGTCGCCTGGTCGACGACCTCGTCGACCCAGCCCTCGACCAGCGCCAGGACGACCTCGAGCCGCTCCAGCGCCCTCTCCTGCTGCGGCGACCGCGTCACGTCGAAGAGCCCGCCGTCCACCAGCTGCTGCAGCGACTCGGGGTTGGACAGGTCGATGCCCTGCAGCTGCTCCTGCATCCGCTGCTGCATGCCCTCGGCGTTGACCTCGAGGCCCTGCGCGTAGTCGGTCACAGCACCCACGACGTGCTCGCGCAGCCACGGAACGCCGGCGAAGAGCCGCTGGTGGGCGGCCTCGCGCAGCGCCAGGTAGAGCAGCACGTCGTCCTCGCCGACGTCGAGGCCGGCGGCGAAGGCGGCCACGTTGGCCGGCACGAGGGCCGCACGACCGGGCTCACCCAGCGGTACGCCGGCCTCGGACACGCTGAGCACCTCACCGGCGAGCGCCCCGAGACCGGAGCCGACCTGCGTGGCCAGCATCGCGCCGACGGCCTTGCCGAGGAGGCCGAGGATCGGCCCGGCCGCGGCGCGGGCCTCCTCCGGCAGTGCGGCGGACAGCCCGGAGGCCGAGCGCTCGGCCACCGGGTCGACGAGCACGCGCCAGCCGTCGAGGGTGTGCACGACCCACTCGGCCCGGCTCCAGGCCGCGGTGGAGCTGACGCCGGAGGGGAGATCGGTCGTGGTGTCGAGCCAGTGGTCGGCCAGCCGCACCGCGTCGGCCACCGCGTCGGACTGCCGCTTGGTCGGGGTGGGGTCGGGGGAGGAGGCGGCCTGCTTGCGGGCCAGGTCGGCGGCGACCTCCCAGTTCAGCGGACCGTCGTAGGGCTGCATCAGGGACTGGATCTGACCCAGCACCTGGCTCAGGTCGAAGCCGCCCGGGCCGCCGAGCCCGGCCATCCCGGGGAAGCCGCCGACGCCGCCGGCGCCCCCGCCACCCGGGGCGCCACCGCCGAAGGCGGAGAAGAGCTGCTCGAAGGGCGTGCCCTTGAACGGGTTCTGGCCCTGCTCGGAGCCATCGTCGGACGGGTCGCCTGGCTTGTCGCTCATGCCTCCAGGCTACGTCGTGGCGACGAGCGTCCCCCGCGGCAGTCTCGTAGGCTGCGCGCGTGGCACACCCCGCCGTCCGTCTCGTCGACATCCGTGAGACCCCTCTCGAGGTCGAGGAGGTCCTCCGCTGCCTCGGTGACGACTCCTCGGGCGGTCTGACGCTCTTCGTCGGCCGGGTCCGCGACCACGACGGCGGCAAGGGCGTCGACGGCCTGGAGTACTCCGCGCATCCCAGCGCCCTGGCGCGGCTGCACGACGTGTGCGACCGCGTGGCCGCTCGGCACGACGTGCAGGGGCTGGCCGCCGTCCACCGGGTCGGCACGCTGGCCGTCGGCGACCTGGCCGTCGTCGTGGCCGCCGCCTCCGCCCACCGCGGCACGGCCTTCGACGCCTCACGCGACCTCATCGACACCCTCAAGGACGAGGTGCCGATCTGGAAGCACCAGGCCTTCGACGACGGCAGCGAGGAGTGGGTCGGCTCGCCGTGACCGCGGCGGCCGACCCGGGCTGGGACCGGGATGGGACCGGGCTCAGACCACGTAGAGCGTGATCGTGCTCCCGCGGGGGACCATCTCGCCCTCGCCGGGGTCGGTCCCGACCACGAAGCCGAGGCCGACGAAGGAGTCGTCGTTGGCGATCCTCACCTCGAAGCCGGCCTCCTCCAGGGTCGCGCGGGCCGAGTCGATGCCGGCGGCCAGGACCCCGGGCACGGCCACCAGCGCGGGCCCCGACGACACGGTGAAGGTGACGGTGTCCCCGCGGAACAGGGTGCCGCCGACCGGGTCCTGCGAGACCACCGCGCCCTCGGGCACGACCTCGTCGTACGCCTCGGAGCCCACCACCGGCTCCAGGCCGCGGTCGCCGAGCGCGGCGGCCGCGGTGTCGTAGTCCTGCCCGACCCAGTCACCGACCGGGCGCGGCCGGCGGCCCTGGCTGACCACGAGGTCGACCGGTGAACCGGCTCGCAGGGTCGTCCCGGCCGAGGGGCGCGTCGCGATCACGGTGCCCTCGGGCACGTCCTCGGAGTAGCGCTCCACGGTGTCGTCGGGGTCCAGGCTGAGTCCGAGCAGCGCGTCCTGGGCCTCGTCGACCCCGCGCCCGGCCAGCGGGGGCACGTCGTAGCGCTCCTGGCCGAGGGAGACGACGGCCTCGACGGTGCCGCCGGGCAGCACCCGCGCCCCGGGCTCGGGGTCGGTGCTGATCACGCGGCCCGCGGCCACCGTCTCGGAGAAGGCCTCGTCCACGACGTCGAGCTCCAGCCCGGCGGAGGCCAGCCGTTCCTCGGCGGCCCCGGCACCGACGCCGAGCACCGCGGGAGCGGCGGTGTAGCGGCCCCACCCGACCCAGTAGGCGCCGCCGGCGACCGCGAGGGCGAGCACCAGCACGAGCACCAGCAGCAGGGGCCCGCGCCCCCGGCGGGCGCGTGGCGCCGGGTCCGGCGAGGGCGCCCGGGTGGCGGGGTACGCCGTGGTGTGCTCCACCACGGGGACCGCTCGCTCGTCGCCGGGCGCCTCGCCCGGCGTCGTGGCAGGGTCCTCGGCCGATCCCTCGACGTCCTCCGGCCCGACCACCGGGAGCGGGGAGGGGCGCAGGTCGAGCTCCAGCTCCGGGTCGTCCTCGACGCCCTCGGCCAGCGCGTGGGCGACCCTGCGGACCTGGCGCATCAGCACGTCGGCGTCGGCCGGGCGCCGACCCCGGTCCCGGGCGGTGGCCCGGGCCACGAGCGCGTCGACGTACCCCGGCAGCCCCGGCACCCGGGCGCTCGGGGCGGGCACGTCGGCGTGCACGTGCTGGTAGGCGACGTGGATGGGGCTCTGGCCGTCGTGCGGCTTGCGGCCGGTGAGCATCTCGTAGAGCACGACGCCGACCGCGTACACGTCGGCCCGTGCGTCACCGCGGCCCTCGACGACCAGCTCCGGGGCCAGGTAGGACACAGTGCCGATCAGCACGCCCTGGGTGGCGGTGTGACGGGTGTCGGCGCCGACGGCGCGGGCCAGGCCGAAGTCGGCCACCTTGACCGTGCCGTCGTCGGCGATGAGGACGTTCTCCGGCTTGACGTCGCGGTGGACCAGCCCGGCCCGGTGGGCGGCGGCCAGGGCCGAGAGCACCGGCTCGAGCAGCGCCAGCGCCCGGCCCGGGGGCAGCGGCGCCTCGGCGGCGAGCACGTCGCGCAGGGTGCCGCCGCGCACCATCTCCATCGCGAGGTACACGACGCCGTCGTCGTCGCCCTGGTCGAAGACCGCGACGACGTTCGGGTGGGACAGCCGGGCGGCAGCCCGCGCCTCGCGCACGAAGCGCATCGCGAAGTCGTCGCCGTCCTGGCCGTGGCCGAGCATCTGGGCGTGCATGACCTTGACCGCGACCGTGCGGTCCAGGCGCAGGTCGGTGGCCTCGTAGACGGTGGCCATGCCGCCGCGCGCGATCGTGCGGGCGACGCGGTAGCGGCCGTCGAGCAGGCGGCCGTGCAGGGGGTCGTCGGACCCTCGGCCGTGGCCCGACCGGGCCCGGCGCGTCGGCACGGGTCCCGACTGGTCGGTCTGCACGGGTGGGCCTCCTGCGTCCCGGGCGGGGAGGTCCCGGGGCCCCCATGGTAGGCGGCGCGAGCGCCGCGACCCGGGCCGGACGACGCTCCCGGCGTGGCGGGCGGCCGGCGCTGGTGAGACGATGCGGCCATGAGCGAGCCCACCCCCGCCCGCCTCGCCGACCAGGACCTGGCGGCGCTCGTCCCCGCCTGGCTGACCTGGGCGCAGGCCGCCGAGCGCCTCGGTGTCACCCCGGCGAAGGTCCGCACGATGATCCGGGACCACGAGCTCGCGGCGGCCGTACCGGTCCCCGGCACCGGCCAGCAGGTGCCGGCCGACTTCCTGGACGACGTCGAGCGGCTGCCGGTGAAGGGCCTGCCGGGCATCCTCACCGTCCTGCACGACGGCGGGTTCGACGACCGCGAGGCCATCGCCTGGCTCTACCTCGACCTCGACCTGCCCGGGCGCCCGATCGACGCGCTGCGCGAGAACCGCGGCTCGGAGGCCAAGCGGCGCGCCCAGGCCATGGCCTTCTAGGACGTCCGCGCCATGGTGATGCCTGCCCCGCCCCGCGAGCCCGGGTGGAAGCCCAACCCCAGCGGCCTGATGGCGATGCTGCTGGTGGTGGGCGTCGTGGTGGGGGTGTGGTTCCTCAGCGGCGGCGACCCCGGCACGCCCACGGGGAGCGGCGCCCCCCCGGGCTTCGCCTCCACCGCCGACGACGTCGACGGCGACGCCGGGAGCGACGGCGCCGACCCGCCGGTGAGCGGTGACGTCGACCCCGACTCCGGCCTGATCTGGGTCGACCTCGACGAGCTGCCGCCCGAGGCGCTGGACACCGTGACGTCGATCGCCGACGGGGGGCCCTTCCCCGAGGAGGAGGACGGCGGGACCTTCTTCAACCGCGAGGGGATCCTGCCCGACCGGCCCGACGGCTACTACCGCGAGTACACCGTGCCCACCCCGGGGTCCGACGACCGCGGGGCGCGACGGATCGTGGCCGGCGAGCCGGACGAGCTGTTCTGGACCGCGGACCACTACGACTCGTTCGAGCGCGTCATCTCGGCGCGGTCGCGGTGACGGCCCTGGTCGACCTGCTCGCGGGCAGGGTGCGGCCCGGGACCTACCGGTGGCCCACGGCGCCCCTGGCGTACGACGCCGCCCGCGTGGTGCGGGTGGCCGTACGGGCCGGGTGGCGCGCCGCCCGCCTGGGCGCGGTCGGCCTCGAGGGGCGCGCCGACCTGGTCGCAGCCCTCGGCGCGGCCCTCGAGGTCGACGGGCTGCACGGGCACAACCTCGACGCCCTCGAGGAGCGGGTGCGTGCCCTGCCGCGGCGCGAGCCCCTGCTCCTGGTCTGCGACGACTGGGCCGACCTGGCCACCAGGCACCCCCGGGCGACCCGGGGGGCGCTGCGGGTGGCCACCGCCCACGCCGGGGTGCCGACGTTCGTGCTGCTGCTCGGTGACGGCCCGGATCTCGGCGCGGCGCAGCTCGGCGGTCCCGACCCCGCCGGCTAGCTCCGCTCCGGCAGGTCGCCTGCTCAGACGGACCGTTGGGTGGCCGCGGTCGCGAGACCGGTGAGCACACCGCGGGCGCGGTCGTCGAGGCCGCTGCGGTCGAGCGCGTCGAGCGCCCGCCGCGACAAGGCGGTGATGACCTCCTCCACCTGCGCGGCGGCGCCGGAGGAGGTGATGATGCGACGCAGGTCGTCGACGTCGTCCTCCGTCAGCGGCGTGCCCAGGGCGGAGTCGAGCCGGGCGCGGTCGGCCGGCGCAGCCCCGTCGAGCGCCAGGGCCACCAGCACGGTGCGCTTGCCCTCGACCAGGTCGTCGCCCGCGGGCTTGCCGGTGACGACGGGATCACCGAGGACACCCAGGACGTCGTCGCGCAGCTGGAAGGCCTCACCGAGGGGGAGGCCGAACCGGGAGAGGTCGGCGAGCACGTCGGGCCCGGCCCCGGCCAGCGCGGCACCGACGTGCAGCGGCCGCTCGACGGAGTACTTCGCCGACTTGTAGCGCAGCACGGTCATCGCGGCGTCGACGTCGGCACGTCCGCGGGCCTGCACGGACACGTCGAGGAACTGCCCGGCGATCACCTCGCTGCGGCACTGGTCGTAGACGGCCATCGCCGCGGCGACCCGGTCCGGCGCGAGTCCGCAGCGACGCAGCAGCTCGTCGGCCCAGCTCAGCACGAGGTCGCCCAGCAGGATCGCGCCGGCCTCGCCGTACGCCGCGGCGTCACCGGCCCACCCCGCCCCGCGGTGCCGGGCCTCCAGCAGCCGGTGGGTGGTGGGGGACCCGCGCCGGGTGTCGGAGGCGTCCAGGACGTCGTCGTGGAGCAGGGCGCTGGCGTGCAGCAACTCCAGGGCCGCGCACGCGCGCAGCAGCGACGCCTCGTCGGCGGGCGACGGGTCGACGGCGTGGTGGCCCCACCAGCAGAACGACGCCCGGAGCCGCTTGCCGCCCTGCACGAACCGGCGCGCCTCCTCGACCAGCAGGTCCGCGTCCGGACCGACCGGCGCCAGGCGTACGGCCTGCTCGTCGAGGAAGGTGTCGAGGGCGTGCTGCACACCGGCGCGGAAGGCGGTGGCGTCCCACGGCGTGCGTGCGGCGGGCTCGGGGGAGGGGCTCACCTGCCCGAGGCTAGGGCGTGCGCGGGTGGGGTCGGGGTCGGGAGGGGTGGGAGCGCCCCGCCTAGGCTCGGTGACATGTCGACGGGGCGCGGGCGCAGCATGGCCGAGCTGTTCGCGGAGGGCGAGCGGTCGTTCTCCTTCGAGTTCTTCCCGCCGAAGGACGAGGCCGGCGAGGAGCAGCTCTGGCGGGCGATCAGCGACCTCGAGCCGTACCGGCCGACCTTCGTCTCCGTGACCTACGGCGCCGGTGGCTCGAGCCGCGACTCGACCGTGCGGATCACCAGCCGGATCGCCCACGAGACCTCGATGGTGCCGATCGCTCACCTGACCTGCGTCGGGCACACGCGCACCGAGCTCGAGGCCATCCTCGACACCTACGCCGCCGCCGGCGTCCGTCACGTGCTCGCCCTGCGCGGCGACCCGGAGGAGGGTCCCCGCGCGGTGTGGACGGCGACGCCCGGTGGCCTCGACCACGCCACCGAGCTGGTCGAGCTGGCCCGGGCGCGGGGCGACTTCCGGATCGGGGTGGCCGCGTTCCCCGAGCTGCACCCCTCCTCGGCGTCCCTGGACCACGACGCCGACGTGCTGGTGGCCAAGGCGCGCGCCGGTGCCGAGTGGGCCGTGACGCAGATGTTCTTCCGCGCCGAGGACTACTTCTCCCTCGTCGACCGGGTCCGGGCGCGCGGCTGCGACCTCCCGGTCCTGCCGGGGATCATGCCGATCCTGAACCTCGCCAACATCGAGCGGCAGGGCGAGCTGATCGGCACCACGGTGCCGGACGACGTCGTCGCGCGGATCTCCGCCCACGCGGGTGAGGCCGCGGCGATGCGGGCCGAGGGCGTCGCGATGGCCGCGGAGCTGTGCCGCGACCTGCTCGACGGCGGTGCGCCCGGGCTGCACTTCTACACGCTGAACCGCTCCAAGGCGACGCGCGAGATCTTCGCCGCCCTCGACGTCCGCGTCTGAGCGGGCCCTACTCGACGGGACGGCCGAGGTCGGCGAGCACCGCGTGCACCACCAGCGCCGCCGACATCCCCACGAACGGGACGCCGGAGCCCGGCACGGCGTGGGCCCCCGCGGCGTACAGACCGGACACCGGGGTGCGCGGGCCGACCCGTCGTCGCGCCGTGCCGCGGCCCTGCCAGAGCACGCCCAGCGGCGAGCCGCCCCACTCCTCCACCAGCCCGACCGGCGAGCGGTCGACGCGGGCCACGACCTGGTCGCGCACGTCGAGACCGCGACGCGCGAGGTCGCCGAGGGGGTCCGACGCGCCCTGCCCGCGGCCGAGCACGGTCCAGGCCCCGGGGCCGGAGGGGCGGACCACGACCACGGGGTCGCCGTGCAGGACCAGCTCGTGCTCCAGGGGCGGCGGGTCGAGCAGCCCGACGTGGGTCAGTGCCGGCGGGAGCGCGGGCACGGCGGCGCGCACCAGCGGCGCCAGGGTGGGCAGCCGGCGCGGGTCGACGGCGCAGACGACGACGTCGGCGTCCAGCACGCCCGCCGTCGTGGCCACGCCGGCCACCCGCCCGGCGCGGACCACGACGTCGAGCACGTCGGTCGAGGTGTGCACGGTCACCCCGCGGAGGGCGAGCCGGCCCACCAGCAGGTCGAGCAGCCGCGCGGTGCCGCCCTCGACGCGCCAGCCTCCGAAGCACTGCTCGAGCCACGACCCCACCCCGGCCCACGCCGGCACGTCGCGGGGAGCGTGGCCGTCGACGACCAGCGGGTACGCCGCGACGTCGGCCAGGCGGTCGTCGCGCAGCGTCCGTCGCAGACGCCGGTGCAGCGTCTCCCGTGAGCCGAGGACCTCGAGCGCCTGCGCCGACGTGCCCCCGGTGGTCGTCTCCCACGGCTCGAGGTAACCGCGGCGCAGCGTCTCCCAGACCGGGGCGTAGGCGTCGGTGTGGGCCAGCCACTGGTCGCCGAGGCCGGGGCCGAGGTCCTCGAACGCGTGCCGCTGGTCCTGGCGGGACCCGCCCGGGAGGAGGAGCCCCGAGCCGTCGACGAAGCGGTGCTCGCGCAGCACCGGGAGCGGCGTGAGCCCGAGCTCGCGCTCGAGCGGCCGGCCGGTCTTGTGCACCAGGTCGCGCACGACGGCAGGGAGCATGGTCCAGGTGACGGCGCCGTCCCAGGACCAGCCGTCCGCCTCGACGGGGCGCAGGGCGCCGCCGAGCCCGTCGGCGCGCTCGACGAGCGTGACCTCCTCACCCTGCTTGGCCAGGCGCAGGGCGACCGCGAGACCGGCGAGACCGCCCCCGACCACCACGACCCCCGCCATGGCGCGACCCTAGGTCACGGGCCCCGGGGTCAGCGGTCGACGTCGATCTCCTGCGCGCCGGTCATCGCCAGCAGCTCCTCGGCGTCGGTCGCGAAGACCGCCGCCGGGTGGCCCGCGGCCGCCCAGACCCGGGGGTGGCGCCGCAGCCAGGTGTCCAGGTAGGTGGGGACGGGCGCCGGGTGGCCCAGCGGGGACACGCCCCCGATCACCTGGCCGGTCGCGGCCCGCACGAGCGCGGGCGGGGCGCGGTGCAGGGGGCCGGTGCCGATCCGCTCGGCCACCGCAGCGGTGTCGACCCGGTGGGCCCCGCTGGTCAGGACCAGGACCGGGGCACCGTCGGCCTCGAAGAGCAGGCTGTTGGCGATCGCGCCCACCTCGCAGCCGAGCGCCGCCGCGGCGAGGACGGCGGTGTGGGCGGCGTCAGGCAGAATGACGACCTCACCGGTCCCGCCGCGCTCCGCGAGCGCAGCACGGAACCGGGTGACACCAGGATGCTCGGACGTCATGCCCCGGACCCTAGACGGGTGGCGTGCCGGTCGTCCGGGACCGACCAGCGGGCCCGGCGGTGGCGCCGGAGGCGATGCGGACCAGGGGGCGCGGCCCCGGCGGGAGAGCACCACGTGAGCGCAGCTGCGGAGCCGACCTCGGCGACCACCGGCCCGGTCCGGCCGCAGGCCCTGTCCTGGGTCACCCGCGGGGTGTGGGCCCAGGTCGTGGTGGGCGTGACCACCGCGGTGCTGGTGGTGGTCCAGGGCGAAGCCCTGATGGACGCCTGGACGGCCGGTCAGCCGCCCGACAGCACCATCGCACCCCTCTCCTTCGTGCCGGTGGCGCTGGTGTGCTGCGGCACCTTCGTCGGCTCCGCGCTGCTGATGCTGGCCTTCCTGCGCGCCGGGCACGGGTGGGCGCGCTGGTGCCTGGCCGCGATCGTGGCCTTCGTGGTGCTGGCCACCGTCGCCGCCCTGCGCACCTCCCCGCCGGTGACGTTCGTGGTGGTCTCCGTCGTGGGCCTCGTCGTCGAGGTGGCCACCCTGGTCGCGCTGTGGCGTCCCTCGGTCTCGCGCTTCCTGCGCGAGGTCGCCGCGTCCGAGCGACCGGCCGCCGACCTGTCCTGACCCGACCGGCCCGCCGGAGCCGGAGGGGTGGGCGCCCGGGTCTTGACGGGGTGTCGGCGGACCGGTGTACCGTGCGAGACGTTCGAACACGTGTTCGACGGATGGTGAGGGGTGCGACATGGCGGCAGCACGCGGGGACCGGTCAGGACGGCAGCGAGCACGGGGGACCGTGACGGTCGAGCGACCGGTCAGCCTGCCGGCGACCACGCACTCCTACCTCGCGCGGTCGGCCGGGTCGCTGAGCGAGGCCGTCGACAGCACCGACGTGGCGACCCGCTACGCCTGCGCGCACGTCGCGGCCCTGCGTGCGGCGGCGGCGCTGCTCTCCGCGCGCGCCCGCCCCGAGCCGGCCCGGGGTCGCCGTCAGAAGAACGCCTGGGTCCTGCTCGCCGAGGTCGCCCCCGAGCTCGGCGAGTGGGCCAGCTTCTTCGCCGCCGGTGCCGGCAAGCGGGCCGCGGCCGAGGCCGGGTCCTCGCGCGCGGTGGGTGACCGCGAGGCCGACGACCTCGTGCGCGACGCCGACCGGTTCCTGGCCGTGGTCGAGGAGATGCTGGGCCTGGTGCCGCATGCTGCGGTGCCGTCGGCGTGGGCGGCCCCGGGCCCGGCGCGCCGGGCGGGGTGAGCAGGTCGTGCCGGGCGTGGGACCGGCCGGGGCAGGTCGCGGGGCGCAGCGGAGCGGATCGCTCGGTGGTCTCCTAGGGTGGGGGCCATGTCGGCGGTGGAGCGACCCAGCGAGCGCAGGAGCGCGACCCGGACGGCCGTGGTGTGGGACGCCCTGCGCCCGGTGCTCGACGCCGGGCCCCTCGACGTCCTCGACATCGGCGGCGGCACCGGCGGGTCGGCCGTCGCCGTGGCCGAGCGGGGCCACCGGGTCACGGTGCTCGACCCCAGCCCCGACGCCCTCGCCTCCCTCGGTCGGCGGGCCCGGGAGCGCGGCGTCGAGGTCGCTGCGGTCCAGGGCGACCTCGCGAACACCCTCGAGGTGCTCGGCACCGACGGCGCCGACCTCGTGCTGTGCCACGGCGTGCTCGAGGTCGTCGACGACCCGGAGGCCGCCCTGCGCACCCTGCGGGCCGTCGTCCGCGACGGGGGTGCGCTCAGCCTGCTCGTGGCCCAGCGGCACGCCGCGGTGGTCGCCCGGGCGATGGCAGGGCACTTCGTGGCCGCCCGGGCGGCCACGAAGTGCCCTGCCATCGCCCGGGC
>JBKJPE010000181.1:0-3117 GCA_046595185.1 Nocardioides sp.
GCCGACATCGAGCGGGTCGGCTGGAGGAACGACTCGTCGTCGATCCCGTGACCGGCTGCCTTGCCGCCCATCGCGACGACCCACAGCCGCGCAAGCTCCTCGTCGGAGGCACCGACACGCAGTGCCCCGCGCAGGTCGGACTCGGAGCGCGCGAAAAGACAGTTGCGAATCTGACCGTCGGCCGTGAGGCGGACCCGGTCGCAGTCGCCGCAGAAGGGGCGGGTGACCGAGGCGATGACTCCGACGGTGGCCGGTCCTCCGTCGACGAGGAACTTCTCGGCCGGCGCGCTGCCGCGGGGCTCGATCGCGGGGGTGAGCGTGAAGGACTCGGCCAGGCGGGTGAAGATCTCGTCGGCGGTGACCATGGCCTCACGGCTCCAGGCGTGCTGGGCGTCGAGCGGCATCTGCTCGATGAAGCGCAGCTCGTAGCCGCGCTCCAGGCACCAGCCGAGCAGCTCGGCGGCCTGGTCGTCGTTGGTGCCGCGCAGCAGCACGGCGTTGACCTTGACGGGCCCGAGGCCGGCGGCGTCGGCGGCGGCGAGGCCGGCCACGACGTCGTCGAACCGGTCGCGGCGGGTGATCTCGAGGAAGGTCTCGCGACGCACGGTGTCGAGGCTGACGTTGACCCGGGCCAGGCCGGCGGCGGCCAGCGCCGTGGCGTTGCGCTGCAGGCCGAGGGCGTTGGTGGTGATCGACTGCTCGACGGTCGGGTCCAGGGCGTGGACCTGCTCGACGATGCCGACCAGCCCACGCCGGATCAGGGGCTCGCCGCCGGTGTAGCGGACCTCGCGGACCCCGAGCTGGTGCACACCGATCCGCACCAGGCGCACGACCTCGTCGTCGGTGAGCACCTCGTCGGTCGGGAGCCAGTCGAGGCCCTCTGCCGGCATGCAGTAGTTGCAGCGCAGGTTGCACCGGTCGGTCAGGGAGACGCGGAGGTCGCTGGCGACGCGGCCGAACCTGTCCTCGAGTGCGCGGGTCGTCATCCCTCCACCCTAGTGGCCGGGGGGTTGGCCCACGGGTCCGACCGGGTGTGGGGGGATGCTGGATATCGTGGACCTGTGACGTCGTTGCGGTTCCTGCTCAGCCGGCGCTGGGCGCTCCTCGCCCTCGCGGTCGTCGTGATCGCCTACACCAGCTGGTGGCTGGGCGGGTGGCAGTTCGACCGGCTCGCGGAGCGCAAGGACAGCAACGCCGTGGTCCGGGTCAACGAGGAACGGGCGCCGGCCCCGGTCGAGGACGTGCTGGCCCCCGGCGGCGCCGTGGCCGACGGTGACGAGTGGCGGGTGGTCAGCGCCGCCGGTGAGTACGCCACCGAGGACACCGTCGTGGTCCGCTACCGCACCCGTGACGGCGCGGCCGGGGTCGACATCGTGGTCCCGCTGGTGACTGCCGACGGCACGGCCCTGCTCGTCGACCGCGGCTGGCTGGCCACCGAGGCCGCCGGGACCGCGCCGCCGTCCGTGCCGGACCCGCCCGCGGGCGAGGTCACGGTCACCGGGTACGTCCGCGCCGACGGCGAGGGCTCGAGCACCGGCGTGGTGGACCAGCAGACCCGGGCGATCAGCAGCGCCGCGATCGGCGGGGCGCTGGACCGGGAGGTCTTCGGCGGCTTCGTCGAGCTGAGGTCGGAGGACCCGGGCCCGGCGACCCCGCTGGAGCCGGTCGAGCTGCCCGAGCTCGACAACGGCCCGCACTTCTTCTACGGCCTGCAGTGGTGGTTCTTCGGGGTGCTGGCCCTCGGCGGCTTCGGCTACCTGGCGTACGACGAGTGGCGTCGTGGCGGCCCACGCGGCCCCCGTCGTACGACCTCGGGGCCTGCCACGGGCACCCCGACGGGCCGGCGCTCCCCTGCTGCCCGCGGCTGAGGCCCGGCCTCAGCGGGCGGGGACGACCTCGTCGGTCGCGAACTGCGTCCGGTAGAGGTCGGCGTACAGCCCGCCGCGGCCCAGCAGCTCGGCGTGCGTGCCGCGCTCGATGATCCGGCCCTGCTCGAGGACCAGGATCAGGTCGGCATTGCGCACGGTGGAGAGGCGGTGGGCGATGACCAGGGAGGTCCGGCCCTCGAGGGCGGCGTCGAGGGCGCGCTGCACCGCTGCCTCGGACTCGCTGTCGAGGTGGGCCGTGGCCTCGTCGAGAACGACGAGGGCAGGAGCCTTGAGCAGCAGCCGGGCGATGGCAAGCCGTTGCCGCTCACCGCCGGAGAGCCGGTAGCCGCGGTCACCTACCACGGTGTCGAGCCCGTCGGGCAGGCTGCGCAGCAGGGGCTCGACCTGGGCCGCGCGCAGTGCCTCCCAGATCTGCTCGTCGCTGGCCCCGGGCCGGGCGTAGGCGAGGTTGGCGCGGATCGTGTCGTGGAACATGTGGGCGTCCTGGGTGACGTAGCCGATGGCGCTCTCCAGCGACTCCAGCGTCACGTCGCGCACGTCGCGACCACCCACGCGTACGACGCCCTCGCGCGGGTCGTAGAGGCGCGCCACGAGGTTGGTGACCGTGGTCTTGCCGGCGCCCGAAGGACCCACCAGGGCGACCATCTGGCCGGGCTCGGCGCGGAAGGACAGGTCGCGCAGGACCGGCCCGCTGTCCTCGCGGCTCTCCTTGCGGGCCACCGACTCCAGCGAGGCCAGTGAGACCTCGTCGGCGCGCGGGTAGCGGAAGGACACGTGGTCGAGCTCGAGGCTAGAGGAGCCCCGGGGCAGCACCGCGGCGTCGGGCTTCTCCTGCACCAGCGAGGGCAGGTCCAGCACCTCGAAGACCCGGTCGAAGCTGACCAGGGCCGTCATCACGTCGATGCGCACGTTGGCCAAGCCCTGCATCGGGCCGAGCAGGCGCAGCAGCAGCGCACCGAGGGCGATCAGCGTCCCGGGGGAGAGCTGCTGCTGGATGGCGAGGTAGCCGCCGACGCCGTAGACCAGCGCGGTGGCCAGGGAGGGCACCAGGGTCATGGCGGCGAAGAAGAGGCGGGTCAGCAGCGAGATCCGTACCCCCAGGTCACGGACCCGGTCGGCCTTGGCGGCGAAAAGGACGTCCTCGTCGCTGCGCCGGCCGAAGAGCTTGAGCAGCATGGCGCCGCCGACGCTGAAGCGCTCGGTCATCGCGTTGCCGAGGTCGGCGTTG
>JBKJPE010000012.1:0-6006 GCA_046595185.1 Nocardioides sp.
CCGCTCACCCAGCGCGAGGTGAGCAGCAGCACCGGGAAGAGGGCCAGGCACAGCAGGGTGACCTGCCAGCTCAGCGCGAGCATCGTCACCCCGACCACGACGACCGAGACGGAGTTCGACACGGTGCCGGACAACGTCGAGGTGAAGGCGCGCTGGGCACCGATCACGTCGTTGTTGAGTCGACTGACCAGGGCCCCGGTCTGGGTGCGCGTGAAGAACGCCAGCGACTGGCGCTGCACGTGGGCGAAGACCCGGGTGCGCAGGTCGTAGATCAAGCCCTCCCCGATCCGGGAGGACAGGTAGCCGCTGGCCACCGACATGACTGCGGTGAGCACCGCGAAGACCGCCATCCCGGCCGCGAGGAGGACGACCATCGAGGCGTCACCAAGCAGGACACCGTCGTCAAAGAGGCGCCGGATCAGCAGCGCGGGCACTACGACGAGGGCGGCCTCGAGCACGGTGAACAGTAGGAAGACCGCGATCAGGCGTCGGTGGGGCTGCGCGAAGCCCACGACCCGGCGCAGGGTCCGCCGCTCGATCTTGCTCTCGACGGCCGACCTGTCCGAGCGCAGGTGCCGGAAGGAGCTCGCCCCGCCACTGCTCATCAACGACATCACGCCCTCCGGGTGCGCTGGACGACGCCGCCTCGTCGCGGGGTCCTCGTCCCAACCCCGCCGGGGGTCCGGATGTTCCGCCCGGGTGTCAGGTGGGGGGTCCCGCGCCGAGCGCCCGGAACCGACGCACCTGCGCCTCACGCTCGAGGCGGCACTGCTCGGCGAGGTCGCGGGCGGCGGCTCCCTGCAGCAGCGCCTTCGTCTCGGCCACCACGCCGGGCAGCGGGCCGAGCAGGGCGGCGACCAGCGCGCGTACGGCCGTGTCGAGCTCGCCCACCGGGACGCTGCGGAGCGCGAGGCCCAGGGCCACGGCCTCGGGCCCGTGCACGGTGCGTGCGGTCGCGCAGAGCTCGAGCGCGCGGGCGTACCCGACGGCCTCGACCAGCGGCTTGGTCCCGGCCAGGTCGGGCACCAGCCCGAGGGCAGACTCCTTCATGGAGAAGCCGACGTCGTCGGCCACCACCCGCAGGTCGCAGGCCAGGGCGAGCTGGAACCCGGCCCCGATGGCATGGCCGTGGACGGCGGCCACCGAGACGAAGCGCGGGTCGCGCAGCCAGGTGAAGCCGGCCTGGTAGTCCGCGATGGTCGCGGCCATCGCGGCGTCGTCGAGCGCGAACAGGTCCCCGACGGCCTCGACGCCCTCGGGGGCGTCGCCGGGGCGCAGCAGGCTCCGGTCCAGGCCGGCGGAGAAGGAGGCACCCTCGCCGCGCACGACCACCACGCGCACCTCGGCCGGCAGGTCCGCGCCGAGGGCCGCCAGCGCACGCCACATCGTGGGCGTCTGGGCGTTGCGCTTCCCCGGCCGGTCGAGGGCCACCGTGGCGACCGCCCCGTCGAGGTCGAGGCGGAGCCCCGCGCGGGCAAGGTCGTCGGGGCTCATGCGCGCGAGTCTAGGAGGGTGCCGCCCGCCGGCGGCGTCATGCCAGGGACACCAGGTCGGCGTACTCGGCGTTCCACAGGTCCTCGACCCCGTCGGGCAGGATCAGCACCCGGTCGGGCTCCAGTGCGAGCACCGCGCCCTCGTCGTGGGTGACGAGGATGATCGCGCCCTCGTACGCGCGGATCGCGCCGAGGACCTCCTCCCGCGAGGCCGGGTCCAGGTTGTTGGTGGGCTCGTCGAGCAGCAGCACGTTGGCGCTGGAGACGACCAGCGACGCCAGCGCGAGCCGGGTCTTCTCACCGCCCGAGAGCACCGAGGCGGACTTGTGGGCGTCCTCGCCGGAGAACAGGAACGACCCGAGGACGCTGCGCGCCTCGGTGTCGGTGAGCTGGGGTGCCGCGGACTGCATGTTCTCCAGCACCGAGCGGCCGGTGTCGAGGGTCTCGTGCTCCTGGGCGTAGTAGCCCACCTTGAGCCCGTGGCCGGGCAGCACCTTGCCCGTGTCGGGGGCGTCCACGCCGGCCAGGATGCGCAGCAGCGTGGTCTTGCCTGCCCCGTTGAGCCCGAGGATGACCACCCGCGAGCCACGGTCGATGGCGAGGTCGACGTCGGTGAAGACCTCCAGCGAGCCGTAGGTCTTGGACAGCTCGGCTGCGGTGAGGGGCGTCTTGCCGCACGGCGCGGGCGCCGGGAACGCGATGCGGGCGACCTTGTCGTCGGCCCGCTCGGCCTCGACGCCGGCGAGCATCTTCTCGGCGCGCTTGAGCATCGACTGCGCCGCCTGGGCCTTCGTGGCCTTGGCGCGCATCTTGTTGGCCTGGTCGGTGAGCGTCTTGGCCTTCGACTCGGCGTTGACCCGTTCGCGCTTGCGGCGCTTCTCGTCGGTCTCGCGCTGCAGCAGGTAGCGACGCCACCCCATGTTGTAGACGTCGATGGTGGCGCGGTTCGCGTCGAGGTGCAGCACCTTGTTGACCGTCTCCTCCAGCAGGGCGTTGTCGTGGCTGATCACGATGAAGCCGCCGTGGTGCGCCTTGAGGTAGTCGCGCAGCCAGACGATCGAGTCGGCGTCGAGGTGGTTGGTCGGCTCGTCGAGGATCAGCACCTCGGCGCCGGAGAAGAGGATCCGCGCGAGCTCCACCCGACGGCGCTGTCCGCCGGAGAGGGTCTCGAGCTTCTGGGTCAGGATCCGGTCGGGGATGCCGAGGCTGGCTGCGATCGTGGCGGCCTCGGCCTCGGCGGCGTACCCGCCGGCGGCGTGCAGGTCGGCGTCGGCGCGGGTGTAGCGCTTCATCGCCCGCTCGCGCACGTTGCCGTCGTCGCTGCCCATGTCGTCCTCAGCGGCCCGGAGGCGCTGCACGACCTCGTCCAGGCCGCGCGCCGAGAGGATGCGGTCGCGCGCGAGGACCTCGGGGTCGCCGGTGCGCGGGTCCTGCGGCAGGTAGCCGACGTCGCCGGCCCGCGTGACGCGACCGGCAGCGGGCAGATCCTCGCCGGAGAGGATCTTGGTCAGGGTGGTCTTCCCGGCGCCGTTGCGACCGACCAGGCCCACCTTGTCCCCGGGACCGACGCGGAAGCTGACGTCCTCCATCAGCAGGCGGGCGCCGGCGCGGACCTCGAGCTGGTGGGCGGTGATCATCGTGATCACTAGTGTAGGGAGCCCCACGGCCCGGACCGGTGCCGCGGGTCGCAGTCGCGCCCAGCGTGTGACCGGTGCCTCAGGAGGCGACGTGCGGTTCAACCCCAGGGCGCGGCTGGACACGCGCCGCGTGCGCGACACCGGTGGCTCGCAGGGCCCGGCCGCCCGACGGGTCGGCGGGTCCTCCGGACGCTCCGGGCTGCCGGTCTCCCCCGGCGTGCTGGGCGGGGGTGGGGTGGGCCTGCTCGTCGTGGTCGGCGTGGTCCTGCTGCTCGTGCAGGTGCTCGGCGGAGGTGGCAGCGGGGTCGGTAGCGCGCTCGACGGGGCGCTGGACACGAGCCGGATGGCCGGCACCGACCGCTACGCCGCCTGCGAGACCGGGGAGGACGCGAACTCCTCCACCGACTGCGCCCGGGTGGCGGTGGAGAACTCCCTGACCGACTACTGGGAGGACGTGCTCGGCTCCCGCTTCCGCCCGGAGGACGGGCTGGTGACGTTCACGTCGTCGGTGGGCACCGGCTGCGGAGGTGCGTCGTCGGCGGTCGGCCCGTTCTACTGCCCCGCCGACGAGACCATCTACCTCGACACCGCCTTCTTCGACGAGGTCCTGGAGCGGCAGCTGGGCGGGCCCGACGGCGGCTTCGTCGAGCCGTACGTCCTGGCCCACGAGTACGGCCACCACGTGCAGAACGTCCTCGGCACGATGGGCCGCGTCCGCACCCAGCAGGGCCCGACCAGCGACGCCGTACGCCTGGAGCTGCAGGCCGACTGCTACGCCGGGATGTGGGCGGCCGCCGCGACCTCGACCGACGACGAGCGGGGCCAGGCGCTGATCAACGACCTGACCGAGCAGGACGTCGAGCAGGCCCTGGCCGCGGCCGGGGCCGTCGGCGACGACCGCATCCAGGAGCGCACCCAGGGACAGGTCACCGAGGAGACCTGGACCCACGGTTCCGCGGACTCACGGATGCGGTGGTTCACCACCGGTTTCGAGCAGGGCTCGCTCGAGGCGTGCGACACGTTCGCCGTCGGCAGCCTCTGACCCCGGGCCGGCGCCCCCTCAGCCGACCAGGGCGTCGATGGCCTCGGACTGGCGCTGCAGGGATCGCAGGTAGGGCGCGACCGAGGGGTGGCGGAACTTGCCTGCCAGCGCGCCCTCGCCCCTGGCCACCCGGCTGAGCGCCCAGTCGGCGCGCGTCAGCGCGGTGTAGACGGCCGTGACCCGGGCGCCGAGCAGGACGTCGGCGGCGGTGGCCGCGCCGACGGGCAGGCCGAGCAGGAAGGCGTCGAGGAGCGGGGCCAGGTCCTCCCGGGCCGCGAGGGAGTAGTAGCCCAGGTCGCTGCCGACGTGGCCGGTGCCGAGGCTGCCCCAGTCGACGGCCAGGACGTCGTCGCCCTCGCGCCCGCGCAGGTTGGCAGGGGTGGGGTCACCGTGCTGGAGCACCTGGGGCATGGCGTCGACCCGGTCGAGCCAGGTCGACCGGCGGACCCACAGGTGGTCGGCCACGTCGGCGACCGTGGTGCGCGCCAGCGTGGTCCAGCCGCCCCGGGCGGCGACGCGACCGAGCCGGTCGCGCAGCTGGTCACGTGCCAGGGGCACCCCGGAGCGGGCGACCTCCTGCGTGGGCGCCCCCGCGAGACGGCCGAGGGCGTGGGCGACGAACAGGCCGCTGGTGCACGCGTCCTCGACCCACTCCTGCGTCAGGGTGATCCCCTCGTCGTCCTCGGTGACCTCGAGGTAGCCGTCGGACTGGCCCCGGACCCCCGGCAGCCGGGCCGCCAGGCCCCCGGCGAGCACGTCGGCCTCGCGGCGCCAGTAGGCGAAGTGGCGGGGATCGGTGAGCTCCGGCAGATCGTGCGGGCCGGGCACGGCCAGGCGCTTGACGACCAGCGCCCGCTCGGGCGTCGCAGTGCGCCAGACGCCCACGGTCGAGGGGCCGGCGGCCCCGGGCAGCGGGTGCCAGCCAGGCTCGGGCTGCCACATGCTGGGGACGCTAGCCGTCCGGGACGCACCACGGCGTCCCGGCCCGCAGGACACGCCGGGGACGGGGTCAGGCGTTGACGACCCGGACCAGCGCGGAGGCGGCCCGCAGGGCCGCGTCGTCGAGCACGCTGCGACGGGGGTCCGGGACATCGAGCCAGGGCTCGTGCACCCGCAGGTTCCGCAGCCGGGGGTCGGCCAGCACCTCGTCCACCGCCCCGCGGTCGCCCCCGACCACGACCGACCCGCTGGTGGGGGGAAGGTCGTCCAGGACCCGTGCCGCGTGGTCGGCGGCGGCCTCGTACGCCTGACGGGCCTGGTTGTCGCGGCGCCGCGCGAACCGCTGCTGTGACTGGCCTCCGGCCTTGGTACGGCCCTGGACGTGGCGCTGGCCGACCTTGGACGCGACGGTCGTGGTGCCGCGCATGCGGGCGACGGCGAACCCGCCCTTGCGCACGAGCAGCAGACCCCACGCCCCCGGGACCGCCTCCCGCACCGCCGCGGCGAAGGACGCCGCGTCGGGCGACCCGCCGTACGCCGCGCCGAACGGCAGGCGGGCGGTGAAGCCGGACCCGTCCGCAGCCTCCCCGACCAGCGCGCCGCCGTCGACACGGAGGTCGAGCACCCCGTGACGGCTCCCGACGTTGGCCACCCACCGCTCGACCCGCTCGGGAGGCACCAGCACGGTCGTCGGCGCGGTGGTCATGACGGCGACGCTAGCGACCCCGGTGGTCGAGGAGCGAGCGGTGGGCCCGGTGGTCGAGGTGGGAGGGCCGCCAGGCCCGACCCTCGAGACCCGGTGACCAGCTCCCGGGAGGTCCCGAGACGCTCGCTGCTCGCTCCTCGACCACCGCAGGCCCCCGGTGGTCGAGGTGGGAGGGCCGCCAGGCCCGAC
>JBKJPE010000029.1:0-30767 GCA_046595185.1 Nocardioides sp.
CGACGCCACCGCGACCGAGGACGAGCTCGAGCGAGCGGCACGCAGCGCGGAGGAGGGGACGACGCCGGGCGCCGGCTCCACGCCGACGACAGCAGCGACGAGGGGCAACGCCGCCGGCGACAGGGCCGTCGTCGCGCCGGACGCGACCGCGGGGAGCCGGCCGGAGCGCGGTGCGGGCCGACAGCCCGTCAGCGGGCCCGGCGGCGAGGACCGCGTCGGCGGTGCCGGGGAGACCCGGACCGGCGGTGCCGCCTCCGGGGGCACCTCGCCCGTGTGGGCGCAGCCCGGGCCCAAGGGCCCCGGGCGCGCCCCGTCCTGGTCGCCGGAGCCGGGGTACCTCCCGGCCGGGAACGGGGGCACTCCCACCATCGCCGGGCCGTCGCCGACCGACGAGCCCGAGGTCGGATGGACCCCTGCACGACCGCCGGACCCGACGGTCCCGGTGGTGCCCGTGCTCCCAACGATCCCGGCGGTCCCGGAGGTCCCGGAGGTCTCGGTGCTCGTGTGCGAGCCGAGGCTCGAGGAGCAGGCCGACGAGCCGGGCCCGCCGGTCACCGAGCCGCCCGTCACCGAGCCGCCGGTCACCGAGCCGCCGGTCACCGAGCCCGGCGGGACCGAGCCCGGCGCCTGAGCACGCAGCTCGTGCAGTCGTCCGGGCCCGGCGTGGCCGGGTCAGGCCTGCGGGGGCTCCGCGGCGACCTCGGCGACGACCAGGATGTCCGAACGGCTGTCGTCGGCGACGAAGACGATCTCGCCGGTCACCCGGCCGGCGGCGACGAGGTCGCGCTCGGCCGTGGCGGCAGCGGCGACCTGCTGCCGCGGGCCGCGCACCTCGACCCGGGTCAGCGCCGTGCGCATCGACACCTTGGCCTGGGACTTCGCGCCCCGGATGCCGGCCAGGGTCGCGGCCACGGCCTCCAGGGACGAGGCGTCGGCGGCGGCGGGGGCGCCGAGGTCGGCCACGACCGGCCAGGCGGAGCGGTGGACCGAGCCGGGCCGCCACCAGGACCAGACCTCCTCGGTCACGTAGGGCAGGAAGGGGGCCAGCAGCCGCAGCTGGACCTCGAGGGCCATGGCCAGGGTGGCCCGGGCCGACGTCGTCGGTGAGCCGCCCCCGGCTGCGTACGCCCGCTCCTTGACCAGCTCGAGGTAGTCGTCGCAGAACTCCCAGAAGAAGCGCTCGGTGACCTCGAGGGCGGTGGTGTAGTCGTAGGCGTCGAACGCCTCGGTGGCGCGGGTGACCACGGTGGCCAGGCGGCCCAGCAGGGCGCAGTCGACGGGTTCGGAGACCTCGAAGGCGTTCAGCGAGGTGGCCCCGACGTTGTCGAGCACGAAGCGCGAGGCGTTGAGGACCTTCATCGCCAGGCGGCGGCCGACCTTCATCTGGCTCTCGTCGAAGGGGGAGTCCAGGCCCGGGCGCGACATGGCGGCCCGCCACCGGACGGCGTCCGCACCGAACCGGTCGAGGATGTCGGTCGGGACGACCACGTTGCCCTTGGACTTCGACATCTTCTTGCGGTCGGGGTCGACCACGAAGCCGGAGATCAGGGCGTGGCTTCACGGCGCGACACCGTTCTCGAAGTGCGCGCGGACGACGCGGGAGAAGAGCCAGGTGCGGATGATGTCGTGGGCCTGGGTGGCGAGGTCCATCGGGAACACCCGCTCGAACAGGTCGGGGTCGCTCTCCCAGCCGCCCGCGATCTGCGGGGTCAGCGAGGAGGTGGCCCAGGTGTCCATCACGTCGGGGTCGCCGACGAAGCCTCCCGGCCGTCCCCGCGCGGACTCGGCGTAGCCGCGGGGGGCGTCGGTCGACGGGTCGACCGGCAGCTCGGACTCGGTGGGCATCAGCGGGTGGTCGTGGTCGGGCTCGCCCTCGTCGTCGAGGGGGTACCAGACCGGGAACGGGATGCCGAAGAACCGCTGCCGCGAGATCAGCCAGTCGCCGTTCAGCCCGCCGACCCAGTTGTCGAAGCGGTGGCGCATGTGGGTCGGGACCCAGGTGATCTCGGCGCCGCGCTCCAGCATCTCGGTGCGCAGCCCGGTGTCGCGGCCACCGTTGCGGACGTACCACTGCCGGGTGGCGACGATCTCGAGCGGCTTGTCGCCCTTCTCGTAGAAGTTCGCCATCCGCTGGGTCGGGGCGGGCTCGCCGTCGAGGTCGCCGGCCTCGCGCAGCAGGCGCACGGTCTCCTCGCGGGCGGAGAAGACCGCCTTGCCGGCCAGGCCGTCGTACGCCGCCGCGCCCGGGCCCTCGATCCAGGCGGGGGTCTCGCGGGCGAAGCGGCCGTCGCGGCCGATCACGGTGCGCACGGGCAGCTGGAGCTCGCGCCACCAGGTGACGTCGGTGAGGTCGCCGAAGGTGCAGCACATGGCGATGCCGGCACCCTTGTCCTGCTCGGCCGCCGGGTGGGGCAGGACCGGGATCTCCACGCCGAACACCGGCGAGGTCACGGTGGACCCGAACAGGTCCTGGTAGCGCTCGTCGTCGGGGTGGGCGATCAGGGCCACCGCGCTGACGATCAGCTCGGGGCGCGTGGTCTCCACATGGACCGCCCTGCTGGCACCCCCGTCGGTCGGCACCGTGTGGAAGGCGACGCGGTGGTAGGCGCCGGGGTAGTCGCGGGCCTCGAGCTCGGCCTGGGCCACCGCGGTCTGGAAGGTGACGTCCCAGAGCGTGGGCGCCTCCTGCAGGTACGCCTCGCCGCGCGCGAAGTTCCGCAGGAAGGCGCGCTGGCTGGCGACCTGGGCCTTCGGCCCGATCGTCGTGTAGTGCTGGCTCCAGTCGACCGACAGCCCGAGCCGGCGCCAGAGCGCCTCGAACACCTTCTCGTCCTCGACGACGAGGCGCTCGCACAGCTCGACGAAGGTCGGCCGGCTGACCGGCACCTGCTTCTTGGGGTCGGGGTTCTCCGGCGGCCTGACGTCGGCGTCGTAGGGCAGCGAGGGGTCGCAGCGCACGCCGTAGTAGTTCTGCACCCGGCGCTCGGTGGGCAGGCCGTTGTCGTCCCAGCCCATCGGGTAGAACACCGACTTGCCCTGCATCCGCTGGTAGCGGGCGATCAGGTCGGTGTGGGTGTAGGAGAAGACGTGCCCGACGTGCAGGCTCCCGCTGACCGTCGGCGGCGGGGTGTCGATCGAGAAGACGTTGCTGCGCGGCTGCGTGCGGTCGAAGGCGTAGGTGTCGTCGGCCTTCCACCGTGCCGACCAGGTGTCCTCCAGGCCCTCCAGGGCCGGCTTGTCCGGTACGACGACGGCACCGGGCGCGGTGCTCGTCGGGTCCGGGGCCTGCTGCTGGGTGTGGGTCATGGCGCCAGCCTACGGTCGGGAAACCCCGTGCGCCGCCGCAGGTCCGCGTCCTAGCCTCGTGCCCATGGACCCGGTGCTGACCTTCACCGAGGACCCCGCGTGGTTCCTGGGACGGGCCGCGGCGCTGCTGGCCGCCGAGCCGGTGCTGTCCACCGTGCTGTCGTCGTGGACCCGCCAGGCGGCGGCGGGGGAGGTGGCGCCCCCGGCGCCCGGGGTGCCGCGGTGGTGGTTGCTGGTCCACGGCCCCGACGGCGAGCCGGTCTCGGCGGCCATGCGGACCATGCCGCACCCGCCGTACGCCCCGTGGCTGCTGCCGATGCCCGACGAGGCGGCGGTCGCCCTCGCGCGGGCCCTGCACGCCCGCGGCGAGGTGCTGACGGCGGTCAACGGGGCGCTGCCGGCGGCCCGGGTCGCGGCCGAGGAGACGGCCCGGCTGACCGGGCGCACGGCGCGGGTGCACGAGCAGCACCGCCTCCACGTCCTCGGCGAGCCGCGGACGCCGCGGAGGGCGCCCGGTGCGCTGCGGCCCGTGCGGGAGGACGAGCTCGCGCTGCTGGCGCGCTGGTGGGCGGCCTTCGCCCGTGACGTCGACCTGGCCGGTGGTCGCGAGCCCGAGGACGAGGGTCCGCCGGACCCGTCCGCGCTGCGGGCCAAGGTCCGTGCCGGCGTGCTCTGGTGGTGGGAGGACGAGGGCCGACCGGTCTGCCTGGTCGGGGCGAACCCGCCCGTGGACGGGGTCGCCCGGATCGGCCCGGTCTCGACGCCGGAGCACCTGCGGGGTCGGGGGTACGCCACCAGCGCCGTGCACGGGGTCGCTGGTCTGCTGCGCGGCGGCGGGTCCCGGGTGTGCCTGTTCACCGACCAGGCCAACCCCGTCTCGAACCGCCTCTACGCCGGCCTCGGGTTCGAGCCGTACGTCGACACCGCGTCCCTGCGTGTGGGGTGAGCGCGAGGCGCCGGCGGCGAGCACCTCGCGCAGCGGTCTCCTAGACTCGACCTCGATGACAGACGTGCCCGACCTCGACGCCCCCCGCCTCGCCCAGACCCTGGCCGAGGTGGAGGACGCCCTGCTCTCCCGGTGGCCCGAGACCCGGCTGGAGCCCTCGCTCGACCGCATCCGCGCCTTCACCGAGCTGCTCGGCGAGCCCCAGCACGCCTACCCGGTGATCCACCTGACCGGCACCAACGGCAAGACCTCGACGGCCCGCATGGTCGACGCGCTGCTGCGGCAGCTCGACCTGCGCACCGGGCGCTTCACCAGCCCCCACGTCGAGAGCATCACCGAGCGGATCAGCATCGACGGCGAGCCCCTCGACGCCGACGGCTTCGTGCGCGCCTTCAACGACGTCGCCCCCTTCACCCACCTGGTGGACGCCTCCGAGCCCCACCCGCTGTCGTTCTTCGAGACCGTGGTCGCGATGGCGTTCGCGGCGTTCGCCGACGCCCCCGTCGACGTCGCGGTCGTCGAGGTCGGGATGGGCGGGTCCTGGGACGCCACCAACGTCGCCGACGGCACGGTGGCGGTGCTGCTGCCGATCGCGGTCGACCACGCCCGCTACCTGGGCGACTCCGCCGTGACGATCGCGGTCGAGAAGGCCGGCATCATCAAGCCCGGCGCGACCGTCGTGGTCGCCGAGCAGGAGCCCGACGTCGTCGCGGTGCTGCTCGAGCGTGCCACCGAGGTCGGCGCCACCGTGGCCCGGGAGGGCCTGGACTTCGGTGTCGTCTCGACCCTGCCGGCCGTCGGCGGGCAGGTCGTCTCGCTGCAGGGGCTGCGGGCCCGCTACGACGAGCTGTTCCTGCCGCTCCACGGCGCGCACCAGGCGCAGAACGCCGTCGTCGCGCTCGCCGCGGTCGAGGCCTTCGCCGGTGACCAGCCCCTCGACGGCGACCTGGTCGCAGCCGCCTTCGCCGAGGTCACCTCCCCGGGCCGGCTCGAGGTCGTGCGACGCAGCCCCACGATCGTGCTGGACGCGGCCCACAACCCGCACGGCGCCCAGGCGCTGTCGCGCGCCATCCACGACTCCTTCACCTTCGCCCCGTTGATCGGGGTGGTCGGGCTGATGGACGACAAGGACGCCGAGGGCCTGCTCGCGGAGCTCGAGCCGCACCTGGCCCACGTCATCTGCACCCAGAACTCCACCCACCGCGCGCTCGGGGCCGAGGCCCTGGCCGACGTGGCCCGGACGGTCTTCGACGAGGACAAGGTGACCGTCGCCCCGCGCCTGGCCGACGCGCTCGACCAGGCCGCCGCCCTGGCCGAGGCCGGCGAGGCCTTCGGCGACCCGCTCGGCTCCGGGGCCGTGCTGGTCACCGGCTCGGTCGTCACCGTCGGCGAGGCGCGCACCCTGCTGCTTCCCCCCGGCGCCCGCGGAGGTCGTGAGCGATGAGCACCACCCAGGACCCGGGGACCCCGGACACCCCCGGCACGCCGGCGACGCGCCCGCAGCGGTCGCCCAAGCGCGGCATGGCGGCGGCGGTGCTGTCGTTCGAGGCCGTCACGCTCGGTCTCACCACGCCGGTGCTGATCACCATCGCCGACGTGCCGGCCGGGCCCGCCCTGGCTGTCGGGCTCGGCCTCGCCCTGGCCTGCGTCCTGCTGGCCGGGATGCTGCGCCGGCCGTGGGCCTACGGCCTGGGCTGGGCGGTGCAGGTCGTCGCGATCGCGCTCGGCCTGGTGATCCCGGCGATGTTCCTGCTCGGCCCGGTCTTCGCCGCGCTGTGGGCCGGCGCTGTGCTCCTGGGCGACCGGATCGAGCGCGAGCGTGCCGCGGCGTACGACGCCTTCGACCGGGCCCGGGCCGCGGGCGAGGCCTGAGCCGGGCCGGGCCTCAGGCCAGGCCCCGGACCAGCGCGGCCAGGGCCCGCTCCAGCTCGTCGTCGGTGACGCCGCCGAAGCCGACCACCAGGCCACGCACCGGCGCCGCGCGGCAGTAGTCGGCGAGCAGGGGCACCTCGAACCCGGCGCGCCTCGCTGCGTCCCGGGCGGCGACCGCGCGGTCGTGCGGCAGCAGCCAGGTCGAGTACATCCCGGCCGCGCCCCCGGCCGGCTCCGCGTGCGGTGACAGGGCCGCGGCGACCCGTGGCGCGCGCTCGGCGTAGACCCGGCGGGCGCTGCGGACGACCCGGTCGAGGTGACCGTCGCGCAGCAGGGCCCAGAAGGCGCGCTGCACCGGCCACGGCGCCGCGTCGTGGGTGACCCGGCGGCGGCGCTGCACCTGCTCGGTCAGGGCGGCCGGTGCCACGAGCCAGCCGAGCCGCAGGCTCGGTGCCACCGACTTCGCCGCCGTGCCGAGGTAGGCGACCCGGTCGCGGTCCAGGGCGGCCAGGGCCGGCACCGGGGCCACGTCGTAGCGGAACTCGGAGTCGTAGTCGTCCTCGACGACCAGCACGTCGGCCCGGGCGGCGGCGCCGAGCAGGGCCAGCCGGTCCGAGGCCGACATCACGTGACCGAGGGGGTGCTGGTGCGCCGGGGTCACGTAGGCCGCCACCGCGTCACCGAGGTCGTGCACCGCCCCCCGGGCGGGGAGCCCGCGCACGGGTCGGCCGAGGGCCCGGACGGTCTCGACGGCGGCCCGGTAACCGGGGTCCTCGAGGGCGACCGGCCCGGGACGCACGGCCCCGAGCAGGTGGCGCAGCCCGTCGGTGGTGCCGCAGGTGACCGCGACCTCGTCGGGATGGCACACCACCCCCCGGGTGCGCCCGAGCCGCTCGGCCAGCGCGGCCCTCAGCTCGGGCAGGCCCCGGGGGTCGTCGTACCCCCGCGGGGGCGTCGCCGCGGACACCTCCCGCCAGGCCCGTCGCCATCCGGCGGCGTGCCGCGGGTCGATCCAGGGCGTCCCGGCGTCGAGGCGGACCAACCGGTCGGGCGCCCCGGTCCGCGAGGGTCGCGGGCGGCGGGCACGGAGGCGCCGGTCGGCCGGTGCCGGGGGGCCTGCCGGCGCCGGCGGGGCGACGAAGGTGCCCGAGCCGTGGCGCCCCTGCAGCCAGCCCTCGGCGACCAGCTGCTCGTACGCCTGCGCGGTCACCGAGCGCGAGACGGCCAGCTCGGTGGCGAGCGCCCGCGAGCTCGGGAGCCGGTCGCCGGGGCCCAGCGTGCCGCCGAGCACCAGCTCGCGCACGGCGTCGGCGAGCTGGACCGGGAGGGGCGACCGCGCGGTCCGGTCGAGCCGGACGGGGAGACGGGGTGTGGCGTCGAGGGACAAGTGGCCTGTCTTCCTGCTCCGGAATTGGCCCGTGCGCACAGACCACCGTCCCGGCAGGCTAGCCCGATGAGCACCCCGCTGTCCCCCACGCCGCGCACGACCGTCCACCGCGGGCGCGCCCGCGCCGCCAGGGACCGGGAGGTGCTGCACGCGCTGCTCGACGACGCGCTGGTGGCGCACCTCGGCGTGGTGGTCGGCACGGCCGGCGACGGGGGCGGCCCGGGGGAGCCGTACCCCGTCGTGCTCCCGGTGGCCTTCGCCGTCGACCTCGACGGGCCCGACGACGGCGGCACGCTCTACGTGCACGGATCGGTCGCCGCGCGCTGGCTCGGCCGCTCCGAGGGGGCGACGGTCTGCGTGACCCTCACCGAGGTGGACGGGCTGGTGGCTGCGCGGTCGGCCTTCCACCACTCGATGAACTACCGGTCGGCGGTCGTCATCGGCGCCGCCCGCGTCGTCTCCGACGCCGGCGAGAAGCAGCACGCCCTCGAGCTCACCGTCGACCACCTGGTGCCGGGGCGGTCGGCGACGCTGCGTGCGAGCACCCGCAAGGAGCTGGCCGCCACCGCCGTGCTCGCCGTGCCGCTCGCCGAGGCGTCGGTCAAGGTCCGCGCCGAGGGCCCGGTCGACGACCCGGAGGACGTCGCCGCCGGGACCTGGGGCGGGGTGGTCCCGCTGCACCGGGTGGCGGGAGCGCCGGTGCCCGGTGCCGACTCCCACGACCGGGTGCCCGACGACGTGGTGCGTCGGGCGGTCGCCCTCGGGGCCCCTGCGGTGTCCTAGGGTGCGGGCCATGACCCAGCGCACCCTGGTCCTGCTCAAGCCCGACACCGTCCGCCGCGGGCTCGTGGGTGAGGTGCTGGGCCGGTTCGAGGCCAAGGGGCTGACCCTGGTGGCGCTCGAGCTGCGCACGATCGACGGCGAGCAGGCCGACCGCCACTACGCCGAGCACGTCGAGCGCGACTCCTACCCGCCGCTGCGGGACTTCGTCACCAGCGGTCCGCTGGTGGCGCTGGTGCTCGAGGGTGACGAGGCCGTGGAGGTCGTCCGCGCCGCCAACGGCGCCACCGACGGCCGCAAGGCCGCGCCCGGCACCGTCCGCGGCGACCACTCCCTGTCGAACCGCGAGAACCTCGTGCACGGGTCCGACTCGCCGGAGTCCGCCGAGCGCGAGATCGCGATCTGGTTCCCGCACCTGTAGGGCGTCGCGCCGCGCGCGTCGCGGCGAGCCTGCACGGTTCGGCGTCCGCCCGAACCTAGGGTCGCACTCGGGTGCGTCGGGACCGTGCGCGCGGCGCGCTCACTTCCCCGGTCGCGCGGACCCCCCTGCGAGGCGACCCCCGGATGGCGACTTCACTGATCGGCCGCGACATGGCGGTCGACCTCGGCACGGCCAACACCCTCGTCTACGTGCGCCGCAAGGGCATCGTGCTCGACGAGCCCAGCGTGGTCGCCATGAACGACACGACCGGCGAGGTCCTCGCCGTCGGTCACGAGGCCAAGCGGATGATCGGGCGCACGCCCGACAACATCACCGCGATCCGGCCCCTGAAGGACGGCGTCATCGCCGACTTCGAGGCCACCGAGCAGATGCTGCGGTTCTTCATCCACCAGGTGCACCGCCGCCGCTACTTCGCCAAGCCCCGGATGGTCATCTGCGTGCCGAGCGGGGTCACCGCGGTCGAGCAGCGGGCGGTCAAGGAGGCCGGCTACCAGGCCGGCGCCCGCCGGGTCTACATCGTCGAGGAGCCGATGGCCGCCGCGATCGGGGCCGGGCTGCCCGTGCACCGCCCCACCGGCAACATGGTCGTCGACGTCGGTGGCGGGACCACGGAGGTCGCCGTGATCAGCCTCGGCGGCATCGTGACCTCGCTCTCGATCCGCACCGCCGGTGACGACCTCGACCAGGCGATCGTGGCCTGGATGAAGAAGGAGTACTCCCTGATGCTGGGGGAGCGCACCGCCGAGGAGGTCAAGATGACCCTTGGGTCGGCCTTCCCGATGTCCAGCGAGCCCGAGGCCGAGATCCGCGGGCGCGACATGGTCACCGGGCTGCCCCGCACCGTGACCGTCTCGAGCGCCGAGATCCGCCAGGCCCTCGAGGAGCCGCTGCACGACATCGTCGACGCCGTCCGGGCGACCCTCGACCAGACCCCGCCCGAGCTGGCCGGCGACATCATGGACCGCGGCATCGTCCTCACCGGTGGCGGCGCCCTGCTGCGCGGCCTCGACGAGCGGCTGCGCCACGAGACCGGGATGCCGGTGCACGTGGCGGAGGACCCGCTGACCTCGGTCGCGCTCGGGGCCGGCCGCTGCGTGGAGGAGTTCGAGGCGCTGGCCCAGGTGCTCGTGTCGGACTCGAGGCGTCGTTGATGGCCCGCACCTCCCCGCTCGCCCGTCGTCGCGGCTCCGGCCGCCGCCCCGGACGCGGCGACCGCCGCTGGGGCGAGCAGCCCCTCGGCTCCGGCCAGCGTCCGCCCACCTCGCTCGTGGTGGCCCTGGTGATGGCCTGCGCCAGCCTGATGGTCCTCGACACCCAGACCGGTGACTCGTCCCCGGTCGAGCCCGTGCGTCGCGCCGTCGGCGAGGTCGTCGGACCCGCCGAGTCCGCGGCGGCCGCCGTGCTGCGCCCGGTGGCCGTGGTGCCGCAGTGGTTCCGCTCCCAGTCGTCGCTGCGCGCCGACGTCGAGGCGCTCGAGTCGGAGAACGCCGCGCTGCTGTCACGGGTCCGGCTGGCCGGCTACGACCGCAACCGGCTGGCCGAGCTGGACGGGCTGACGACGTCGGCCCGCGAGCAGGGCCACGCCCTGGTGCCTGCCCGCGTGGTCGGCTTCGGGCCCTCGCAGTCCTTCACCGGCACCGTGACCATCGACGCCGGGTCCTCCTCGGGGCTCGGTCCCGACATGACCGTCGTCAACGACGACGGCCTCGTCGGGCGGGTCCTCCGGGTCACCAGCACCACCGCCACCGTGCTGCTGGTGGTCGACTCCGGATCGACCGTCGGTGCCCGGGTGGGCGAGAGCATGGAGATGGGCTTCCTGCGCGGCCGCGGCGAGGCCGGGGAGGGCGGAGACCTCGACCTCGAGCTGGTCGACGCCGCCGAGACCCCGGCCAAGGACGACACGGTCGTCACCTGGGGCAGCCGCGACGGTGCCCCGTACGCCGCCGGCATCCCGATCGGGCGCGTGACGGCGGTCTACGAGAGCCTGCGTGAGTCCACCCAGCGGGTCGTGGTCCAGCCCTTCGTCGACGTCGGCTCGCTCGACCTCGTCGGGGTGGTGGTCCCCTCGGGGACCGAGACCGACCGCGGCCTCGTCGAGGCCGACGGGAGCCTGCGATGAGCGCCGCGCGCGTCCTCACCGCGGCCGCGGCGGTGCTGCTCGCCGCCCTGCTGCAGGTCTCGGTGCTCTCACAGGTCGCCTGGCACGGCGTCGTGCCGAACCTCGTCCTGCTCGTCGTCGTGGCCGCCGGCCTGGTGCGGGGCGCCTCCTTCGCGATGGTGCTCGGGCTCGCCGCCGGGCTGCTGCTCGACCTGGCCCCGCCGGCCGACCACGTGGCCGGGCGCTGGGCGCTGGCCCTGGTGCTGGTCGGGCTCGTGGCCGGTCAGGTCAACCGGGAGGCGCGCGGCAGCGCCGGCGCGGTGGTGGCCACCGTCGCGGTCTGCTCGCTGCTCGGCACGACCGTCTTCGCGCTGACCGGCACGCTGCTCGGGGACCCGATCACCTCGGTCGGTTCGGTGCTCGGCGTGGTCGGCCTCGCGCTGCTGCTCGACGTGGTGCTGACCCCGCTGGTGCTGCCGCCGCTGATGGCGATGTTCCGACGGCTCGAGCCCGTGAGGGCGCTGGCGTGGCAGCGGTGACCCCGGCCCACCGCAGCCGACTGCGGCTCGTGGTGGTGCAGGCCCTGGTCTTCTCGCTCTTCGCGACCCTCTTCGTGCGCCTGTACTACCTCCAGGTCGTCTCGGGCGAGGAGTACACCGCGCGCGCCGCGGCGCAGTCGGTGCGCGAGATCGTCGTGCAGCCCGAGCGGGGCCTGATCGTCGACGACCAGGGTCGCCCGCTGGTCGCCAACCGCACGGCGTGGACGGTCTCGGTCGACCGCACCGTGCTCGACAAGCTGTCCGGGAAGCAGGACGACCAGCTGCTCGACCGGCTCTCGACCGAGCTCGGCGCCGACGGCGGCCGCCTCGAGGACCGTCTGGTCACCTGCGGCGACCGCGGCAGCGTGGCCGACCGCTGCTGGAACGGCTCGCCCTACCAGCCCGTTCCGGTCGCCGAGGACGTCGACCGCGAGGTCGCCCTGCGGTTGCTGGAGCAGAACGAGGACTTCCCGGCCGTGGTGGTGGACCAGCAGAGCGTGCGGTCCTACCCCGAGCCGTTCGGCGTCAACGCCGCCCACCTGCTGGGCTACCTCAGCCCGGTCACCTCGGACGAGCTCGACGCCGCCGAGGCCTCCGGCGACCGGTCGGTCAACGGTGCCTCGGTCGTGGGACGGGCCGGTGTGGAGCAGCAGTACGACCGGTGGCTGCGTGGCATGCCCGGATACCGCAGCGTGGCCGTCGACTCGATGGGCCGTGTCCTGGGCGACGACGAGTCGCTGGCCTCCCAGCCCGGTGACACGCTGGTCACCTCGATCGACGCCAAGGTCCAGGGCGTGGTGGAGCGCCAGCTCGACGAGGCGATGACGACCGCCCGGTCCACGCTCGACACCGTCACCGGACGCAACTACGTCGCCGACTCCGGTGCCGCGGTCGTGCTCGAGGCCGACACCGGCCGGGTCGTGGCGATGGCCAGCCAGCCCACGTACGACCCCGGGGTGTGGGTCGGCGGGATCAGCGACGACCAGCTGGCCGGGCTCTACTCCGAGGCCGCGGGCACCCCGCTGCTGGGCCGGGCCACCCAGGGCCAGTTCGCCCCCGGCTCGACCTGGAAGCCGTTCATGGCAGCCGGGGCGCTCACCCACGGCTACACGCCCGACACCCGGCTGGACTGCTCGTCGGGGTTCGCGGTCGGCAACCGGGTCTTCAAGAACTACGAGTCCGGCGCCTACGGCTCGATCGGCTTCGACAAGGCGCTCGAGGTCTCCTGCAACACCTTCTTCTACCGGATCGGCTACGACTACTGGAGCCGGCTGGGCTCCGACGTCGACGACGTCGACGCCCGGGACCCGCTGGTCGAGGAGGCCAAGGACTTCGGCTTCGGCTCCGAGACCGGGATCGACCTGCCCGGCGAGGCCCCGGGCCGGATCGCGGACCGGAGGTGGAAGCGGGCCTACTACGAGCAGATGAAGGACTACTACTGCGGCATCGCCGACGCGCCGCAGGACGCCGAGACCAGCGACTTCGTCTACACCTTCGCCGGGGAGTTCTGCCTCGAGGGCTACGCCTACCGCGCCGGCGACGCGGTGAACTTCGCCATCGGCCAGGGCGACACGATCGTCACGCCGTTGCAGCTGGCCCGGGCGTACGGCGCGCTGGCCAACGGCGGCACGCTCTACGAGCCGCGCGTGGCCAAGGCCGTGGTGGCCGAGGACGGCACCGTGCTGCGCCGCTTCGCCCCCGAGGTGGCCGGCGAGGTCGACGTGCCCGAGGCCACGCTGGACTACATCGACGGGGCCCTGCAGAACGTCACCAGCGTCGGCACCATGGCCTGGCGGATGGGTGGGTTCCCGCTCGCCGAGGTCCCGATCCGGTCCAAGACCGGCTCCGCGGAGGTCTACGGCAAGCAGTCGACCTCGTGGGTGGCCTCCTACTCCGAGGACTACGTCGTGGTGATGATGGTCAGCCAGGGCGGCACCGGCTCGGGCACCTCCGGGCCCTTCGTCCGTGCGATCTGGGAGTCGCTGTACGGCATCGAGGGCAGCGAGGTGGTGCCCGACGTGGCCGCGATCCCCGGCACCACCCCGCCCAAGCAGCTGCCGACCTTCGCCCGCGACGGGTCGATCCTGCCGCCGGCGCGCGAGGAGACCCGATGAGCGCCGTCCCGACCACCCGCGGGCTCCGGGTGCCCGGTCTCGACTGGCTCCTGCTCGGCAGCGTGCTGGTGCTGTCCGTGCTCGGCTGCCTGCTGGTCTGGTCGGCCACCAGCGGCGCGGACCCCACCGTCGGCGCGGGCTACGCCACCCGCCAGGTCGTCAACCTCGGCGCGGGCCTGGTGCTGCTGACCGTCGTGCTCGTCGTCGACCACCGCTGGGTACGCATCCTCGCGCCGCTGGTCTACGTGGCCTCGGTGGTCGGGCTCGTGCTCGTGCTCGTGATGGGCACGACGATCAACGGCTCCCGCTCGTGGCTGATGCTCGGCGGCCTGTCGGTCCAGCCCTCGGAGTTCGCCAAGCTCGCGGTCGTGATCGGGATGGCCCTCGTCGTCGCCGAGCGCACGGAGGGTCGCTGGCGCGCCCGGGTCGGCCTGAGGGACGTCGCGCTGATGCTGGCCGTGGCCGGCGTCCCGGCCGCGCTGATCCTGGCCCAGCCCGACCTCGGCACCATGCTGGTGCTGACCGCGACGGTCTTCGGCGTCCTGGCGGTCTCGGGCGCCCCGCGCCGCTGGCTGGCGCTGCTGGCCGGCGGGGGCGTCACCGCGGCCGCCGCGGCGGTGGCCTTCGGGCTCCTGGCCGACTACCAGGTCGACCGGTTCCTGGCCTTCACCAACCCCGACCTCGACCCCCGGGGCGCCGGCTACAACGTCGAGCAGGCCCGGATCGCGGTCGGCAACGGCGGACTGCTCGGCCAGGGGCTCTTCGACGGGTCCCAGACCCGGGCCGGCTTCGTGCCCGAGCAGCACACCGACTTCGTCTTCACCGTCGCCGGGGAGGAGCTCGGGCTGCTCGGCGCGGGCCTGCTGATCCTGCTCCTGGCGGTCGTGCTGTGGCGGGCGCTGGTGATCGCGGCCAACGCCGACGACCTCTTCGGCCGGATCGCCGCCGCCGGGATCGCCTGCTGGTTCGGCTTCCAGGCCTTCCAGAACATCGGGATGTGCCTGGGGATCATGCCGGTCACCGGCGTACCGCTGCCGTTCGTCTCCTACGGCGGCAGCTCGCTGTTCGCCGGGATGCTCGCCGTCGGCCTGCTGCAGAACATCCACCTGCGCTCGGCCTCGGGCCGTCAGGCCCGGATGCGCCCGCCGTCGCGGGTCCTCGTCCGCGCCTGAGCCGAGTTGCCGCTCGCGACCGGCCGAGTTGCCGCTCGCGACCGGCCGAGCTGCCGCTCGCGACCGGCCGAGCTGCCGCTCGCGACCGGCCGGGGCAGCCATGCCGGCCACTCGGGGGCTCGCCCGCGACGCGGTTCGCCCCGCTGGTCGGGCGGCCGTACGCTGACGGGCATGACCGCGTCGCTCTTCCCCCGACTCGAGCCCCGACTGTCCTCGGTGTCCAAGCCGATCCAGTACGTCGGCGGTGAGCTGAACTCGACGGTCAAGGACTGGGACGCGGCGCCCGACGGCCAGCCCACGGTGCGGTGGGCGCTGATGTACCCCGACGCCTACGAGGTCGGCCTGCCCAACCAGGGCGTCCAGATCCTCTACGAGGTGCTGAACGAGCGCGACTGGATCCTCGCCGAGCGCACCTACGCGGTGTGGCCCGACATGGAGGCCGTGATGCGCGAGGAGCAGATCCCGCAGTTCACCGTCGACGGCCACCGCGCGGTGCGCGACTTCGACGTGCTCGGGATCAGCTTCGCCACCGAGCTCGGCTACACCAACATGCTCAACGCCCTCGACCTGGCCGGGATCGCGCTGCACGCGGCCGACCGCGGCGAGGACGAGCCGATCGTCCTCGGTGGCGGGCACGCCGCGTTCAACCCCGAGCCGGTGGCCGACTTCATCGACGCCGCGGTGCTCGGCGACGGCGAGCAGGCCGTGCTGCTGATCTCCGACGTGCTGCGCGAGTGGAAGGGCGAGGGCCGCCCCGGCGGGCGCGAGGAGCTGCTGCGTCGCCTGGCGATGCTCGGCAGCGTCTACGTGCCGCGCTTCTACGACGTCACCTACGGCCAGGACGGCGCGATCGAGTCCGTCGTGCCCAACCGGCCGGGCATCCCGTACCGGGTCACCAAGCACACGCTGATGGACCTCGACGCCTGGCCCTACCCGGCCAAGCCGCTGGTGCCGCTCGCCGAGACCGTCCACGAGCGCTTCTCGGTCGAGATCTTCCGCGGCTGCACCCGCGGCTGCCGCTTCTGCCAGGCCGGGATGATCACCCGGCCCGTGCGCGAGCGCTCGATCAGCACCGTGGGCGCGATGGTCGAGAACGGCATCCGTGCCTCCGGCTTCGAGGAGGTCGGCCTGCTCTCCCTGAGCTCGGCCGACCACACCGAGATCGGCGAGATGGCCACCGACCTCGCGGACCGCTACGAGGGCACCAACGTCTCCCTGTCGCTGCCCAGCACCCGGGTCGACGCCTTCAACATCACCCTGGCCAACGAGTTCTCCCGCAACGGCCGACGCTCGGGGCTGACCTTCGCCCCCGAGGGCGGCTCGGAGCGGATGCGCAAGGTCATCAACAAGATGGTCTCCGTCGACGACCTGATCAGCACCGTCGCGACGGCGTACTCGCACGGTTGGCGCCAGGTGAAGCTGTACTTCATGTGCGGGCTGCCCACGGAGACCGACGAGGACGTCCTCGAGATCGCCGACCTGGCCAAGCGGGTGATCGCTACGGGTCGTGAGGTCTCCGGGCGCAACGACATCCGCTGCACGGTGTCCATCGGCGGCTTCGTGCCCAAGCCCCACACCCCCTTCCAGTGGGCCCAGCAGCTCGACCACGAGACCACCGACGAGCGGCTGCGCAAGCTGCGCGAGGACGTGCGGGCGGACAAGAAGTACGCCCGCGCCATCGGGTTCCGCTACCACGACGGCCGCCCCGGCATCGTCGAGGGACTGCTCTCGCGCGGCGACCGCCGGGTGGGCCGGGTGATCGAGGAGTCCTGGCGTGCCGGTGGTCGCTTCGACGGCTGGAGCGAGCACTTCTCCTACGACCGGTGGGTCGCCGCCGCCGAGGTCGGCCTGGCCGGCACCGGGGTCGACGTCGACTGGTACACCACCCGTGGTCGGGGCCGGGACGAGGTCCTGCCCTGGGACCACCTCGACTCGGGCCTCGACAAGGACTGGCTCTGGTCGGACTGGGAGGACGCCCTGGCCGCCGGCGAGGACCCCGACGGCCCGGCCGGCGAGGTCGAGGACTGCCGGTGGACGCCCTGCTACGACTGTGGCGTGTGCCCCGAGATGGGCACCGACATCCAGATCGGGCCGACCGGGCAGCGGCTGCTGCCGCTCGCGGTGGTCTGACCGGGCCCGTGCGCACCGTCTCCGACCAGGAGCGTCGGCACCGCCTCGCGCGGCGGCATGCGGTCGCCCCCGGGCACCGGGTCGGCACGGTCGAGCAGGCCGTACGCGCGGTCGCGGTCCTGCACGCCACGGAGCCGGCAACGGTCCACCTGGCGGTGTCCGCCCGCGCCGACGTGGGGCGCGACGACGTCGACCGCGTGCTCCACGACGAACGCTCGGTGGTCAAGCAGCTGGCCATGAGGCGGACCCTCTTCGCCTTCCCCCGCGACCTGCTCCCCGCGGCCTGGGGCAGCGCGTCGGCCCGGGTGGCCGCAGCCGAGGGGGCCCGGCTGGCCAAGGAGGTCGTCGCCCTCGGCGCCGCCGACGACGGCGACGCCTGGCTGGACCACGCCCGGGCCCTGGTGCTCGACCACCTCCGGCGCCACCCCGACGGGCTGACCGCGGCGGAGGTGCGTCCGGTCCTGCCCGGCCCCGACGCCCTCCACACCCGCGTGCTGACCCACCTCGGTCTCACCGCCGACGTCGTGCGGGGCACCAACACCAGCCACTGGCGGGTCTCCCGGCCGCGCTGGACCGCGGTCGAGCACTGGCTGGACGAGGTGCCCGAGGCCGAGACGGCCGGGGACGGGTGGGCCGAGCTGGTCCGCCGCTGGCTGGCCCGGTTCGGGCCCGGGACCACCACCGACCTGGTCTGGTGGCTGGGGGCGACCCAGGGGCTCGTCCGCCGGGCGCTGGCCGACCTCGGCGCCGTCGAGGTCCGCCTCGAGGACGGACGCCCGGCCTGGCTGCTGCCCGACGACGAGGACCCCGAGCCCGAGACGGCCCCGTGGGCAGCGCTGCTGCCCGTGCTCGACCCGACCGTGATGGGGTGGAAGGAGCGCGACTTCTACCTCGGGGGCCTCGGCCCGCAGGTGTTCGACCGCAACGGCAACGCCGGCACCACCGCCTGGTGGGACGGCCGCGTGGTCGGGACGTGGGTGCAGGACCCCGCCGGCCTCGTCGTCCCGTGCCTGCTGGCCGACGTACCGGCGCCGGGACGACGTGCGCTGGCCACCGAGGCGGAGCGACTGACGACCTGGCTGGCGGGGGAGCGCGTCGGGACGGTCTACCCTTCACCGGGGATGAAGGCAGCACGAGACGACCTCGGGACCCGCGCGTGAGCCGCGCCCAGCCCGAGCAGCAGGCACCCCCGGTCCAGCGGCTCCGCGTCCGGTACGCCAAGCGCGGCCGGATGCGGTTCACCAGCCACCGTGACTTCAGCCGAGCCTTCGAGCGCGCCCTGGTGCGCGCCCGGGTGCCGATGGCCTACTCGTCGGGGTTCAACCCCCACCCGCGCATCTCGTACGCCGGTGCGGCGCCCACCGGCTCGGCGAGCGAGGCCGAGTACCTCGAGATCGGGCTCGCCCAGCACCTCGAGCCCGCCGACGTCGCGCGCACCCTGGCCGGCTCCCTGCCGCCCGGTCTCGACGTGGTCGAGGTCGCCGACGTGGCCACCGCGCGCACCGGCGGCCTGACCGAGCTGCTCGAGGCCAGCTGGTGGCGGGTGGAGACCGATCTGGCGGTCCCGGCCGCGCGCGCCGGGGTGGCGGACTTCCTGGCCCTGGACTCGGTGCCCGTCGAGCGGATGACCAAGAAGGGGCTGCGCACCTTCGACTGCCGGGCCGCGGTGCTCCGCCTGGTCGTCGACGACGCCGAGGTGGACGCCTCGGGGCGGGCCGGCAGCACCATGGACCTATTGCTGCGCCACACCGTGCCGTCGGTGCGACCGGACGACGTCCTGACCGGGATCCGGTCGTCCTCGTCCCTGCCGGCAGCCGACCGGGTGCTGCTGACCCGGCTCGCCCAGGGGCCCCTCACGGCCGGCGAGGACGGGCTCGAGGACCCCCTCGCCCTGCCCCCGGACCCGGGGCCCACGGCCCCCTGAGCCGGGCGCGTGATGCCCACCGCACCCGGCCACTGTGCGATACTGCCGTCAGGACGGGCCGCAGCGGGAGACCGCGGGGGCCCGGCCCGACGACGTTCTCGCCGGCCCCGCAGGGGGCGGCACGGTGGGTGCAGGTCGTCGCCAGACCGCGACGCGGACCGGGTGATCGGTGAGAGCGACCACCCTCGGGCCAGCGACCGCGGCAGGCGAGGGCCGGCGGCCAGCGACGCACAGCGGAGGGTGTCGCCGACCCGGAAGACTTGACGCCACGGCGCCCGCACCGCGGGGTCGGGCACGACCCGCCCAGGGACGCGCGAGCGCCTGGGCCAGGAGCACCACATGGCTGACGACCAGACTCCCACCACGTCCTCGGACGACCCGACCGCGGCCCCCGTGGTGAAGAAGACGACCCGCAAGCGCACGACCCGCAAGGTCGCCGCCGCCTCGGTGGCCGCCGAGACCCCCGCCGCGGAGGAGTCCGGGGCGGAGGCCCCGGCCGCGGCCCCGGTGGACGTCGCCGCGGAGACCGGGGCGCCGGCCCCCGAGGCGGACGCCCCCGCCGCCCCGGCGCGGAAGGCGGCGGCCCGCAAGACGACCGCGGCGAGGACCACCACCAAGAAGGCTGCGGCCAAGAAGACCACCCGGACCCGGAAGACCGCGCCGGCCGCGCCGGACGCGGAGTCCGTCGAGTCCGTCGAGGCCGCCGCTGACGCCGCACCCGAGCTCCCCCTGGACCCCGCTGCCGAGCAGCCCCCCGCGGTCGCCACGCCGGCGGGTGAGCCCACCGAGCAGGCTCCCGCCGCCAGCGCCGTCCCACTGTTCCAGGCACCCGCCGCCGCCCCGGTGAAGAAGCCCCGGAAGCGGACCACGAGAAAGGTCGCCTCCGCCCCGCTCGCGCCGGCCGCGGCCGAGGAGGCGCCGCTCGAGGTCCCCGCCGAGGTGGTCGAGGAGGCCGCCGAGGCCGAGGTCGAGACCGTGCTGCCCGTCGACGAGGCCGAGCAGCCCGAGCAGCCGGCCGGCGACACCGACGACGCTGAGGACGCCGAGGACGCCGAGGACGCCGAGGACGCCGAGGACACCGAGGACACCGAGGACACCGAGGACACCGAGGACACCGACGACACCGACGACACCGAGGAGGGTGACGGCGAGGCCGGCAGCGGCCGTCGCCGCCGTCGCCGTGGTGGCCGTCGCCGCCGCAAGGGCGGGGCCGGGGACGGCTCGGGCGAGCAGTCCGACGAGGCCCTGGCGGCCGTCGCGGTGGTGCCGGGCACCGTGGCCGAGGACGGCGGGCAGGACGACGCCGAGGTCGGCCGTCAGGACGGCGGGCAGGACGACCCGCAGGACGGTCGGGACAAGCAGGACGGTCAGCAGCGCCAGGGCCGTCGCCGCGGCCGCGGTGGCCGTGGTGGCCGCGGTGGCCAGGGTGGACCTGACGCCCAGAACGACCGGGGGCAGTCCGGTGAGGATGCCGAGTCCTCCGCCGACGCAGGTGACGGCGCGGCCGACGCCGACGGGTCCGAGGACTCCGACCGCGGAGACGGCGAGGGCGACCGCAGCGGGTCCTCGCGACGGCGCCGACGCCGGCGCCGTGAGGGCGACGGCGGCGACGACAAGGTCGACGACCCGCAGAACACCGTCACCCGGGTGCGGAGGCCGCGCTCGGCCGAGGACGAGATCACCGCGGTCAGCGGCTCGACCCGCCTCGAGGCGAAGAAGCAGCGACGCCGCGAGGGCCGGGAGGCCGGTCGCCGTCGCGCGCCGATCGTCAGCGAGGCCGAGTTCCTCGCCCGCCGCGAGTCGGTCGACCGCACCATGGTGATCCGCCAACGCAGCGACCTCACCCAGATCGGCGTCCTCGAGGACAAGGTCCTCGTCGAGCACTACGTGGCGCGCGAGTCCCAGACCTCGATGATCGGCAACGTCCACCTCGGCCGCGTCCAGAACGTGCTGCCGTCGATGGAGGCCGCCTTCGTCGACATCGGCAAGGGCCGCAACGCCGTGCTGTACGCCGGTGAGGTCAACTGGCAGGCGCTCGGGCACAAGGAGGGCACCCCTCGCAAGATCGAGTCGGTGCTGTCCTCCGGGCAGACGATCCTGGTGCAGGTCACCAAGGACCCGGTCGGCCACAAGGGGGCCCGGCTCACCAGCCAGGTCAGCCTCGCCGGGCGGTTCCTGGTCTACGTGCCCGACGGCACCACCAACGGGATCTCCCGCAAGCTCGCCGACACCGAGCGCACCCGTCTCAAGTCGCTGCTCAAGCAGATCGTCCCCGACAGCGCGGGCGTGATCGTGCGCACCGCCGCCGAGGGGGCCAGCGAGGACGAGCTGACCCGTGACGTCGACCGCCTCAAGGCACGTTGGGAGGACATCGAGCGCAAGGTCGCCAAGGGCAGCTCGCCGCAGATGCTCTACGGCGAGCCCGACCTGATGCTCAAGGTGGTCCGCGACCTGTTCACCGAGGACTTCGCGCGCCTCGTCGTCCAGGGCGAGGAGGCCTGGCAGACGGTCTCCGAGTACGTCGGGCACATCGCCCCCGACCTCGCCGACCGCCTCGAGCGCCAGGAGTCCGAGACCGACGTCTTCGCGACGTACCGGATCGACGAACAGATCGCCAAGGGCGTCGACCGCAAGGTGTGGCTGCCCTCGGGCGGCTCGCTGGTCATCGACCGCACCGAGGCGATGACCGTCGTCGACGTCAACACCGGCAAGTTCACCGGGTCCGGAGGCAACCTGGAGGAGACGGTCACCAAGAACAACCTCGAGGCCGCCGAGGAGATCGTGCGTCAGCTGCGGCTGCGCGACATCGGCGGCATCATCGTCGTCGACTTCATCGACATGGTCCTGGAGTCCAACCGCGACCTCGTCCTGCGTCGCCTCGTCGAGTGCCTGGGCCGCGACCGCACCCGCCACCAGGTCGCCGAGGTCACCTCGCTCGGCCTGGTCCAGATGACCCGCAAGAAGATCGGCACCGGCCTCCTCGAGGCCTTCAGCCACTCCTGCGAGCACTGCCAGGGGCGCGGGCTGGTCGTCCACGGCGAGCCGGTCGAGCCCCCGCGCCAGGACGACGACGCCCGGCGCCCCAAGCGGGGCCGCGGCGACGACAGCAACGGCGGCGGCAGCCGGAGTCGGGGCGGTGGTCGTGACGGCGGTCGTGACGGTGGGCAGAAGGACACCGGGCGCGCCCCCTCGCCGGCCGACCTGGCCGCGATGGCCCGGGCCGCCGAGAAGACCGCGGCCGACGACGCCCGCACCGAGCAGCCCGAGCAGCCGGCCGTCTCCGACCCGGCCATGTCGCCGGGCGAGGTGCCGCCGGACGACATCCCGGAGACCGGTCGGGCCGCCGAGCAGGGCGACGTGCAGCCGCAGGCAGCGGAGCCCGTCGTCGAGACGGTCGAGCAGCCGGCGGCGGAGCCCGAGCCGGCGACGGTGGTGACGCGGACCCGGCGTCGCAGCGCCAGCCGCCCCGCGGGCGGGCCCGAGCAGGGGCCCGAGGCGGTCGTGATGACCGCTCCCGCCGAGCAGCCGGAGCCGGCGGCGTCGGCGTCCGCCCCGGAGGAGACCGGGACCGACGAGGCACCGCCGTCGGCCCCGCGGGTGGTCACCCGGACCCGTGGTTCGCGCCGCCGCGGTGGTGCCGCCGTGCCCACCCTGGACGAGGCCACCGCGGGCCACGGCCTGGGTGGCAGGCCGTCGGACTCGGGCCGGGTGGAGCCCGGCACGTCCGAGGCCGAGCCGGGCGGCCCCGGCAACGGCCCCGGCGGCGGCCCTGGCGGCGGCGGCGCCCCGAGGGACCTGCTGCCGCGCATCTGAGGCAGCTGCGGGCGGCACCGGCGCCACGTTTTGCGCTCGGTGCCGCGGGGTCCGTACTATGAACCCTCGGCGCACCACGTGTGCGCTTCCGCTGCATGGCATCCCATGTTTCCCGCCCGGGTCTGACCCGGGGAGGCGTGCCGGCGTGCCGCAGACCTGGACGTGAGCTCGACCCGACGAAGGAGATCCGCGGTGTACGCGATCGTGCGAGCTGGCGCCATCCAGCAGAAGGTCGCCGTGGGCGACGTCATCTCGATCGACAAGATCGCCACCCCGGTCGGGCAGACGGCCGTGCTGCCGGTGCTGCTCGTGGTCGACGGCGAGTCCGTGACCTCCGCCGGTCTGGACAAGGCTGCGGTGACCGTCGAGGTCCTGGGCGCCACCAAGGGCCCCAAGATCATCATCCAGAAGTTCAAGAACAAGACCGGCTACAAGAAGCGCCAGGGGCACCGCCAGAAGTACACCCAGGTCAAGGTCACCGACATCTCCCTCTGAGAGGCCGTCGGGCTCTCAGCGCAGAACAGCGAAGGATGTAACTCATGGCTCACAAGAAGGGCGCCGCGTCCACCAAGAACGGTCGCGACTCCAACTCCCAGTACCTCGGTGTGAAGCGGTTCGGCGGCCAGGTCGTCGGCGCCGGCGAGATCATCGTGCGCCAGCGCGGCACCCACTTCCACCCGGGCGCCGGTGTCGGCCGCGGCAAGGACGACACCCTGTTCGCCCTCGTCCCCGGCTCCGTGGAGTTCGGCCGCAAGCGCGGCCGCCGCGTGGTCAACATCCTCGCGGGTCAGTGACCCGCCCCGGGGGCTCGGCCCCCGGCACCCCGGCCACGGCCGGACCTCGAAGGCGCTCCTGACCGGGAGCGCCTTCGCGCATTTCTCCTAGCAGCACCCCCGAGAGGAACCCCATGGCCGTCCCCACCTTCGTCGACCGCGTGCGGCTGTTCGTCAGCGCCGGTCGCGGCGGCAACGGCGTGGCCTCCGTGCACCGCGAGAAGTTCAAGCCCCTCGGGGGCCCCGACGGCGGCAACGGCGGTCCCGGCGGTTCGGTGATCCTGCGCGTCGACGCGGGGGTCACCACCCTGGTCGAGTACCACCACAGCCCGCGGCGCACGGCGGACCACGGCGGTCACGGCGCCGGTGCCCACCGCAACGGCGGCCACGGCGGCGACCTCGTGCTGCCCGTGCCGGACGGCACGGTCGTCACGCGGGCCGACGGCACCCCGATCGCCGACATGGTCGGTCCCGGCGCCGAGCTCGTGGTGGCCGGGGGCGGCGCCGGTGGCCTCGGCAACGCGGCCCTGGCCTCGACCAAGCGCAAGGCGCCCGGCTTCGCGCTGCTCGGCGAGCCCGGCGACGAGCTCGAGGTCGTCCTGGAGCTGAAGGTCGTCGCCGACGTCGGCCTTGTCGGGTTCCCCAGCGCGGGCAAGTCCAGCCTGATCGCGGCCATGTCGCGGGCCCGCCCCAAGATCGCGGACTACCCGTTCACCACCCTGGTGCCGAACCTCGGCATGGTCACCGCCGGTGACACCACCTTCACCGTGGCCGACGTGCCCGGCCTGATCGAGGGCGCCAGCGAGGGCCGTGGTCTCGGACACGACTTCCTGCGCCACGTCGAGCGCTGCGCTGCGCTGGTGCACGTGGTCGACACCGCCACCTTCGAGCCCGACCGAGCCCCGGTCGAGGACCTCGACATCATCGAGCACGAGCTGGCCCGCTACGGCGGCCTCGAGGACCGACCCCGGCTGGTGGCCCTCAACAAGGTCGACGTGCCCGACGGCCGGGAGATCGCCGACATGGTGCTGGCCGACCTGACCGCCCGCGGGCTGCGGGTCTTCCCGGTCTCCGCGGCGTCGGGGGAGGGGCTGCGGGAACTGGGCTTCGCGATGGCCGAGATCGTCCAGGCCGCGCGCACCGAGCGCGAGGCCGTGGTGGCCGAGCGCATCGTGCTGCGGCCCCGGGCCGTGCGCGAGGAGGACTTCAGCGTGCGCGCCACCGGCGCCGGGTGGCGCGTGCGCGGCACCAAGCCCGAGCGCTGGGTGCGCCAGACCGACTTCTCCAACGACGAGGCCGTGGGCTTCCTCGCCGACCGGCTCGACCGCCTGGGCGTCGAGCGCAAGCTGCTGGCGCTGGGCGCGGTGGAGGGTGACGCCGTGCTGATCGGCGACCCCGAGGACGCGGTCGTCTTCGACTTCCGCCCCGGCATGGACGCCGGGGGCGAGATCCTCTCCCGCCGTGGTGAGGACGTGCGTCTCACCGAGGACCGGCCGGCCGCGCGCCGCCGTCGCGCCATCGACGAGGCGATGCCCGACCGCGGGGAGAACGAGACCCGGGCCGACGTCGCCCGCCGCTACGACCGGGGCCCGACCTCGTACGAGATCGGCTCCGACGCGGACCCGGACGCCGCCCCCGCCGACCCGGCGGGCCCGGGCGCCTCCGAGCGATGAGCGCGGCGCCCCCGGGCGCCCGGCCGGAGGTCGTCGCGGCGCGCCGGGTCGTGGTCAAGGTCGGCTCGTCCTCGCTGACCACGGCGGAGGGGGGGATCGACCCCGACCGGGTGCGCGCCCTCGTCGACGTCGTCGCCGCCGCCCGGGACCGCGGGGTCGAGGTCGTCCTGGTGTCGTCAGGCGCCATCGCCGCCGGGCTCGCCCCGCTCGGCCTGCGTCGCCGCCCCAGCGACCTGCCCTCGCAGCAGGCCGCAGCCTCGGTCGGGCAGGGCCTGCTGGTGCACCGCTACACCGAGGAGCTGGCCACGCACGGGGTGACCGCGGGCCAGGTGCTGCTCACCGCCGACGACGTCGTGCGGCGCACCCACTACCGCAACGCCCACCAGACCTTCGCCCGGCTGCTCGAGCTCGGGGTGCTGCCGATCGTCAACGAGAACGACACCGTGGCCACCAGCGAGATCCGCTTCGGCGACAACGACCGCCTGGCCGCGCTGGTCGCGCACCTCGTCCACGCCGACCTGCTGGTGCTGCTCAGCGACGTCGACGGCCTGTACGACGGCCCGCCCACCGTGCCCGGCTCGCGGCGGCTGCCGGTCGTGGAGTCGGCCGAGGAGCTCAGCGGGGTCAGCCTCGGCGCCCCCGGGTCGGCCGGGATCGGCACCGGCGGGATGCGTACCAAGGTCGACGCCGCGATGATCGCGACCGGGGCCGGCATCCCCGTGGTGCTCAGCGCCGCACCGCAGGCCGCCGAGGCCCTCGGCGGCGCCGACGTGGGCACGCTGTTCCGGGCGACCGGACGGCGGCGGCCCACGCGGCTGCTGTGGCTCGCGCACGCCACCGAGCCCCAGGGCCGCCTCGTGCTCGACGCCGGGGCCGTGCGCGCTGTCACCGAGCGGCACACCTCCCTCCTCGCAGCCGGGGTGACCGGGGTGGAGGGGTCCTTCGCCGCCGGCGACCCGGTCGACCTGGTCGACCAGGCCGGTGCCGTCGTGGCCCGCGGGCGGGTCGGCTTCGACGCCGACGAGCTGCCCCCGCTGCTCGGGCGGTCGACGCCCGACCTGGTCGCCCAGCTCGGCCCGGCGTACGACCGCGAGGTCGTGCACCGCGACGACCTCGTCCTCCTCTGACGTCCACCCCGGGGTCGCGCGCGCGTCGCGCGGTCGCCGTTCCCGGCTCACCTGCCGTCGCCACCGGGTGGGTACGGTCGCAGCCGTGTCCAAGCCCGTCGCCCTCGCCTGGGCGCTGCTGGGCCTGCTCCTGGTCCCGGCCGGCCTGCTCACGCTGGTCAGGCTGACCGACCCCGGGGCGGGGCTGCTCGTGCAGCTGCAGGCCTTCACCCCGTTCGCCCTCGGGGCGTACGCGCCGGCGCTCGCGGTGCTCGGGGTCCTGCTCGCGCGTCGCGGCACCCGGCCGCTGCTGCCGGCCGCCCTGGCGGTGTCGGTCCTGGCGGCGGGTGCGCTGCACGTGGCCTGGCTGCTGCCGTCCTACAGCGGCGAGGGCCGGGAGCCCGCGCCGGCCGCGGGGCCGGGGGACGAGGTCGTCGTGCTCAGCGCCAACCTCTACTTCGGTCGCGGCGACGGTGCCGCCGTCGTGCGCGAGGTCGCCGAGCGGGGGGTCGAGGTGCTGGTGGCCAGCGAGGTCACCCCGCCGACCCTGGCCGCGATGGAGGCCGCGGGCCTCGACGACCTGCTGCCGCACCGCGCCGGGCGCACCGGGGCGAGCTACGAGGGCACGATGGTGTTCTCGCGGGAGCCGTTCGAGTCCGCGGACCTGGTGCCCGGCACCCGGTTCGACAACCTGCTGGTGCGCACCGGCGGCCTGGACCTGCTGGCCGCCCACCCGGCCGCGCCCCTGGACCCCGACGACTGGGCCGAGGACCACGCCGTGCTCCGCGAGGTGGTGACCGACCAGCGGCCCGACGTGGTCGTCGGCGACCTCAACGCGACCCTCGACCACGGCCCCGTCCGGGCCCTGGTCGCCGCCGGCTACCGCGACAGCGCCGAGCTGTTGAACACCGGGCTGAGCACCACCTGGCCGGTCAACGGGTTCTTCCCGGTCCTCGGCCTGCTGCCGCCCACCGCCGCCATCGACCACCTGCTCCTGGGCCCCGGCTGGACCGCCACCAGCACCGCCACCGTCGAGGTGCCGGAGACCGATCACCTGGCGATCGTGGCCACCGTGCTGCCCGCGGCCTGAGGCGCCCGGTCCGGCCCGGGGAGCCGCGCGTACGCTGGACGGTGCGATGTCCGAAGCCCTCCTGCGCCCCGAGTCGAGCGTCTACCTCGACCACGCCGCGACCACGCCCATGGTCGAGGACGCGGTCGCGACGCTGGTCGCGCGGCTGCGCGAGGTCGGCAACGCCAGCTCGCTGCACGCCTCCGGGCGCCGGGCCCGCCGCGTGGTCGAGGAGGCCCGGGAGTCGCTGGCCGGGTCGATGGGCTGCCGCCCTGGCGAGGTCGTCTTCACCTCCGGCGGCACGGAGGCCGACAACCTGTCCCTCAAGGGCCTGGCCTGGGCGCGCAGGGCGGCCGACCCGCGGCGCACCCGGATGCTCACCACCGCCGTGGAGCACCACGCCGTCCTCGACCCCCTCGACTGGCTGGCCACCGACCAGGGCGCCGTGGTCGACCACCTCGCCGTCGACGCGCGCGGCCGTCTCGACGTCGGCTCCCTGCGCGAGTGCCTCGAGCGCGACCCGGTATCGGTCGCCGCCGTGTCGGTGATGTGGGGCAACAACGAGGTCGGCACGCTCCAGCCGCTCGACGACGTCGTCACGCTGGCAGCCCAGCACGGTGTGCCGGTGCACACCGACGCCGTGCAGGCCGTCGGTGCCGTGCCGGTCGACTTCGCGGCGTCCGGCGTGGACGCGCTGACGCTGACCGGACACAAGGTCGGGGGACCGTACGGCGTGGGGGCGCTGCTGGTGCGTCGCGACCTCGACCTCACCTCGCTGGTCCACGGCGGTGGGCAGGAGCGCGACGTGCGCTCCGGCACCCTCGACCCGCCCGCGATCGGCGCCCTGGCCACCGCGGTCGAGCTCGCCGTGGTCGGCCAGGCCGAGCACGCAGCGCGGATGTCGGGCCTGCGCGACCGGCTCGTGCGCGGCGTGCAGCAGGTCGTCCCGGAGGCCCTGCTCAACGGCGCCCCCCTCGACGACCCCGGCGCCGGCCTGCCCGGCATCGCCCACCTGTCCTTCCCGGGCTGCGAGGGCGACTCCTTGCTGATGCTGCTCGACGCCCGCGGGATCGAGTGCTCCACCGGCTCGGCCTGCTCCGCCGGTGTCCCGCAGCCCTCCCACGTGCTGCTGGCCATGGGTCGCGACGAGCAGGTGGCCCGCAGCTCGCTGCGCTTCTCGCTGGGTCGCACGTCGACCACGGCCGACGTCGACGCACTGGTGGCCGCGATCGGCCCGTGCGTCGAGCGCGCCCGCGCGGCGCGCCGGTGACCACCCCGGGCAGCCCCGCTCCGCTGCGGGTCGTCGCCGCGATGTCCGGCGGCGTCGACTCGGCGGTCGCCGCCGCCCGCGCGGTCGAGGCCGGCCACGAGGTGACGGGCATCCACCTGGCGCTCTCGCGCAACCCCGCGTCGTACCGCTCCGGGGCCCGGGGCTGCTGCACGGTCGAGGACGCCAACGACGCGCGGCGCGCGGCGGACGTGATCGGGATCCCGTTCTACGTGTGGGACCTCTCGGAGCGCTTCCACGCCGACGTGGTCGAGGACTTCCTGGACGAGTACGCCGCCGGGCGCACCCCCAACCCCTGCCTGCGCTGCAACGAGAAGATCAAGTTCGAGGCCGTGCTGGAGCGTTCCCTCGCGCTGGGCTTCGACGCCGTGGCGACCGGGCACTACGCACGGCTGCGCCGCGCGGCCGACGGCACGGTCGAGATGCATCGTGCCGAGGACGACGGCAAGGACCAGTCGTACGTCCTCGGGGTCCTCGACCAGCGCCAGCTCGCCCACTCCCTCTTCCCTCTCGGGGACACGCCCAAGGTGCAGGTGCGCGTGGAGGCCGCCGGACGGGGGCTCCTGGTCGCCGACAAGCCCGACTCCCACGACATCTGCTTCGTCGCTGACGGCGACAACGCCGGCTGGTTGCGCGAGAAGCTCGGCGACCGCGCTCCCCACGACGGCGGCGATATCGTCGACGACGCGACCGGCGAGGTCCTCGGGCGCCACAGCGGCGCGTACGGCTTCACCGTCGGCCAGCGCAAGGGCCTGCGACTCGGCCGCCCGGCGCCGGACGGACGGCCCCGCTTCGTGCTCGACATCGAGCCGGTCTCGGGCACGGTGACGGTGGGCCCGCACGAGCGGCTCGCCGTCGACCGGCTGAGCTGCACGCACCCGCGCTGGTGCGGGGCGGCGCCGAGGCTGCTGCGCGGCACGGTGCAGCTGCGCGCCCACGGCGCCCCGCTGCCCGCGGTCGTCCGTGTGGGGGACGGCGAGCAGGTCGAGGTCGAGCTGCTCGAGCCGGCGTACGGCATCGCCCCCGGCCAGACCGCCGTGGTCTACGACGGCACACGCGTCGTCGGGAGCGCCACCATCGACCGCACCGTCGCCGCCACGTCGCCGCGGGAGCAGGAGGAGCAGCGATGACCCGCGCCACCGCGGTCGGCTCGATGCCGGGGGAGGACCAGCGGTCCTTCGACCACGCCGTCGGACTCGTGCTCGGCGAGCTCGTCGGTCACCTGCCGCACCTGCCCGAGGTGCCCGGACGCGGCGTCGCCGCGGCGATGACCGGGCGGGCGCTGGCCCTGGTCGCCGAGCTCGGCGCCGACCTGCAGCCGGCCGGCTGGCGGCTCACCGGCCAGTCCGCCTCCGGCGTCGATCAGCGTCGCGCGCGCAGCCTCGTCGGCCAGGACCTGGACAGCCTGGAGGAGCAGGCCCAGGGCCTCACGGGGGCGTTCAAGATCCAGGTCAGCGGCCCTTGGACCCTCGCCGCCACGGTCGAGCGGCCGCGCGGCGACGCGATCCTCGGCGACCACGGCGCCCGTCGCGAGCTGGCGCAGGCCCTGGCCGAGGGGCTCGGCGACCACGTCCGGGACGTACGGCGCCGGCTGCCCGGCGTGGAGCGGCTCGTGGTGCAGGTCGACGAGCCCGCGCTGCCGTCGGTGCTCGGGGGGCGGGTGCCGACCGCGTCCGGGCTGCGCCGCCACCGCAGCGTCGACCTCCCCGAGGCCTCCGACACCCTGGCCGTGGTGCTCGCCGCCGTCGCCGCGGCCGGGGGTGAGCCGTGGGTGCACGCCTGCGCCCCGGCCACACCGCTTGGCCTGCTCCGCGGCGCCGGCGCCCGTGGCCTCGTGGTCGACCTCGACCAGCTGGCCGCCGAGGACCACGACCAGCTCGGTGAGGCGCTCGAGGCGGGGGAGTCCGTGGTGCTCGGGGCGCTGCCGTCGACCGACCCCGACGCCGGCACCCGGCCCTCGGACAAGGACGTCACCGCCCGCGTTGAGCGGTGGCTGGAGATGCTCGGGCTCGACCCCGAGGTGGTCGGCGACCACCTCGGCGTCTCGCCGTCCTGCGGACTGGCCGGCGCGTCGGCCGGCTGGGCGCGCGACGCGCTGCGGCTCGCTGCGACCACCGCGCGCAACCTGTCGGGCTGAGCAGTCCCAGTCCCACGCCGGTGGTCGAGGAGCGAGCGCAGCGCCGGTGGTCGAGGAGCGAGCGCAGCGAGCGTCTCGAGACCCCGCCGGTCACGGTCCGGTCGGGTCTGGTTCAGGTGCGGTGGTGGAAGGTGACTTTGTTGTCGGGGTGGGTGGTCATCTCATAGGTGGGGTCGTGGGCGCGGGCGTGGTGGTGGG